>JBJTJO010000209.1:0-21156 GCA_046095965.1 Planctomycetaceae bacterium
CGATCTGCAAGGGCGCGCTCCAGGATCCCGACGACGGCGTGCGGATGCAGGCCTGCGACGTCTGGGCGAAGCGGGGCGGCCCGGACGCCGTGCCCCTGCTGGCCGCCAGGATGACCGCCGACACCGAGCTCGACGTGCGGCTCCGCGCCGTGCGGACACTCGGCGAGCTCGGGGACGAGCGGGCCATCCCCACGCTCGCGAAAGCGCTCGAGGATCCGGACCCGGCCGTGCAGTACCGGGCCGTCGCGGCGCTCAAGCGGGTCAGCGGCCGCGACCTTGGCGACGACGTCAACAAATGGCGGGAGTGGGCGGCCGACCCCGAGGGTTCCCCGGCAAGTTGGTCGATCGCCGAGGGCTTCCGCAAGCTCTTCTGACTCCACGCAGTCAAAGCCGTCCCTGGCCTTTGCCTGCTTGGCCGACCGCATCCGGCTGCGGTGATGTACCATCGATTGTGCGTCGTACGAATCGCGGCCGCGTTCGGTCGGTCGACCCAGGGCACCCTCTCGTGCGCATTCCGTCGATCGTGACGTGCTTGCTCGCGGTCGCCGCCGCGGCGGCGCGGGGCGATGAGCCCGCGACGCCCCCCTGGAATCGCGTGGCCGTGCGCGAGGCGGCGGGCACGCGGACCGTGGATGGAAGGGTCGTGGTCGAGGCGGCCGACGGCGGCGTGCTCCTCGAACTCGCCGACCAGCGCTACGAGTTGCTGCAGCCCGCCGTGATCGCGGCCCGCGAGCCCCTGCCGGAGCCGCCGGCGGAGACGCCCCGCGATCTCGGCCGCCGCATCCTGGCCGAACTGCCGGCCGGCTTCGACGTCCACGTCACCGCCCATTACGTCATCTGCTTCGACACGTCGCGCGACTACGCGAAGTGGGCCGGTGCCCTCTTCGAGCGGCTGCACGAGGCGTTCCTGGTCTCGTGGCGGCGCGCCGGGCTCGAGGTGGAGGACCCCGGTCGGCCGCTCGTCGTCGTGATCCACGCCGACCGGCGCGACTACGTCGCGAGCGCGACCCGCGAGGTGGGCGAAGGCGCGGAGAGCGTGTCGGGCTTCTACAGCTTCCTCACGAACCGGGTCACCACCTACGACCTCACCCTCGCCGACGGGCTGGAACGGCCGCCGGGTCGGGGTCCGGGCCGGCTCGGCACCGAGATCCTCGCGCGGCCCGAGGCCGAGGGGCTCGTCGCGACGCTGGTGCACGAGGCGACGCACCAGATGGCCTTCAACTGCGGCATGCACCGCCGGCTCGCGCCGGTGCCGCTGTGGGTCTGCGAGGGCGTGGCGACCTACTTCGAGACGCCGGACCTGCGCAGCCAGACGGGCTGGCGGGGGATCGGCTCGCTCAACCGCCAACGGCTGGAGCGGTTCCGGCAGTCGTACCAGGGGGGCGACCTGGAGCAGATCGTGGCCGACGACGGTCGCTTCCGCGACGCGGGCTCCGCGGTGGACGCCTACGCGACGGCCTGGGCACTCACCTGGTTCCTGATGGAGACGCGGCGGGATGCGTTCGTGACGTACATCGCCGGGCTCGCGGCGAAACGCCCCTGCACGGACTACGACCGCGAGTCGCGGCTCCGCGACTTCGAGGCGGCGTTCGGCGCGGTGGCCGAACTCGAGCCGGCATTCCTGCGGCACATGAGCCGGGCCGAACGGCGTCTGCCCTGACGCGGCCCGCCGCGGGTTTGCCGCGGCCGCGGCGCCGCCGGTAGAGTGTCGGACGCTCGGACCATCGACCGTCACCCCGGGAGCCCGATCGCCATGCGCCCCGCTTCCCATCGCCTCGGCCGACGCCGGTTCGTCGCCGGCGCCGTCACGCTCCCCGCCGCCTGCGGACTCTCCCTGCCGGCCGGCGGCGTGTTCGCGGCCGGCGACGATCGCATCCGCATCGGGCTCGTGGGCTGCGGCGGCCGCGGCACCGGCGCCGCGCTCCACGCCGTGGCCGCCCACGCCGGCATCACGATCACGAGCATGGCCGACGCATTCGCCGACCAGGTCACGTCGAGCGCCGGCGTGCTCGCGGCCCGCGCGGGTGCCGCCTTCGCCTGCCCGCCGGGGCGCCGCTTCGTCGGCCTCGATGCCTGGCGGCACGTGGTCGAGTCCGACGTGGATGTCGTCATCCTCGCGACGCCCCCGGTGTTCCGGCCTGTGCATGCGGCCGCGGCCGTGCGTGCCGGCCGGCACGTGTGGTGCGAAAAGCCGGGGGCCATCGACGTGGCGGGCGTGCGGACGGTCGCCGCGGCGGCCGCGGAGGCCGTGGTTCGCGGGCTCTCGTTCGCCTCGGGCCTCGCGCTCCGGCACGACCCGGTCACGACCGGTCTCGTCGCCCGGATCCGCGGCGGTGCCGCCGGCCGGCCGCTGGCCGTGAGCGTCCGGGCCGACCTCGGCCTGCCGTGGTTCCGTCCCGCGCGCCCGGACTGGAGCACGGCCGAATGCGCGCTGCGGAACTGGATCTCGCACGACCGGCTGTCCGGGGGGCACCTCGTCGAGCACCACGTCACGGCGCTCGACACGGCGCTGCGCGTGCTCGGCGATGTCGATCCGGTGGCCGCGGTGCCCGGCATCCGGCCCGGGGAGATCCGCTACGTGTTCGCCGACGGCCGGCACATCGACGCGGCCCTGCGGCGGCGCGTCGGGGCGACGGGGCGGATCGAGGAGCGCGTCCGGTGCACGGCGGGCAGCGGCGACCTCCGCCGGCCGATGACCGCGACGACCGGCGACCGGCATCCGCTCCGCCTGGCGATGACGGCCTTTCTCGGGGCCATCCGCTCCGGGCGCCGACTGGACGAGGGCCCCGCGCTCTGCCGGGCCACGCTGGCCGCGATCGCCGGCCGCATGGCGCTCGAGGGCGGCTCGGCAATCCCGTGGACGCGCCTCGGGACCGGGCACGCCCCCCCTGCCTGACCGTTACAATCGTTCCAGCCGTGATGCCGCGGCGCCGCGGCGGACGATGAGACCCGCTCCGGGATCCAGGGACCGGCTCCAGGGTCGGCGGGATGCGGCGGGGCCGCGCCGGCGTCACTGCACCCGGTGGAGGAAGTGCCGATGGCTGCCGACCGCGCGAAGACCACGCTCATGATCGCGCTCATCATCTTCGTGATGATCGCGTTCATCCTCTCCGTGACGACCTACCTGGGATTCCAGCAGAAGGAGAAGGAGTCGCTGGCGGCGAAGTCCTTCCAGGCCGACATGCAGAAGGCCAACCAGGACCGCGACCAGGCCCAGGACGAGGCCCGCCGGTTCCGCGAGGTGCTCGGCACCGACAAGGACACGGCCGACGCCGTCGAGGCGGAGCGGAACGAGCTCTTCGACAGGAAGTTCTCGGCCTTCGACAAGGATCCCAAATCGCTCCTGCGGCTCGTCGAGTGGCTCGCCGACGCGATCGAGACCAAGAACGCCGACATCAAGACGCTCGAGGCGGAGAAGGTGCAGATCCGCAAGGAAGCCGACGACAAGGTCGCGCAGGCGCAGGGTCTGCAGAAGGCCGCCGAGAAGGCCCGCGACGACGCCGTGGCCGAGCGCGACCGGCTCAAGGGTGATTTCGACTCGCGGTGGAAGGAGCACGAGCAGGCCCAGCGCGACATGAAGGCGAAGCAGGACGTGGCGCTCGGCGAGTCGGAGCGGATGAAGTCGATCACGGAGGAACTCGGCAAGCTCGGCCCGCTGCTGTCGCCCGATCGCCGTCAGAAGTTCGCGAGGGTCGCCGACGAGGGCCAGCCCGAGCCCTGGCCCGAGCGGGTGCGGTTCGTGAACGCCGAACTCCGGGCCCGCGAGCAGGCCATCAAGGACCTCAACGCCACCCTCGCCAAGTTGCGGGTCGCCGATCCGAAACTGCAGGAACTCGTGCGCGATGCCACGCCCGACGACGACCGGATCGACGGCTTCGACGGCCGGGTCTCGGCGATCAACGCGGTCGATCGCACGGTGCTCATCGTCTGCGACTCGACGGCGGGCATGCGGCCCGGCCTGCGGATGGCGGTCTACGGCCCCGAAGACCCGCGGCCGCGGAACGCCGCGCGGAAGGGGATGGTCGAGGTCGTGACCGTCGAGGGACCGACGCTCGCCCGGGCCCGCATCCGCGCGGACTCGACCACGGCGCCGATTCTTCCCGGCGACGGCGTGGCGACGAGCCTGTGGGCCCCGGGGGCGTCGCCCGAGATCGTGATCGTCGGCTACGTGCGGTTCGGCGCCGACCGGAAGCAGGATGCCGCCGCGCTGACGACAGCCGTGGCGCGGAGCGGCGCGCGGGTGGTGGACGCCGTCACGCCGACGACGGCCCTCGTCGTGGACGCCGGCGCACCCTCGTCCACCGACCTGGCGGCCGGGCTCGGCAAGGACTGGAAGCCCGCGGACGAGGGTGTCCGCCGCCGGGCGCTCGAGCGCGCGAAGGAGTCGGGCCTCCGCGTGGTGCCCCTCGACGGCCTGCTCGACATGCTCGGCCTCGACCGCGAGTCCCTCGACGGCCGCCGGCTGCCGTGGCCCGTCGGCGCGGCCCCGTGACCGGGACGGTCCTCCGCCGGCGTCCCGATCAGAACAGGCGTTGAACGAGCGGCGCGATCTCGCGCATCGCGAGCGTCGGGCGGTCCACGATGCCAACGCGCGAGGCGATGAACACCGTCTCGTGCGGGTTCGCGGGATCGACCGCGCCGTGCGAGCCCTTCACGAGCGACGTGTCGAGCGGGATCGCGATCCTCGGCAGCGCCCCGCGGTCGAGGTGGAGTTCGAGCGGGTCGTAGCCGGGCTTGCGGTGGATGTCGATCGTGCGGGCGAAGGTCGGCGCCCGCGCGTCGTCGAGCCAATACGGGTACGCGAACCACGCGTCGAGCGCGCTTTCGAGCACGACGTCGCCGCAGCGGCTCTCCTGTCCCTGCACCGGGGACGCGGCGAGGCCCGTGGCGACGAGGTCGGCGCCCGCGAGCACCCGGCCCACGCCCGCCACGCCGCGGAAGAGCGCCGCCACGTCGCCGCGGAGCGCGGCGTCGCCCGCATCCCGCAGGTAGACGTGACACACCTGGTGATCGGCCAGCGCCCAGGCACGTGAACCCGCACTATCGAGGATCTCGCCGTCGGTCGTGTCGCGGACGGCGAGGAGGCCGGCCTCGCGGAGGATCCGGTTCGGGAAGACGGCACGGGTCACCGGCCGGATCGCGTACTCGCCGACCACGAGCACCGTGAGATTCGCCCGGCCGACGAGCCCGCCGAAGTCGTCGATCAGCGTGGCGATCTCCGCGTCGAGATCGCCGCAGGCCGCGAGGGCCGGCGGGCTGTCGGGACCGGAGCGCTGCGCCGCGTAGTCGAGGTGCGGCAGGTAGACGCAGGCCAGGTGCGGCGGCGCCGGCCGCGCGGCCTCCACGAAACTCCGCGCGATCCACCGCGACGACTCGATCCCCGCGACCGGACCCCAGAACTTGTGAAGCGGGAATTCTCCGAGCGTCTCCCTGAGGCTCGCGTAGAGCGGTTCCGGGTTCGTGTGGCACCACATCGTCTCGCTGCCGTCGGGGTTGTGCTTCGGCGCCGGCAGGCAGACGAGGTCGGCGGTGGCGTGCTTCGACTGGAGGAGAAACCACGCCGCCGTGCGGACGTCGGGCCGCGCCCGCTTCACGACGTCCCAGAGCCGCGGCGCGCGGTGCACCGCGTCGGGGCTGATCCACATCTCGAGGTGTCGGCTCGCGCGATCGAAGAGGCCGTTGGCCACGATGCCGTGGACGGCGGGAGTCGCGCCGGTCGTGAGCGTGGCCTGCACGGGGCAGGTCAGCGCCGGGAAGCCCGGCGCGAGCGGCAGACACTGCCCACGCGCGGCGAGCGCGGCGAGCGTCGGCATGCGCGCGAGGTCGGCCTGACGCAGGCCGGGCACCGAGAGGACGAGCACGTGCGGGAGCCGGTTCATCGGGCGGGTTCCAGAGGGGCGAGATGGCGGGCGAGGAACCCCGCCGACTCACAGGCGGTGTCGTGCCAGCGGTGCGACTGCCGCGGGAGTTCAACGTGCAGGCCGCCACGATACCCGGCCGCCGCGAGCGCGGCGAACGCGGCATCGAAGTCGATGTCGCCGATTCCGAGCGGCAGGTGCTCGTGGCGGCAGGCGAGCATGTCGTCCACGTGGACGTTCACGATCCGCGTCGCCCACGGCCGCAGGGCGTCGCCGATCGGCCACTCGCCCATGCACTCGAGGTGGCCCGTGTCCACCGTGAGCCGGAGATGCCCGGGGCGGCCGAGCCGGTCGAGGAGTTCACCGGCGCGGGCGAGCGTGTCGATGACCATGCCCGGCTCGGGCTCGAAACCGAGCACGACGCCGCGGCGGGCCGCGTGGTCGAGGATCGGCCCGAGCGCGGTGACGAGCCGCGACCAGATCGTCTCCGCGTCGGCGGCGTCGCGGGCCGCTCCCGACCAGAGCGAGACGCACGCGGCGCCGAGGTCGGCGGCGACGTCGATCGCGCCGCGGGTGAAGGCAACGCGGCGGTCGCGCCCCTCGCGCGCGGGCGACACGAGCGTGGGCTCGTGCTTGACCCGTGGATCGAGCAGGTGGCGCGCGCCCGTCTCGACCACGCAGGCCATGTCGGCCGCGGCGAGCGCGGTCCGCCAGCGGCCGATCCGCGCCGGCAGGTCGGGCATGCCCGGGTGGAGCGTGTGGTGGTCGAGCGTGATCGCCAGCGACCGGTAGCCGAGGTCGCGGAGCACGGGGAGCGCGTCGAGCGGATCGACGTCGCCGATCGAGTTGGTGCTGAAGCCGGGGAGCATGGAGTCGCCAATCGCGCGGCCGGTCAGGTGGGGGGCACGAGCTGCCGGCCGAGCACGAAGCCGCCGAGCAGCAGGAGCACGACGACCGCCCACTGCTCGCCGCAGGCGGCCAGCACGAGGATCGCGTCGAGCGTGATGATCGACATGATCGCGTTGCCGACGGCCGCACGCACGCGCGCCGGCGCGGGGTCGAGGATCGCGACGACGCCGCGGAGCACGATCGAGCCCGCGATGACGCTCCAGAGCGCGAGCCACGTGTTCACGGCGAGCGGCCGGCCGGCGACGGTGGCATCGAGCCGCATGGGAAGCCAGACGAAGCCGGCCGCGAGCGCGAGGCCGGCGGCCATGACCGCCGCGCCCGCGAGGAGCGTGCCCGTACGGCTGCGCCCCGCCTCGTCCCGCGCGAGGATCGTGATCCCCGCCACGTAGGTCGCCATGCCGGCGGGGATCGCCCACTGGTGCGTCGCGGTTGGCCCGCCCGCGGCCGTCATGCCGAGCAGCCAGGCGAGGCCACGGCACGTGCCCATCACGACCGGGCCGAGCGGCGTGCCCTTGGCGTGGCGGTCATAGAGCCAGATCGCGGCGGTGAGCCCCGCCCCCACGAGCGCCGGCCACGGCGACCGGGCCGCGAAGGCGGCGCCGCAGGCCGCTGCGGCGCCGACGGCGAGCAGCGCCTTCGCCAGGTTCGCGGCCGCCCGCACGGAGATCGTCGCCGCCGGCAAGGGCCGCTCGGGCCGCTCGCGGCGGTCGAGGTCCACGTCGCACACGTCGTTGAGCACGACGCCGCCGGCGTAGAAGCACAGGCCCGCGACGAGGGCGAACCAGCAGGCGGCAGGTGGCATCTCCACGGCCCGCAGGCCGGCCACGACGAGAAACCCCGCGAGCACGTCGGCCGCGGCCGTGGCGAGGTTCGGGACGCGGAGGAGCCGCAGCCAGGCGCGCATGTCAGGCGAGGTCCACGCCCGCGGCGGCGGCCACGGCGAGCAGGTGCGTGCGTGCGGCCCGCGCCGCGTCGTCCGGCCGCTCGCGGTAGGGATACAGTTCGACCGTCACCCAGGCATCCGGCGAGTGCGTCGCGATCGCCGCGAGCACCGCACGAAAATCGATCGCGCCCTCGCCGGGCACGAGGTGGTGGTGGACCCGCGTCGCGGCGATGTCCTCGACGTGGTAGTGCCGCGTGTGGGCTTTTAATTTTGGCACCCACTCGGCCGGATCGTCGCCCACGCAGTAGGCGTGGCCCACGTCGAAGTTGAGGCCGAGGGCCGGGTGGTTCACGCGCGCGGCGAGCTCGAGGTACTGCGCGAAGGTCTCGATGAGGAGCCCCGGCTCGGGCTCGACGAGCAGCGCCACACCGACCTCGGCGGCCACGTCGAGCACCGGCATGATCTCCTCGTAGAAGATGGCCGACGCCTGGTCGCGGGTCTGCCCCGGCTGGAGCTCGCCGCCGGGCTCGGTCGAGATGCCGGGAGCGCCGATCTCGGCCGCCAAGCGCAGGGCCCGCTTCGTGTGCTCGCGGCGGATCGCGCGGTAGTGGGGGTCGGGGTCGGTCCAGCCCGGGTGCCAGTAGGGCTGCCGTGGGTCGGCGATGGCGTTCATCATGAACGCGTTGACGTTGGAGATCGTGAGGCCGGCGGCCGCGACGGCGCGGCGGATGGCCGCCTTCTGGCCGGCCAGGAGCCCCGCCGGCCAGGCGTGGGGCACGTCGGCGAGAAGCTCGATGCCCGTGTAGCCGGCGGCGGCGATCCGCGCGACGGCCTCCTCGACCGGCACGTCGAGGTAGGCGTTGGAGCTGAAGGCGAGGCGGAGCGGCATCGTGTCATCCCGTGCGGTGCGGCGACGAGTGTAGCGTCAACTCGACGCCGACCGGTATCTCGCGAGCGACCGCTGAAAAATTCCTCGCGACACCACGAGCGCCGCCGCCGCCGCCGCGAGCGTGCCGGCCACGGCCCACCACGCCGCGCCGGTGAGCGGCTGGGCGATCACCCGCGCCGGCACGTTCACGACGAGCAGGATCGGGATCACGAACGTGAACACGGCCCGGATCGGGCCGCCCCACGGGCCGGCGTAGATCTCGGCGGGATAGCGGGAGAAGTTCGTCATGTAGAACCAGAAGTCGTAGAGGCTCTGGTTGCGGCCCATGTGGATCGTGGCGGCGGCCAGCACGATCACGAGCGCGTAGAGGATCGCCACGCCGCTGACGATGAGCAGCGGGTAGACGAGCCAGGCCACGGGGAGCGGTGCGTGGTCCATGCCCGCGAGCGACCAGGCGAGCAGGCCCACGCCCACGAGGCCGTTCGCCAGCGACGAATAGTCCACGCGGTGCATGGAGAGCAGAAACTGCGCGTCGAGCGGCTGCACGAGCACGGCGTCGAGCCCGCCGGTGCGGACCATCTCGGTGAGTTCCTCCGCGCTCGGCATGAAGAAGGCCTGCACGATCGAGTTGATGATCAGCCCCGTGGCCACGAAGGCGAAGAACGGCTCCCGCGTCCAGCCGGTGCCCTTGCCGATCTCGGGCGTGAACTGGAAGACGAGCAGGTAGAAGGCGAGGTTCATCGACATCCAGCCGAGGCTCGTGAGGCTCTCGAGGATGAAGTTCGCCCGAAACGTCATGTCGCGCACGAGGCAGGCCCGCGCGAACGTGAGGAAGATCGAGAGGTAACGGGCCACGATCGAGCGCTCCAGGCAGCGGCGACCGCAGGACATCGCGGGACCGCCATCGGCTCACGCAGTGTAGTCCGGCGTGGTCGCCCCGCTCAGTGCGGCATGAGTTCCTTGAGCCGCGTCATGGCGGCGCGGCCGATCGGCAGCGGGGCATCGACGTCCGTGAAGGAGACGAGCGTCTGGTCGCGCGACTGCCACTGCGTGGAGCGGATGGCCGCGAGCTGGACGATCAGCGCGCGGCTGATGCGGCCGAAGGCGGAGGCCGGGAGCAGCGCCTCCCACTCCGCCAGCGACCGCCGCACGACCCGCGGCTGGTGGCCGCGGACCTGCACGCGGGAGTAGTTGCGGAAGGCCTCCACCCAGGCGACGTCGGAGAGCGGCACCGTCGTGGTGCCACGACCGCCGGCGAGACCGAGCGTGACCATCCCGGCGGCGGCGGCCCCCACCTCTCCGGGCTCCTCGCCGGCCGCGGCCGGGGGTCCGGTCTCGTTCGCCGGGCCCTCGGCCGCGGCCGGGCGGCTTTCGAGGCGGTCGATCGTGATCGCCAGCCGGTCGCGATCGACGGGCTTGAGGATGTAATCGACGGCGCCGGCCCTGAAGGCGTCGAGGGCGCGGTCCTCGTGGGCGGTGACGAACACGATCCGGCTCGTCGGCGGCACGCTCGGCACGAGGTCGAACCCCTGCCGGCCCGGCATGTCGATGTCGAGGACCACGACGTCCGGCACGCGGCCCGCGAGGAACCGTTCGGCGTCGCCGACGTCGCGGGCCGTGCCGATCACCTCGACGCCCGGGAACGAGCCCAAGAGCGTCGTGAGCCGGTCCACCGCCCGGGGCTCGTCATCCACCACCAGCACCGTGATCATCGCGGCCCCTCCGTGACGTTGCCCGCCGCGGCCCGCGCGACCGGGACCCGCACCTCCACCCGCACCCAGCCGTCCTCCTCGCGGTGCGCGACCGAGGCCGTCGGCCCCACGAGGAGTTGCAAGCGCCGCTCCAGCGCATGCAGCCCGGTGCCGGTGGACTGCCCGCCGCCCGGCGCGACCCAGCGGCCGGCATTGGCGACCTCGATCACCAGCCAGTCTCCCTCGCGGCGGGCCGCCACGCGGAGCCGGAGCGGCCGGCCGCCGGTCTGGCCGCCGTACTTGAGCGCGTTCTCGACGAGCGGCTGCACCATCACCGGCGGCACCTCCACCCGCCGGGCCTCGACGTCGCAGTCGATCCGCGCCTCGAGCCCGTCGCCGAAGCGCATGACCTGGATCGTCAGGTATTCCTCGAGCGCGTCGAGTTCGCGGCCGAGCGGCTCGAGCGTGGCGGCGGGCCGGAGCAGGAAGCGCAGGTAGTTGGCGAGCGCCTGGGTCACCGTGCCGATGGCCTCGGGATCGTCGCGGCAGGCGAGCACCGTGTTGAGCGCGTTGAAGAGGAAGTGGGGGCTGATCTGCCCCTGCAGGTGCCGCAGTTCGTTGCGGAGGGCGAGCGACTCGGCCTCGAGCGCCCGGAACTCGGCCGACTGCCGCTCACCGATGAGCTGCCAGCCGAAGTAGAACGCGCACCACGTGGCGAGCATCGTGAACGTGACGCAGAGCCGGGCCACGAGTTCCGCCCGCGACGGAAACGCGACGTCGAACCACGGGCCCGCCGCCACGAGCGCGAGCGTGATCGTCACCGCGGAGAGGATGGCGCCCCCCGCGATCAGGCCGGCCTTCGAGACGCCCAGCCGGGTGAGCACGGTCTCCCGGTGCGAGGCCAGCCGCATGCCCGCAGTGGCAAGAAAGCAGAGCCCCACGGCGAGGAGGACGAACCCCGGCGGGTCGGCCACCGTCGGCCGGAAGGCGTGGATCAGGAGCAGGTTGGAAGCGAACGCCGCGCCCCAGAACGCGACGTGCGCGATCCAGAACGGCAACCGACGCGCGAGCGGAGGCGAAGCCGCGGACACCGTCACGAGCGCCGGCGGCTCGGCGGGCAGCGCAGGATGGTCGGCGGCGAGCGCGGCCATGGCGGGGGTCGGGCGTGACGGATGATGGAAAACCGTCCGCTACGGTCGCACGCCCCGGGCGTCCCGGCAAGTGCCGGGGCCCGACGGCGCCGGCCGGGCTCTCGCACCATCCGGACGACCTGAGCCGCGCAGCGTCAGGCCCGCCTACGCCGCCGCCGCATCGCGAACCCGCCACAGGCCAGACCGGCGAGGGCCATGGCGTAGGTGGAGGGCTCGGGGACGGGATTGATAGCCGCGATGCTAACGCCGCCATTGGTTGCCGCGTAGACGTAGTTGGCGTCAGCGAAGACGCCATAGACCTCAGCACTGCCCAGCCCGTTCGTAGTGATGTAGTTGGTCCAGTTGGCTCCACCATTCGCCGAGATGCTCAATCCGTTGTCGGTCGCCGCGTCGGTGGTGCTGCCGCTCGCGTAGACGTTCCAGACAAAGTTGTCGCCAAGCCCGTTCGTGGTCGTGTAGTTGGTCCAGTTGGCTCCACCATTGGTTGAGAGGCTCAATCCGTAGTCAGTCGCCGCATAGACGGTGCTACCGCTCGCGTAGACGCCGCGGACGCGGTTATTCCCCAGCCCGTTTGTGGTCGTGTAGTTAGTAAACGACAAGGCTTCGGCGCGAGCAGAAGCCAAGTTGATGCCAGCCGCCATGAGAGAAACCAACGCGGCGATGACAATACGCAGGACTTTCGACAAGCCGCCTGCGGGACGGCTGGGGATGAGACGCGGGGACGAGAGATTCATGAGCAGTGCTCCGGGGACGACAAGCGAAACGCGGGCGGCCATGCTGCACACGACCCTCCATTCCTTAGGGCGACAAACGTCGCCGGATCGGGGACCGCCACCCCCGAAAAAGTGACGAAACGGGACGCAGCGAGGACGAATCGGGCGCGCGGGGAGGCCGATCGGAGACAAAGCGGCCTGAAGCCGGCTGCGCCTGGCGATGCCGGGGGCGGCCGGACCGGCGTATCATTCAGGACGATTGGATGACCCTGGCAATGAGCGATTCTGAGGTGGAGATGAGGGTCAGGTATTTTGAAGACACCGACACGGCGCTTGTCGAGATCGGCACGACCAGCGCTCACGAGACCAGGGAACTATCCCCCGATCTTTACGTCGATCTGGATGCCGAGGGGCGGGTCGTCTCGATCACGATCGAGCACGCCAGCCGACAGGGTGACCTGAGCGAAGTCACGTTCGAACGGGTCGCCAACAGCCCGCCAGCGACGGCCGGAACACCCGGACCATCCAACGCGAACTGAGCCGGGCGACAAACGGAGCCGGGCTGGAGAACGTCCCGGCAGCCCAGACAAAGGGTCGCCCCTGTATGCGAAGTTTCTCGAGGAACGCTGCCGTGGCCGACGACATCCCTGAGCTTTCGACAGCCGACTTCGAGCGTTCGATATCGGCCCGCGTCCGACGGCGGGTCGCGGAAGGCCATGTCGAGTCGGGCGATGACGTGGCCGCAGTTCGGCAGTTCGTCGGCTTGAGTGCGGTTGACTTCGCCCATGCCTTCGGGATCACGCCGGAAACCCTGCAAGACTGGGAAGCCGGCCGATCGCGACCGGACGGGCCTGCTCTGAGCCTGTTGCGGGTGGCTGCCCGTCACCCTCGGGCGGTGCGCGAAAACGTTCCCTCGGCGGCGTGAGAGGAACGAAGTCAGGCTGAACGGCCCTTGTGCCAAACCCGGGCCCATCACCGCGATCGGTGCCGATTCAGCGGGCGTGCCGGAGTTGCTCGAGTTCCCGCTCGAGCGGCGCCCAATACCGCCGGTCGGCCGCTCGTTCGGCTTCCTCTTCGGACCGCAACGTCGCGACGAGTTGCGGGATCATCGGGCAGTCCTTGTCGCGTTGATCAAGGTACGAATAATGGGTGTGATGGAGTTGACTGCGGAGGTATTGTCGTGACCCACATGCTTTTGGATCCGGCGGAACTGAGACATCGAGGTTTTGATGCCCTCGTCGATGCGCTTGGCTGGGTAAATGCCGTGCGATTCGTGCAGCAATACGAGACCAGCCGACTGGACTACACAGCAGAGCGGGACAGGACTCTGCCCGAGTGGGATCGTGAGGAGTTGGTTCGCAGGCTCGATCAAGTCGGCAGCGAACTGGCTTCACGCCCCCGCGGACCTCAGAAACCGTAGCCGGGTGTGGACGCCGTGGATCGGGTCGTCCGCATGCTCGGGGAGGCTGGCTTCACGAGCGAGCGGTTCGACTGGTCGGTGAACCTGAAGGGCCGGTCGGCGATCTCGATCCAGCTCTCGACCGAGGACTTCTACCTGGAGTTTCAGGGGCGTGAGGCGGCCGACGCACGGGCCGGGCTGATTCTCGATACATTGGAGAGAATCGTATCACGAGGCTCATCCCGCCGGCGTGCCTCCGCTCCGCGGAATCCTCGACCATGGACGCCCACGACGACATCCGCGCCCTGCTCGCCGCCGCCCGCGACGGCCGGCCCGACGCCCTCGGCCGGATCTTCGAGGTGGCCCGCGGCCACCTGCTGCAGCTCGCCGAGCGGGATTTGCCGTCCGAACTCCGCCCCAAGATCGGCCCCTCCGACCTCGTCCAGGAGACGGCCATCGAGATGCAGCGCGGTTTCGACCGGTTCACGGGCACGACGGCGGAGGAGTGCTTCGCCTGGCTGCGGGAGATCCTCCGCAACAACACGGTCGATGCCGTCCGACATTACCGCGAACGACTCAAGCGGACCGTGGACCGCGAGGTGAGCCTGGCGGCCCATCCGCACCGCACCGATGCCGGATTCGTCGATCCGCGGAGGTCGCCCGATGCGTCGGCGATCCGCCGCGAGGAGGCCGACGCCCTCGCCGACGTCCTCCCGCGGCTGCCCGCGGAGGAGCGGCAGATCCTCGAGCTCCGCTACCAAAGCGGCCTGTCGTTCGCCGACATCGCCGCCCACCTGGGGCGCTCGCCCAAGACGGTGCGCAGGCTCTGGTATCAGGCGCTCGCGCGGGCCCAACGGGAACTCGCCGCGGACGGTGTCGTGGCGGCGGCCCCACCCGAGCCTCCACGGCCCTCACCATGACGGCGCCCGACGCACCGCTGCCCGACGACGACGCGGCTTCCGACGAGGCCATCGACCACGCCGCCGCGATCGACGACTACCTCGGTGGCTTCGCCGCGGATCTCGACACGCCGGCCGACACCCCGGGCCTCGACCGGTCGGCCGACGAGGCCGGTGCGGTGCTGCTCGACACGATCCTCCTGTTTCGGCAGAAGGCCGCCGGGGACGGGGCGGCGCCGCGCGTGGCGGCTGTCGGCGGCCCGCGGTCGATCGGTCGGCACGCGATCCTGCGGCGGGCGGGCGAAGGGGGCTTCGCGACCGTGTGGGAGGGATTCGACACGACCCTCCGGCGACCCGTGGCGGTGAAGGTGCTGCGGCCGGAGTTGCTCTTGTCCGCCGACGCCCGGCGGCGGTTCGTCCGCGAGGCCGAGATCGCGGCCCGGCTCGTGCACCCGCACATCGTCACGATCTTCGAGGTGGGCGAGGACGCCGGCCGCGAGTTCATCGCGACCGAGTTCTGCTCGGGGGGCAGCCTCGCCGGCTGGCTGCAGACGCACCCGGATCCGCTGCCGCCGCACGACGCGGCGCGGCTCGTGCGGGCGCTCGCCGGGGCCGTCGCCTGCGCGCATGCGGCGGGCGTCGTGCATCGCGACATCAAGCCCGCGAACGTGATGCTCGTGCCCGTGCCGGCCGGCACCGAGCCGCTGCTCCGCTCGCCGCCGGGGGCGCCCGACAGCCCGGCTGGAGACGGCTTCACGGTGAAGCTCGGCGACTTCGGACTTGGAAAACTGCACGACGGGGACGAAGCCGATCCGCTCACGCAGCTCACCCGCTCGGGCGCGAGCCTCGGCACGCCCGCCTGGATGGCCCCCGAACAGATCGATCGCTCGTTCGGCACCGTCGGCCCGGGCACGGACGTGCACGCCCTCGGGCTCCTGCTCGACCGGTTGCTCACCGGCCGCGCGCTGCGCGGCGCCGGCACGACCGCCGAGGTCTACCGGCAGGTGCTCGTCGATGAGGTTCCGGCCGCCGATCGCGTGGTCCGCGGCGTGCCGCGCGACCTCGCCGCGGTGTCCGCGAAGTGCCTGGCGAAGCAGCCCGCGGACCGATACCCATCGGCCGCGGCCCTGGCCGACGACCTCGACCGCTGGCTCGACGGCCGGCCGACCGTGGCCCGGCCGCTTTCATCGACCGGGCGGGCAGCGCGGTGGATCCGCCGGCGGCCCGTCGTCGCGGCGCTCGGCGCGGCGGCCGTGCTGGCGAGCGCCGCCGCGGGTTGGGCGGGCCTCGCGCAGCTGCGGACCCGCCGCGAGGCCGCCGCCCGCGAGGACGAGATCAGCCGCCAGCGGGCGGCGGCGGAACTGCGGCGCGGGTTCGAGGCCCTGGAGGCGGGCAACGTGGCCGGGGCCCTCGAACGCCTGGAGGCCACCCGCGGCAGCGACCCGGCGCTCGCGGCATCGCTCGCCGGCCGCTGGCTCCTGAGACGAACGCACGGCGAGCGCGCGATCCTCATGGCCCCCGATGAGCCGACGACGGACAGGCCGCGCGCCCTCTACACGATCGCCATCGCGCCCGATGGGGCCTCGGCCGCCGTCGCCGCGGCCGACGGCACCGTGCGGCTGATCCGCGCCCTCGACGGCACGCCGGTGATCACCACGGTCGCCGCGCACGACGAGGTCAACGAGGTCGCCTTCTCGGCCGACGGGAAGCGGCTGGTCACGGCGGGGCAGGACGGCCGGCTGCGGTGGTGGGACGTCACCGACGCGGGCCTGGCCCCGGTCGGCGCGGTCGATCCTGCCGCCGGGCCGCTCTACGCGGCGGCGTTCTCGCCCGACGGCCGCACGCTTGCCTGCGGCGGTGCCGACCGCGTCGTGCGGCTCGTGCGGCTCGCCGAGCCCGACCGCGCGGTCGAGCTGTTTCAGTGCCCGGCGCCGCCCGGCAGGTCGCCCGACCTCGAATCGCTCGTCTTCACGGACGAGGCGGGAATCGCCGCGGCCTGCGGCGACCAGATCGTGCTCATCGATGCCGAGACCGGCGGGCTCGTCCGCGAGTTCGAGTTGCCCTTCGTGGGCAATCGCGAGACCGTGCTCGGCAGCCTGGCCGTGTCACCCGACGGCCGGCGGCTCATCGCCTGCGGCACCGACACGAAGGCCCATCTCTGGGATCTGGCCACGGGGCGGAAGGTCCTGTCGCTGCCGGCCCATCCCGCCTGGGTGCAGGGCTGCTGCTTCGTGGGCGACGGCGACCGCGTGGCGACGGCCTGCCGTGACGGCGGCATCCGCGTGTTCGATGCGGCGAGCGGAGCGCCGCTCACGAGGCTCGTGGGACACGAGGGCCGCGTATGGGCCGTCGCCGCCGAGCCCGCCGGCACGCTGCTCTCCTGCGGGGCCGACGGCACCGTCCGCCGCTGGAATCCGGCGGACGACTTCGCGACGGCGACGATCCACCCGATCGCGATCGAAGGAAATGAGATCGTCCGCATCGCCGAAGTCCCGCGCGGTTCCGCCGACCGGGCCCCGGGCGACCTGATCGCACTCGACCACCGCCACGTGCTGCGGCGCGTCGATCTCGCGCGGGGCACCTCGCGACCGCTGCCGCACCCGGAACGCGGGAGGGCATTCAACATCGACGTCGAGCCGACGGGGCGCAGGCTGTCGGTGGCGCTCGAGGACGAGGATCGCCTGCTCGTGCTCGACCTCGCCGCGGAGGAGGCCGGGCGGTGCAGCCCCCCGCCCGGCCCGTCGGCGGCATGGACCCTCGCGGAACTTCCGGCGGCGGTGAGCGCCGCGCGGGCGGCGCCGTGCTGGCTCCGGGATGGCGGACTGGTCGTGAGCGGCTGGGCAGGCGGCGTCTGCCGGCTGTCGAATGATCTGTCTCGTGCGACGCTCATCGATGCTCCGCTCGAGCCACCCGTGCACGAACTCGTGGCAGCGCCGTCGGGTCCCGAGCGCGTGGCGGCGATCGGGAAGGTCACGGCGATCCTGTCCGTGAGAGGGGGCGGGATGTCCGCGCCGCCGGCAACGCTCGTGCTGCCGGTCGGTGCCGAGACGACGGCCGTCAGCTGGTCGCCCGACGGCCGCACGATCGCCTGCGGCACCAACGCGGGCCGGGTCATGCTCTTCGACACGGTCTCGGGCGTGGCCCGCGGCCAGCTCGCGCCGCAGGAGCGCTTCATCACGGGCGTGGCCTACGCGGCCGACGGCCGGATTCTCGTGACGGCCGACACCGACAGCGTGCGGCTCTGCGACGCGGCGACGCTCACCACGCTCGACGAATTCCGGCCGGGCTGGCAGATCCGGAAGATGCGGCTCGCCGCCGACGGGGCGCGGATCGTCCTGGCCGGTCGCACGGGCGCGGACCCCGGCACCGGCGCGGCGCGACTCGCCGTCGTGGAGATGGATGCGCCCTGAGCCGGGCCGCACATCGCCGCGATCGCCGCTCCGGCGTCATCCGCCCGGCAACGGTATGATTCAGTCATGGCAGAGCATTCTCGTACCTACCATCGCCCCCGACCCAGCAGTTGCATCGCCCGCTCGCAGGAACTGGAGCGCGAGCGCGTTGCTGGGCTGTCTGTGGAGGAACGCATCCTGATGGCGCTTGGTCTGCGAGACCGGCTGGCGGGGCTGCTGCCGAAGTCCCGAGCGGAGCAGGTTCATGACGAATCCGGACACCCTGCTCGAGGCCGCTGAGCGGATCGCATGCCTGCTCGCGGACCGAGGCATCGACGCGGTGCTGATCGGCGCGTCGGCTCTCGCCGCCCACCGGTATGTCCGCCACACGGAAGACATCGACCTGGGTGTGAACGTGGCGATCCGCGATCTCGCCTTCGTGGCCGAAGGGCTGCGGGAGGCGGGCTACGAGGTCGAAGTGCGGGAGCCGGACGGACAGGATCCACTCGGCGGCGTCATCGACGTCACCGGCCCGTTTGGGCTGGTTCAGATCGTCAACTTCGGCGAACGGTTTCCGGCCGTGATCGACAGCGGCCTTGCCGAAGCGACGCTGCGCGTGCGATCCGACGACGGGCTGCGGATCATCCCACTGGCCCACCTGATCGCGTTGAAACTGTACGCCGGCGGCATGAAATCAAAGGCCGACATCGTGGAGGTGTTGCGGCGGAATCCGGATGCCGATCGCGACGGCATCCGGACGCTCTGTCGGCGATACCGCCTCCGGGGTCTCGAACCGCTGATTCGAGAAGCCGACGGCACGAGCTGAGAGCCGCCGTCAGGGTGAGCGGCATGGGCGACGCTCTGCCCGGCGCGAGCGCGACTGGTCGCGGACATCACCCGCCGTAGGCGGCGTAGCGCCGGGTGCCGCGGCGCCAGGCGAGCCGGCAGGCGATCGCCATCACGACAACCCACGCCACCTCGATGGCCAGCCCGCGGACGAGGTCGGCGCCGCGGACCTTCCCGAGCCACACCGCCGCCGGAAAGTAGGCGGTGTACTCGAAGGGCAGCCAGCGGACGACGTCGGCGAGACTCGTGCCGGGCAGGCCCGACGGGACGCCGGCGAGCATGTCGATCGGAAACATGTGGCCCGAGAGCAGGTACTGCACGAGCATGTAGGCGAACACGAGGCTCGACACCTCGAGTACCCAGAAGCCGATCATCCCGAGCGTGGCCTCCATGAGGAAGCCGAGCAGGAACGAGAGCCCGAGCGACAAGAGGAAGGCCGCGATCGTGGCCGCGTCGGGGGGCGGCGGGAAGTATCCGCGGCAGACGAGGAACACGCCCGCGAACGGCAGGATCGCCACGGCGTAGTAGACGAGCTTGTGGGCGATCCGGGAGGCGAGCAGGAACGCCACGTAGTCCACCGGCTGCACGAGGTATTTCTTCACCGAGCCGTCGCGGATGCTCCGCGCGATGCCGGTCGAAAGCCCCGGCATGCTCGAGAAGGCCCGCGTGAGCATGGTGAGCAGGTAGTAGGCGACGATGTCGTTGCGCGAGTAGCCGGCGATGTCGGGCCGGCTCGTGGCGGCGAACACGGCCGTCCAGAGGAACACCTGCGTGACGATCGGCAGGAAGCGCATGAGCGTGCCGAGGGCGAAGTCGCCGCGGTAGACGAGCCGCTCCTCGAGACAGATGACGAGCATCGTCCACCAGGCCCGCAGGCCCGCGAACGGGCCGCCCGCGGGCCGCACGGCCCCATCGCCGGCGGCGCTCATCGGGCCACCCCCGCGACGGGCTCGCGCCGGGGCGCCGCCGACTTGAAGAGTTCCGCCACGATCTCCTCGAGCGGCACGTCCTCGACCGACACGTCGCGGACGCCGTCGCTCCGCAGGATCTCGGGGAGGACGTCGGCGATCCGGCTGCGGTCGATGCGGAGCACCACCCGCGGCCCGCGGATCTCGCAGGGGAACCCGAACCGCTCGATCCGCGCGGCCGCCGCCGCGTCGTCGAGGTCGAGCGTGACGATCTTGTGGGTCGTGAACCGGTCCACGATCTCGGTGAGCGGCCCGTCGTGGACGATGTCGCCGTGGGTGATCACGACCACCCGCTCGCAGAGCGCGGCCACGTCCTTCATGTAGTGCGTCGTGAGGATCACGGTCGTCCGCCGCTCGGCCTGCACGTGGCGGAGGAACTCGTGGATCGTGTGCTGGGCCACGACGTCGAGGCCGATCGTAGGCTCGTCGAGGAACAGCACCTCGGGCTCGTGGAGGAGCGCCGCCACGAGCTCGAGCTTCATCCGTTCGCCGAGCGAAAGCTCGCGCACCGGCTGGAGGACGAGTTTTTTCACACCCAGGAGGTCCACTAGGTCGTCGCGTGTCCGCTCGAACCGGGCCGCATCGAGCCGGTAGATCTCCTTGTGCAATCGAAAACTCTCGGCCGCGGGGAGATCCCACCAGAGTTGGTTCCGCTGGCCCATGACGAGCGCGAACCGCCGCCGGAAGTCGTCGGCCCGCTCCCACGGCACGTGGCCGAGCACGCGGGCGGTGCCGCGGGAGGGCGTGATGATGCCGGAGAGGAGCTTCAGGAAGGTCGTCTTGCCGGCGCCGTTGGGCCCGAGGAGTGCCACGAACTCGCCGCGACCGACCGTGAGATCCACGCCCCGCAGGGCCTCGACCACGCGGCTCGTGCGGTGGAAGAGCCCCTGCACGCTCGCCCACAGCCCCTCGGGCTTGTCGTAGACGCGATACTCCTTGGCGAGCCCGGCCACCTCGATCACCGGAGGGGCTGCGGACGGCGGGCCGGAGTTGTGCATGCGGCGAGTATAGGTGAAAACCTCGGTCCGCCCGTGACCGTCCTCCTGGAGCGACCCGCATGTTCCGCGTCGGCCTCGGCCATGACACGCACCGCCTCGTGCCCGGAGACGGCCTCGTGATCGGCGGCGTGACGATCCAGCACGATCGCCGGGCGCAGGGCCACAGCGACGCCGACGTGCTCCTCCACGCGATCACCGACGCGCTCCTCGGCGCCGCCGCACTCGGCGACATCGGCGAGCTTTTCCCCGACGACGACCCCGCCAACAAGGGACGCGACTCGGCCGACATGCTGCGGGCCGCGTACGACCGCGTGGCGGCCGCCGGCAAGTGCGTGAAGCAGGTGCCGGTGCCGCGACGGCGGCCCCGAACGCATCCGCTACACGCTGCCCCGCCACAAGCGCAGCACATGGGTCGGCCCCGACCGGAAGCGCACGGCCACCGCCCCGGGGGAGAATGGCGTGGTCGATCTCTCGGCGGGGGAGTTTCTCGATCGACTCGCCGACCTCGTCCCACCGCCACGAAGGCATCGCCATCGCTACCACGGCGTCTTCGCTCCGAATCA
>JBJTJO010000210.1:0-7657 GCA_046095965.1 Planctomycetaceae bacterium
CGCTTCTGCACGCCCATCACCACGTCGCCGTACATCTGGATGAAGCGGCGGTAGGAGTCGTAGGCGAACCGCGGGTTGCCCGTGGCCTCGGCGAGCCCCTTCACGGTCTCGTCGTTGAGGCCGAGGTTGAGGATCGTGTCCATCATGCCCGGCATGCTGTCGCGGGCGCCACTGCGCACGCTCACGAGCAGGGCGTTCTTCATGTCGCCGAACTTCTTGCCCGTCTCCTTCTCGAGGAGCTTCACGTAGGAGCGGACGTCGTCCTCGAGGCCGGAGGGGAACTTCTTCTTGTTCTTGTAGTAGTCGATGCAGACCTGGGTCGTGATCGTGAAGCCGGGGGGCACGGGCAACCCGATCTTCGTCATCTGGGCGAGGTTGGCCCCCTTGCCGCCCAAGAGGGCCTTCATCGTGCCGTCGCCGTCGCACTTCTTCGCCCCGAAGTAGTAGATCATCCGCCCCGCCTTGCCCCCGCCCGACGACTTGGTGGCGGACTTCTTCGTGGCGGACTTCTTCCGGAGGGAGGTGGCCATGGGCGGGGTCGATGCCTTTCGGAGGGGGACGGGACGAAACCGGCTTTTCTGCCGGCAAACTCGTCAAAATCTACGTTGGCCCGGGGGCGCCGTCAAACTGCGACCGGACGGGCGGATCGAAGTGGGATACCACCGCTCGGGGCTGCCCATGCCCCGTCGCCGGACGTTCGCTGCGCCCATCCTGGGCTCGCTCACTCGATGCCGGCTGCGCTTCGCCATCCATGGCTCCGCTGGCCGCCAACGCCGGCTCTCAGGGCTATGGGCAGCCCCTCGCTGCGTCACTCGTGTCGGCCAAACCAGCGGTCGAGGATCCGGGCGATAACGCCATCCTCGCGCATTTCGAGGATCGCCCCGTTGATGCCTTCCCGGAGCGGGCTGCCGACGGGCAGGGCCATCCCGTAGTCGAAGACCTCGAAGATGGAACCCACGATCACGAGGTCGTGCCGACCCGGCCAGCCGATGAGGGCGGAGAGCTGCAGATTCTCTCCCACGACGGCGTCGATGGTGCCAGCCTGGAGCGCGTCGATCGCCTCGTCCATCCTCGCGTACTCGCGCGGGGTGGCGCCGCGGGCGCGCAGCACCTGCACGACGACGCTCGCCTCCTGGCATCCGACCACGTGTCCGGTCAGGTCGCGAACCCCGTGGATCGAGCCGGTCATCTTCTCGGCCGTCATCGACGCCGCCAGGACGCCCGTGAAGGCGGCCGCCAGCACGATGCCACCCAGCATCCAGGCGAAGGCGATGGCCCGTCCGAGCACGCTGGCCACGTGCTTGTTGTCGCAGCCGCCCGTGACCACCGTGGAGGCGATCCACCACACCGCCTCCCACACGCCCCCCGGATAGCGATCGGGGAACGATCCGGGGTTCGTGCCGCGCTCGAACCACCAGAGGAGATGACCGGAGAACAGGGCCAGTCCGAGCACCCACGCCAGGAGTCCGAGGAGTTGCCGCACGGGCAGGCCGCGCAGGGCCGCGAGCACCCCCGTGTCGCGATGCTCGTTGATGGCGATCCGCAGGCCCGAATGCACCACGGCATGCGTGAGGTCGAACGACCGCTCCCGTTCGGCGGTGATCGCGATCGGCCCGAGCGCGACGTCGGCCGTGCCGACGGCGAGCGCGCCGGCTTCGTCGGTGAACTTCTCGACTCGCACGAATTCGGTGCGCCGGCCGAGGCGGGCGGCAATCTCGTCCCAGATCTCGACCATGGCGCCGACCGGCCGATCCCCCTGCCACTCGGCCGCCACCGCGATCGGCGCCACGACGACGCGGATCGGGGGGGCCGCGGGATCGGCGGCCCATGCCGCCGCGCCGGCGACGACCGCCCAGCCGACGGCCGCGGTGAGCGCGCGGGCGATCACTGCTCCATGACCTCGGCTTCCTTCGCCTTCGCGAGGTCGCCGACCCGGGCCTCGTACTTCTTCGTGAGCTCCTGCACCTCTTCCTTGGCCGATTCCACGTCGTCCTCGGTCATGGTGCCGTCGGTCTTCTCGGTGTCGGCCGCCTTGTTGGCGTCACGGCGCACGTTGCGGATCGCCACGCGGGCCTCCTCCGCAATCTCCTTGAT
The DNA here is from genome assembly GCA_046095965.1 of Planctomycetaceae bacterium. GTDB lineage: Bacteria > Planctomycetota > Planctomycetia > Pirellulales > UBA1268 > QWPN01. The sequence continues at coordinate 2,095 of JBJTJO010000210.1, forward strand.
CCGCGCCGACATCTTCTTGCGCACATCGGTGGAGAGCGCGGGGATCGTGATCCGGATCACGCGCCCGTCGCTCTGCGGATTGAAGCCCAGGTCGGCCGCCCGGATCGCCTTTTCGATGTCCTTGATGGTGCCGGGGTCGAAGGGTCGCACGACGATCTGGTTGGGCTCCGGCGCCCCGACGCTCGCCACGCCCTTGATCGGCGTCGGCGAGCCGTAGAGCTCGACCTTGAGCGAATCAACGAGCCCGGGATTCGCCCGGCCGGTGCGGATGCCGGTGAGCGCGTGCCGGAAGACCTCGACGGCCTTCTCCATCCGTTCCTCGGCGTCGAGCAGGATGTCGTCTGCGGGCATGGGGGCGGGGGTCCCTGGGGGCGTGGCGGGGTCGCGGCAGGCGACCGGAGCCGGATTCTGTCACGCGGGCGGCCGGCTGGGCAAGCGGCCGTCACGTCGCATCGTCGCCGTCGTCCGCGATCGCCCCGGGGTCGTTGCCGTCGCCGATCGTGCACAGCCAACGCAGCACGTCGCGGACGGTGCCGACGTCGATCGCCGCCACGTGGCCGTCGAGGAACACGAAGTTCACGATGCCCGGATGCGGGCCGCCGAACGACCGGACACCGGCCTCGTCGGGCCCGGAGGCGAGGCCACGGACCGTGTCACGGAAGAGGGTGGCCGGCGTGTCCCCCGCGAGGAAGGCGGTGTCTCCCTGCCGGTAGTGCACCATGTCGGCGGGCCACGCCGGATCCACCGGCGGGATGTGCCGCTCGCCCGCGGCGAAGGTCTTCGAGATGCCGTCGGTGACCTGCGCGGCGCGTACCCGGGAAAACGTGTGGATCGGCCCGGCCAGCAGCGGATCGCACCGGGCCGTGCCCGACGCGTACGCGAAGGTCGCGCCGGCATTGGCCGCGAAGTCGCCCCCGGCCGCGACGCCCGTCACCACCGGCGGCCGGTCGTTGTCGTCGAAGTTGCGGTCGGCGCACGGCGCGCGCCGGCTCGGGCAGAAGTAGAGCGTCACCGGCGTGCGCATGGCCCGCGCGTTGCGGTCGTCGGAGACGGGAACATCGCGCACGTGGGCCTGGAAGATCGCATCCTCGCCCAGGAACGGCAGCAGCCGGAAGGCCCACGACACGCCGAGCTGGTCGCGGGTGTCCCGGCCGGTCGGGTAGATCCCCCGCGCCACCTCGTGGCTGGCGACGGCGAGTCCGACCTGCCGCAGGTTCGACTGGCAGGCGGTCCGGCGGGCTGCCTCCCGGGCCGACTGCACCGCGGGCAGCGCCAAGCCCAGGAGGAGGCCGATGATCGCCACCACCACGAGCAGTTCCACGAGCGTCAGACCACGCACGGTGCGCGTGTGCCGGCAGGACCACATGACCTCGCTCCCGGGACGGATCGGGCGGCAGGGCCGGACCCCTCCGCATCAAACGCCCGCGGGCGGCCCCCGCGTGGCGGCCGCTTCGCTGACGAGCGTGCCGATCCGCTCGCCCGCCACGGCCCGCTCGATGTTCCCCTCCTTGCGGTAGTTGAACACGAGGATCGGCATGCCGTGCTCCAGGCACTGCGAGATCGCGGTCGAGTCCATGACCCGCAGGTTCTGCTCGCGGACCTGCTGGCAGGTCAACTCACGGAACAGGACGGCGTGCGGGTTCTTCTCGGGGTCGTCGGAATAGACCCCATCCACCCGCGTGGCCTTCATGAGGATGTCGGCCCCGAGCTCGAGCGCCCGCTGGGCGGCCGCGGTGTCGGTGGTCACGTAGGGACTGCCGGTGCCCGCCGCCAGGATCACGATCCGCCCCTTCTCGAGGTGGCGCCGCGCCCGCCGGCGGATGTAGGGCTCCGCCACGCCGTCCATGCGGATCGCCGTCATGAGGCGGGTCTGCGCACCCAGGCTCTCGAGGGCGTCCTGCAGGGCCAGGCCGTTGATCACCGTGGCCAGCATCCCCATGGAGTGGGCCGTGGCCTCCTGGATCGCGTTGTTGCCCGCCGTGAACGAGCCGCCGCGGAGGATGTTGCCACCGCCGATCACGACGGCGAGCTGCACACCTCGCGCCGCCGCCTGCACCGTCTGGCGGGCGATATGGACGACCTCGTCCATCGAGATCCCGCGCTCGCCCGCCCGCGCGAAACTCTCGCCGGAGAGCTTGAGGAGGACCCGCTTGTAGGGGCCGCTGGTCATCACCAGGCTCGCTCGGGAGGTTCGCCACACTCCAAGCTATGGGCGGAGGTACTCCCCACGCCTCTCCCTCCGGTAGAGGCCGGCCGCAGGCCGGGTGAGGGTGCATGAGCGTTGGGGTTGTTCACCAAAGCACCCTCACCCTGGCCCTCTCCCCGAGGGAGAGGGAACACATACGGACGCCGCCTCAACTCCCGCCCAACTTCCAGTTGTCCACCGATTTGACCTCGAGCCCGGCCGACTTCGCGAGCTGGCCCACGGTCTGCTTGTCGTCCTTCACGAACGGTTGCTCGAGGAGCACGCACTGGCTGAAGAAGTTCCGCAGCCGGCCCTCGATCATCTTGGCGATGATGTTCTCGGGCTTGCCTTCCTTGCGGGCGGCCTCGGAGAGGATCTCCCGCTCCTTGGCGACCAGCGCCGGATCGAGATCCTCCTTGCGGATCGCCTGCGGCGCCAGCGCGACCACGTGCATGGCGATGTCCTTGGCCACCTCGGCGGCGTTCGCAGCGGAGGTGTTGCCGGCGACCTCCACGAGCGCGGCCTTCGAGCCGTCGTGATGGGCGTAGGCTCCGCACGGGGAGTCTACGCGCCTGATCCGTGCGAGATCGAACACCTCCCGCATCCGGTTGAAGAGGTCGTCCTTGAGTTCGGCCAGCGTCCTGCCCGGCTGGGCCAGGCTCTTCTGGGCCAGCAGGTCGGCCGGGGTCGCGGCGCCCGGGCCGAGGGCCAGGGTCTTCGCGATGTCGTTCGCAAGGTCCTTGAAATCCTGGCTCCCGGCGACCGGCGGACTCTCGCACCGCAGTTCGATGATCGCCCCGACCCCCTTGGCGGCGTCGGTGTAGACGGCCAGCCGGCCGCACGACGTCTCGCGGTCGGCCCGCAGCGACTGGGTCTTGATGCCCTGCTTCCGCAGCCACTCGACGGCCTGGGCCGTGTCGCCGCCGCATTCCTGGAGCGCCTTCTTGCACTCCATCATCGGCAGCCCGGTCTTCTCGCGCAGCGCCATCACGGCGGCGGCTGTGATCTCGGCCATCGGGTTCGTCTCCTGTCGTGGGATGTGGATGCGGCGCAGCCGCAGGCCCGCGTGGCCGGCACCGCGCGAGGCCGCCGGCGCGGGGTCAGTTCGCGGGCTTCGGCACCGACCGCTTGGCGATCATGGGACGGGCCTTGGGCTTCGGCTTGGCGGCCGGCGCCTCGCCCCCCGCCTCGGCTCCCTCGGCCGATGCCTGGGACGCCGCCGCGGTCTGGGCCTTGCCTTCGAGGATCGCGTCGGCGAGCCGGGCGGAGACGAGTTCGATCGAACGGATCGAGTCGTCGTTGCCCGGGATCGGCAGATCGACGAGATCGGGATCGCAGTCGGTGTCGATGAGGGCCACGGTCGTGATGCCCATCTTGCGGGCCTCGCTGACCGCGTTCTTCTCCTTCTTGGGATCGAACACGACGAGGCACTCGGGCAGACGGGCGAGCGTGCGGATGCCACCGAGGTTGCGAAGCATCTTGCGGTGCTCGCGCCGCAGCGACGACTGCATCTTCTTCGAATAGCTGCCGAAGGCCTCGGACGGGAGCAGCGACTCGAGCTCCTCGAGGCGGGCGAGCCGGTTGCGGATGGTGCGGAAGTTGGTGAGCGTGCCGCCGAGCCAGCGCTCGTTCACGTAGGGCATGCCGCACCGCGCGGCCTCGCGGGCCACGGCGTCGGCCCCCTGCCGCTTGGTGCCCACGAAGAGGACGAGGCGGCCCGAGGCGGCGACCTGCTTGAGGTACTTCCGGGCCCGCAGGAGCCCGCGGATCGTCTCCCGGACGTCGATGATGTGGATGAGGTTCCGCCGGCCATGGATGTAGGGCCGCATCTTGGGGTTCCAGCGGCTGGCACGATGGCCGTAGTGGACACCCGCTTCGATCAGTTCCTGGGCCAGGACGTTCGACACGCGCACGCTCTCGGAAGGGGGACGGGGGGCGGAAGGCAAACCCTGACACTATCGGCTTTTTTCGGCGCGTGTCAACGCGTCCCCGGCGGCGGCCGCGGCGGCTTGAATCGCCCGGATTGAGCGAATTACACTCTCCCCTCCCGGCCCGTGCCCGCGCCGGGCCTTGATCCCGCCGCGGGCACCCTCCAGCCCCCCATGCGCCACGTCCTTTCGGCCACGGTCCAGAACCTCCCCGGCGTGCTCGCCCACGTGTCGGGGATGCTCGCCTCGCGGGGCTACAACATCGACAGCCTCGCCGTCGGCGAGACCGAGGACCCCCGCTTCTCCCGCATGACCTTCGTGCTTCGCGGCGACGACCGCGTGCTCGACCAGGTGCGGCGGCAACTCGAGAAGATCGTCACGGTCGTCCGCGTTGACGACATCAGTTCGCGCAACTACGTGGAGCGCGACCTGATGCTCATCAAGGTCGCCGCCGCCCCGGGACCGGCCCGCACCGAGGTCAAGGAGCTCGCCGAGATCTTCCGCGGCCGGATCGTGGACGTCGCCGCCGACTGCGTGATCGTGGAGATCTCCGGCACCGAGAAGAAGCTCGAGGGCTTCGTCGAGCTCATGCGGCCCCGCGGGATCCTGGAGCTCGTCCGCACCGGCCGGATCGCGATGGTCCGCGGCAGCCTGCCCACCCGCGAAATGACCGAGGCGGCCGACGGTGCCCGTCCCGCCGACGCCGCCGAAGCCACCGACTCGCTCGCCTGACCACGCCCCGTTCCCCGAGGATCATTCTGTGCCCGCCACGATCTATTACGACTCCGACGCTGACCTCAACGCCCTGAAGAACAAGACCGTCGCCATCATCGGCTACGGCTCCCAGGGCCACGCCCAGGCGCAGAACCTCCGCGACAGCGGCCTCACGGTCGTGGTCGCCCAGCGGCCCGGCGGGCCGAACTATGACCTCGCCAAGAGCCACGGCTTCGAGCCGCTGAGCGTGGAGGACGCGGTCAAGCGGGCCGATGTCGTCAACATCCTCCTGCCTGACGAGCTCCAGGGGGACGTCTACAGGACGTCGATCAAGCCGCACCTCAAGAAGGGTGCCGTGCTCATGGCGAGCCACGGCTTCAACTTCCACTTCGGCCAGGTGGAGCCGCCGCCGGGCCACGACATCCTGCTCGTGGCGCCGAAGGGTCCCGGCCATTTGGTTCGCAGCGAGTACGTGAAGGGGGGCGGCGTGCCCTGCCTCATCGCGCTGGGGCCCACCGCCTCCCCCGAGACCAAGAAGATCGGCCTCGCCTACGCCAAGGGGATCGGCGGCACCCGCGGCGGCGTGATCGAGACCACGATCGCCGAGGAGACGGAGACCGACCTCTTCGGCGAGCAGGCGGTGCTCTGTGGCGGCGTCTCGGAGCTCATCAAGGCGGGCTTCGACACGCTCGTCGAGGCGGGCTACCAGCCGGAGATGGCCTACTTCGAGTGCCTC
>JBJTJO010000211.1:0-4931 GCA_046095965.1 Planctomycetaceae bacterium
GCCAGGAATGCGAGCGTCGGCCGCGCGCCGAGTGGCGCGAGGATCGCGGCAGCCGCGCGATCGACCGCCGGCGGCAGGATGAGTCGCCGGCTCGTGAGTCGCAGCGCCCGGCCGCCTGCGACCGGCTCGAGTGCGAGCCCGAGGTCGGCGAGCTGCGGACGGAACCCCGCGCGGAGCATGGCGACGGCGTCCGCGCCGGACGTCGCCGCGCCGGACGTGGCCACCTCGGACGATCTGCGAGCCACGGCGAAGAGCGCGGTGGCGGCGCCCGCGCGACCGAAGAGCCGCTGCGCCACCGCGAGCGGCACCACGACGAGTGGACGCGTGGCCGCGGCGGGCGCGAGCGAGAATCGGCCGAGCCCCTCCTCGGGCAGCACGCGGGCCACCGCGAGGCGCGAGCCCGTCGCCAGACCCGACCGGCGGCCGAGCGGGCTGTCGGCGGGCACGGCCGACCGCGGCGGCGTCCGCACCACGATCGGTTCGCCGACCCGCACGCCGAGGGCCGCGGCAAGCGGCGCGTTGACGGACACGTCGCCGGCGGCGGACCCGGCCACGCCGGCATAGCCGAGCGCGGCGGGATCGTCGCACGCGAGCAGCACGGACCGCACCGCGCGCCGCTCGCGGGGCGTCGCGGCGGCGGCCTCGACGATCACGTCGGCGACGATCGCCGGCACGATGGCTTCCGCGGTGCCGTCGAGACCGGCGGCGAGTTCCGCGGCCGCGTCCGCCCGCACGAAATCCTCCGCCACGACGGCCGCCTCGATGCGGCCGAGCCGCTCGAGCGCGAGATCGCGCAACCCGCGGCGCAGCGCCGAGCCCACCCCCAGGGCGCCGGTGATGGTGGCCGCCACGACCGCCGCCGCCGCCGCGAGCGCCGCCACCTGCGGCCACCAGGCCCGGGCGAGCGCCGCGGCCAGCGCGGGGAGCGACCGCCGCGGCCCGCCCGAGCCCGCGTCCCGGCCCGGGGGTGTCATGGGTCGAGCCGTCCGTCGTCGAGCCGGCGCACCGCGCCGACCCGTGCGGCGAGCGCTGCGGAGTGCGTCACGACCACGAGCATGCCCCCGGCCTCGGCGACGAGGTCCACGAGCAGGTCGGCGACGGTCGCGGCCGACCGCGCGTCGAGCTGGCCCGTCGGCTCGTCGGCGAGCACGAGCCGCGGCGAGAGCAGCAGCGCGCGGGCCACGGCCACCCGCTGCCGCTCGCCGCCCGAGAGCTCCGCGGGCAGGTGGTTGCCGCGGCCGGCGAGGCCGACGCGGTCGAGCAGCCGCCCCGCGCGCACCGCGAGGTCGCGGCCCGCCGGCCCGGCCGCGAGGGCCGGCAGCAGGACGTTGTCGAGGGCCGTGCATCCGGCGAGGAGGTGATGGTCCTGGAAGACGAAGCCGATCCGCCGGTTGCGGAAGGCGGCGCGGGCGGCCGCGTCGAGCGCGAAGGGATCGACGCCATCGAGCCGCACGGCGCCCGCGGTCGGCGGCTCGAGAGCGCCGAGGATGGAGAGCAGCGTGCTCTTCCCGGAACCGCTCGGGCCCATGATCGCCAGCCGCCCGCCGGCGTCGAGCGCGAACGACACATCGGTGACCACCGCGAGCGGGCCACCGGGCGTCGGGAACGACTTCGAGACGCGATCGACCTCGAGCACGTCAGCCTCCGGAACCGCGCGGCCGCGACGCCCTCACGCCCCGGCGCGATACGGGGCCAGCCGGGCCGCGATGTCGGCGGAGATCGGCACCGACTCGGGCCGCCGCCCCGGCCGCATGTGGCAGCGGACCGCGACGACCCGCCCCTTCGCGACCGGGACGCCCGAGTGGGTGAAGGCGAAGCCGTAGGTCACGCTCGACGTGCCGAGCTTCTCGACCGTGACGGCCACGTCGATCTCGTCGCCGAAGCGCACGGCGTTGACGTAGTCGCAGGCGGCCGACACGCGCGGCCAGCTGGCATCGACACCAGGGCCGCCGGCACCGGGTTCGACCACGGGGATGCCGCAGGCCCGCAGCAACTCGTGCTCGACCGACTCCATCCAGAGGAAGAAGGCCGAGAAGTGCACGATCCCGGCGGCGTCGGTATCGCGGAATTCGATGCGGCGGCGGGTCGTGAACGGCCCCGCCACAGGATCACTCGCCGACGTAGGGCAGCAGGGCCATGAACCGGGCCCGCTTGATGGCCTGCGTGACCGCGTGCTGGCTGGCGGCGGTGCAGCCCGTCTTCCGCCGGCCGAGGATCTTGGCCTGCCGGTTGACGAGCTTGCCGAGCAGTTCGAGATCCTTGTAATCGACATACAGCGGCCGCGGCCGGGCGCCGTCGATGAAGATCGGGTCGCGACGCTTGACCTTCGCGCGCGGCTTCGCCTTCTTCTTGGCCATCTTCGCCGCCTTCGCCCGGGGTCCACCAAAAGCCATCGCCGCGCCCTCTCGATCGTGTCGTGTGTGAAAAGTCGTGAACCGAATCAGCTCTGACCAGGAAACCATCGACCAGGATCAGAACCTTCGCTCCGTCGCCGGGAGACATCCGGGCCGGACCGCGTGGACGCGGGAGCCGGCCGTCGAGGACCGGCTCCCGCGCCGCGATGCGAAAGAATGATCAGTAGCGGTCGCCGCCGTAGCCGCGGCCGCCGCCGCCACCACCGCCACCGTAGCCACCACGACCGCCACCACCGCCGTAGCCGCCGCCACCGCCGCCGCCGTAGCCGCGACCACCGCCGCCGCCACCGCCGCCCGGACGGGGCGTGCGCTCGCGGGCCTCGTTGACGGTCAGCGGACGACCGTTGATCTCCTGGCCATTGAGCGCGGCGATCGCCGCCTGCAGGCCATCGTCCGTCTCCATCTCCACGAATCCGAAGCCGCGCGAACGTCCGGTCTCACGATCGGAGATCACCTCGGCGGAACGAACAGCGCCGTGCGGGGCGAACATCGCCTCGAGATCGGCCGACGTGGTGGACCAGGGGAGGTTCCCCACGTAAATCTTCCGGGACATAACTCATCAACCTCTGGGACTTCGGGAACTGGAACGGACTACACTCGACACAATCGACCATCGCCGGAGCACCCACCGCAGTTCCCGATCGGAAATACGTGCAGCGCGAGAGTCAGTCGAACCGCGGAGTTTTATCATCCCCCGTCCATCCCCACAACACCGGGGGGCGATCGGGGCGGCAGGACCGGGAGCCACGGGAGGCCCGCCGGCGTCCCCGGGCGCGCCACCCCGCCGGGGCCTGGCACCGCGGAATTCAAGGCCTCAATCGCGCCGTTCCACGGGCAGGGCCACGACGTGAAACCGGACCGCGTCTCCGGCCCGCTGGTCGATCACCTGCGGCTCGCCGACGACCCTCCAGCCGTGCGCCTCGAGGATGTCCCGGAATTCCCGGGCCGCGAGATCCGCGGTGCCGGGGCGGGCCGGTTCGACCGCGACCGCGGCTGAACCCGGCGCGGGGGGCGGCAGGAACTGGAAGTGGCGGGGGTCCGCCAGCGGCACGACGGCGACCCGCGGCCCGAGCGCGTGCCCGGCCTTGGCCCCCGTCGTCCAGTTCGACGTGACCACCACGGCCGGCGCGCCCAGCCCGGGCCAGGCCTCGGCCAGCGCGGACCAGTCCTGAAACTGCCAGTTGATGCCGCGACCGGTGGCGACCGCGCCGAACGGCCGCGTGAGGGTCGCGTGGCGGGCCTCCACGGAAAAACCGAGGAACGCGCCGCACACGGCCACGGCCGTGAGCCACCACGTCGTCTCCACGAGGCGGCGGTGTCGCACGAGCACGCGCGACGTCCAGTCGCCCACCAGCGGAAACCCGAACAGGAAGCCGCTCATGGCCCAGTGCGGCAGCCCCTTGCGGCTCACGAGCGCGATCGCCAGGAACACGACCGGCGGCAGGATCGCGAACCAGCCGAACAGGCGGTCGGCGATCACGCGGGGGCGGACCACGCCCCGCAGCGCCTCCGCGAGCGTCACGAGCCAGGTGCCCGGCAGCACGTAGAGCATCTGCCCGCCAAGCACGAGCAGGAAGTTGACCGGCTCGAGCGCCCAGCGGCCCGTGCCGGCGCGGCCCCCCTGGAACCGCAGCGAGATCCAGCCGTGGGCCAGGTTCCACACGAGCGCGGGCGCGAGACCGACCGCCGCGATCGCGAGCGCGAGCCAGACGGCCGGGGCACGGAGCAGCCGCCGATGCGGCGGGCTCGTCACGAGGAACGCGAGCGCCGACGCCCCGAACAGGGCGGCCTGGTACTTGGCGGCGAAGGCCATTGCGCAGGCCGCACCCGCGGCGCACCAGCGGCCGACGCCGGGCGGGCGGTCCGGCTCGAGGAGATCGGGCAGCACGAGCCGCAGCGTGACGAGCAGCGCGAGGTCGAGCAGCCCGTCCGGCACGACGAAGTGCCCCGCCGAGACGAGGAAGAACGGGGCCACGCAGTGCCACGCCAGCGCCCAGAGGCCGGCCCTCGATCCGTAGGCGATCCGCGCGATGTCGAACACGAGCCACGCGCTCGCGGCGCCGGCGAGCAGGAAGGGGATCCGCGCCGGGAACACGGCCTCGCTGCCCGTGAGCCAGGCCATGACGCCGGCGAGCGTGAAGCAGGCCGGCGGATGATCGAAGTAGGAGAGCGACCAGCCGCGCGAGACGGCGATCGCGTAGGCCTCGTCGATCGTGGCGGGGCAGAACCAGGCCGCCAGCGTCCGCACCGCGAGGAACGCGAGCACGAGACGGAGCGCGGCCTGCGCGTCGGCGGCGCTGGCGGTCGGTCTTGAATGCTCCTGCATGCGCGGCATTGCATCGACGGAATCGCCGGCCCGCAAGCCCGGAATCCGCGCGGACCCGTCGGCCCGCCGGTTGCCCTGCGCCCCGGCGGGCTTACAGTACTTTCATGGAACCCGCCAGCGCCGCCGACGCGCAGGCCGCGCTCCGTCTCGTGCTCGCGTTCCTCGCGGTGCGGACGCTGGCGGCCTGGTTC
>JBJTJO010000212.1:0-7280 GCA_046095965.1 Planctomycetaceae bacterium
TCGTGGTCGTGGGGGGCGGCGACTCGGCGGTCGAGGAGGCGACCTATCTCTCCAAGTTCGCGAGCATGGTCCACCTCGTGCATCGGCGGAGCGAACTGCGCGCCAGCAAGATCATGGCCCAACGCGCCATGGACAACCCCAAGGTCACGGTTCACTTCGACGCGGCGGGCGCCGAGGTGCTCGGCGACGACGCGGCGGGCGTGACGGGCGTGCGGCTGGTCGGCACGAGCGCCGCGAAGGCCGAGACGACGCTCCCGGTGTCGGGCGTGTTCCTGGCGATCGGTCATACGCCGAACACGGCGTTCCTAAACGGGCAGCTGGAACTGACGCCGAAGAAGTACATCGTGTGGAAGAAGCACTTCCGCACCGACACGAGCGTCGAAGGTGTGTTCGCGGCCGGCGACGTGGCCGACGACAACTACCGCCAGGCGATCTCCGCCGCCGGCACCGGCTGCATGGCCGCCCTCGACGCCGAGCGCTGGCTGGCGCACCATCATGGCTGACGACACCCGGTCGCGGGACGACTGGCCGCCGGGCCGCCTGCTCGTGCAGACGGCGACCTTCAAGGAGCGGGAGAACGTCGGCCCGCTCATCGACGCGCTGCGCGGGGCGGTGCCCGAGGCCCAGCTGCTCGTGATCGACGACGACTCGCCCGACGGCACGGCGGCGATCGCCCTGGAGAAGGCCGCGGCGGACCCGGCCGTGCACGTGCTCGTGCGGCGGGGCCGGCGGGGCCTGGGCAGCGCGATCCTCGAGGGGCTGCGGCTGGCGAAGTCGCAGTGCTTCGCGGTGGCCGTCTACATGGAAGCCGACTTCAGCCACGATCCGGCCGACGTGCACCGGCTGCTCGCGGCGCTCGAGCCGGTCGGCGGGCGGCCCGCCGACGTCGCGATCGGCTCACGGCGGGTCCGGGGCGGCCGCACGGTGGGCTGGGGCTGGAAGCGGCACCTCGCGAGTTGGCTCGTGTCGTGGTTCACGCGGTGGGTGCTGTGGGTTCCCGTCCGCGACGCCTCGGGGGGATTCCGCGCCGTGCGGCTCGAGATCCTCGACCGGCTGCCGGAGGGGCCGTTCTCGCAGGGCTACGCCTTCCAGGAGGACTTCCTCTGGCGGGTGCACCGCGCCGGGGGGCGGATCGTGGAGGTGCCGATCACGTTCACCGACCGCGAGCGGGGCGCGAGCAAGGCCGACTTCGCCGAGGCCCGGCGGAGCATCGGGGAACTCATCCGACTCGCGGTGCGCACCTGGCTTCGGGCGTGACGCGCATTCCGCAGATTGCCAATCCGCGGCTACATGGCCTCGGCAACGTATTACCTCGGCGCAGCGACCGGCCGCACGTTGCAACTCCGCTTCCGCGCAGCGATGTAGGTGCAGACTGGCAGTCTGCACACGGTGGCATGCCGACCGGCACCGCGGTGGCCAAACGACGCCACGAACCGCATTCCGCAGATTGCCAATCCGCGGCTACACCGGACGTGCTGGAATTGCCGCTACCGGATCGTGGGGCCGAGCGTGGGGGACTTCGGCGGCTGCAGGTCGAGCGGCGGCAGGGCCGGCTGCTGGGGAGGCGCGGGCTGTCCCGGCGGCGGAGGTTGCTCGGCCGGCTGCTGCTTGGCCGGGTCCGGCTTCTCGCCCAGGGCCACGGCGAGGCTCTCCTGCGCGTCCTTGAGGCCCGGCGCGAGCGCCAGCGCCCTGCGGAACTGCACGATCGACTCCTCCGTCTTGCCGCTCTTGTAGAGCGCGACGCCGTAGTTGTTGATGAGCGCGGGATTGTTGGGCTCCTTCTCGAGCAGTTCCCGATACTTCGCTGCCGCCTCGTCGAACCGTCCTGCGGCGGCCAGCGCGTTGGCAAGGTTGACGTGGATCGCCGGCACGTGCGGCGTCACGCGGCAGGCCTCCGCGAACTGCTCGACCGCCTTCGACATGCAGGCCTCCGCCAGCTGCTTGTTGCCCTGCTGGGCGGCCATCTGGGCCCGCGCCGACCAGGCCGTGCCGAGGTTGTTGTGGGTCTCGCCGAGGTCGGGCCGCAGGTGGGTGGACCAGCTGAAGTGGTAGAACGCGCCGAGATTCTGGATGCGGGTCGCCGGACCGATGCGGGTCTTGACCACGTCCACCTCCGGGCGGAGGCCGTTCTCGGCGCCGAAGCTCTCGACGTGGCCCCGGGAGAACTTCTTCGCGCCCAGGCGGTTGTGGGCCTGCCAGGCATTGGGGTTGTGGGCGAGCGTGTGCGTCCAGAGGGCGTCCTCGTGGACCCAGCAGGCGGCCAGGTTGAACGACACGAGCGTCAGCGCCGCGATCACCACCGCCGCGCCCACCACGATCAGCGGCCGCTCGTCGGCGGCCGCCCGCCGGTACCACGTCGCCACGGCCGCGGACACGAGGCCGATCAGGCCGATCATCGGCAGGTAGATGAAGTGGTCGGCGGCCCAGGTGATCCGCATGTAGGAGATCGTGATGAAGCCGAGCACCGGCGCCACCATGAGCAGAAAAAAGCCGACGCCGAGAATGACGTGCCGTCCCCAGCCTTCGCGGTGCCGCCACAGCCACCATGCCGCCCCGAGGATCACCGGGATCGGCAGGAGGTAGAACAGCATCTCACCGGCCTCCGAGCCCTTGGCGACGTCGAGCAGGTCGATGTCCCACCGTGGGTAGATCGGCAGCAGGTTCACGGGCCAGACGAAGAGCACGAGGTAGAACAGGAACGACGTCCCGGCGATCGCCATCCGCGAGAGCAAGCCCTTGAGCGACGGCCAGCCGGTGCCGCGGTCGATGGCGCGGACCCGCCGCTGCCAGTCCGCGGGCACCTTCTCCAGGTCGGCAGGCTCCCGCAGCGGCCCGGCGAAGATCGGCCTGCCGTCCACGGCCGAGACGTACACCGACTTGGTGGCCGGATCGTCGAAGATCCGCACGCGGCCGTCGCCCGGGAAGTCCTTCCAGCCGCCGGTGGTGGCGACGTCGCGGACCTTCTGCCGCCACTCGAGCGGCACCCTGTCGAAGTCGGCCTCCGCCTGGAGCGGGCCGGCGTGGACCCGCGACCCGTCGAGACGGGTGATCTCGACCGCCCGCGCGGAGACCCTTACGCCCCCCTCGCGGTAGTTGGCCGAGCCGTTCCCGATGTACGACGGCACGACGATCGTCTCCTGACCGATCGCCCGGCCGTGCTGGTAGGAGATCGTGATCACCCCGAGCACGATCGAGGTCGCGAAGAACGGCGCGGAGTAGACGAGGTCGCGGAACGTGACCGTGTTCCGCTTCCACCAGGCGTAGAGCAGGATCAGCACCGGCATGGCCACGACCGACGTCTTGGCGAACATGGCGAGCAGGAACAGCCCGAGCGCCGCGCCGTAGCGGGTCAGCACCCGCGAATCGTCCTCGCTCGCGCCGGCATGGACGAGGTCGTCGAAGCGCACGTAGCTGGCCGCCGACAGCAGGAAGAGCGGCAGCGACAGCGTGTTCTTGAGCTCCGAGACCCAGGCCACCGACTCCACGCACACCGGGTGCACGGCGAAGAGGAGCCCGCCGAGCCAGGCCCCGGGCACGCCGAGGACCGCGAACAGCCGCCACACGGCGAGCGCACCCAGCACATGGAGCAGCATCGTGGTCACGTGGTAGCCGGTGGGCCAGGCCACGGCCGGGCCACCCGGCTGCACAGGACCGCCGGTGCGCGGGTCCATCTGGAAGAACGGCCACTGCGCCCAGAGCGCGGTGTAGCTGAGCGGGAAGTAGTCGGCCCCGTCGGGGTCGAACCAGAGCTTGCCGAGCGTCCTGAGGTCGTCCCGGACAGGTGCCGGGCGGTTCTGCGCCGGATCGGGGGCGAGGAAGTGCTGCACCGTGAGGTTGGCGGTGAGCAGCTGGTCGTCGTCCCAGAGCCAGTCCACGGGAAACGTGGGGTTCGCGCCGGCGACGTAGACCGGTCCCGTCGTGTCGCAGACCGGCGAGTAGATCCAGAGCACCGCCAGCGCGATGACGCCGACCTGCAGCACGAAGGTCAGCCAGCGGGATCCGGCATCGCCGACGAGGGACGGATCCGCGTCGGGAGACGGCGGCTCGGCCGACCGCGTGCGTCCCTCGGCGGGCCGCTCGGAGTGGCGGGACCTGGCGGAGCCGCGATTGCTCGACATGGGGATGGGTGTCCGGTGGCTTCCGGTGGGGAACGACGATCCCCGCCACCGGAGATTACGACCCGCCCGGGGGTCGCACAATCGCCCGCGATTTCAGGGCGTATCGGGCGTTTCCCGCGTCTCCGCGGCGGGGGCGGGAGTGCGGCGGGCGAGCAGTTTCGCGAGCGCGTCGGCCTCGTCCCGCTCCATGGCGAGCGCCGCCACGCGGGCGTCGGGATCGGACAGCCGTGCATCGTTCTCGAGTGCCGTCACGATCGCCTCGTCGGCCTCGGCGGTGCGGCCCTGGCCGTCGAGGGCCAACGCCAGCGCGACCCACGTGTCGCCGCGGCTGCTCCCCGACAGCACGAGCGCATGCCGGGCCGCGCGCTCGGCGCTGGCGAAGTCGCCGACGTCCCGGAGCGCGCCCGACAGGCCGCTGACCGCCGTGTACGAACCCGGGTTGCGGGCGGCCGTGTCGAGCCAGAGGGCGAGTGAATCCCCCCACACCCGCTGCCGCGCCGTGCAGCCCCAGGCGAGCAGCCCGAGCACGACCGCCCCGACCGCGAGACCGGCCGGCCGGCGGTCCCGGGGCAGCCGCGTCCAGATCGCCGCGACGCCGCACGCCAGGATCACGGAGGCGCCCGCGAGCGGCAGGTAGAGGTAGCGGTCGGCCGCGGCCAGGTAGATCGGCACGAGGTTCGACTCGGGCCGCAGCGGCAGGATCAGGAGCGCGACGCCGAACCCGACGCGCCGGTCCCGCCATCCCGCCCGGGCGAGCGCCGCGGCGAGCCCCACGACGATCGCGAGGGCGAGCCACAGCGGCAGGTGCCAGACCGACGCCATGCCGTAGTCGGCACAGAGGTTCACCGGGCAGACGACGAGTTGGGCGTAGAGGGCGAGGATCCGCGGCTCGAGGGCCAGCGCCGTCGCGAACGAGCCGCCCGGGTAGGTGGGCGGTGACTCGAATATCCGTGAGGTCGCCGGCGCGAGCAGGAACCGGGCCGTGAGGAAGCCGAGCGCCGCCGCCGTGCCGCCGCCGACGGCGATGGCCCAGAACCGGCCGGGTTCGCCGCGGTGAAAGAGCCACCAGGAGGCCGCGAGCACGAGCGGCGCCGCGATCCCCGACTCCTTGCTCGCACAGGCGAGAAAGCAGCAGGCGGCGCAGCCGACGGCGCGGCGGAGGCCGACGCCCCGCGTCGCCAGCACGATCGCCCCGAGCGTGAACGCGGCGACGAGGAGGTCCTCGCGGAAGGTCGGCTCGCAGACCGCCTCCGTGACGACCGGGTGGACGGCGAACACCAACGCCCCGGCGAAGGCGGCGACGTCGATGGCGGCGCCGCGTCCCTCCGGCGGCGGCCCGGCATCGGCGGCCCGGCCGCCGCGCGGGAGGACGTCCCGCAGCACGAGCCACAGCAGCACGACATTCCCGCAGTGCAGGAGGATGCTCGTGAGGTGGTACCCGACCGGCCTCCGTCCCCAGATCGCCGCGTCGAGCATGATCGACGCGAGCTGCACGGGCCGGTTGAAGTCGAGCACGTCCATGCCGAGGACGGCGAACGAGAGCACCGCCGGCCAGTTCCGCGGGTCGTGCGGGAACGGGTCGGTGAGGATCTGCAGCCGGGCGTCATAAACGAAGCCGGCCGAGAGGGTCGGCGCGAAGACCGCGAACGTGATCGCGGCAAGGACGGCGGCGGGTCGCCAGGACGATGAGCTCACGGGAGTGTCCATGCGCACGCGAGGCGGACGAAGCGGAGGTCACCCGCCGGGCCGCGAGAGCCTGATCCGATCGACGATGCTCGTGGTCGAGGCGTTCGGCACGAACACGGGCGTCACGACGCGGCCGCCGCGGGCCTTGACGATGTCGGCCCCGACGACGGTGTCGGGCGTGTAGTCGGCCCCCTTCACGAGCACGTCGGGCTCGACGATCGTGATGAGGGCGATCGGCGTGTCCTCGGCGAACTCGCAGACGAGGCCGACGGCGGCCAGCCCGGCGAGCACCGCCTGCCGCTCCTCCGCCGGCACGAACGGCCGGGGCGGGCCCTTGAGCCGGGTCACGGAGGCGTCCGAGTTCACGCCCACGACGAGCAGGTCGCACTCCCGCGCGGCCGCCTCGAGCAGCTGCACGTGGCCGTGGTGGAGGATGTCGAAGCAGCCGTTGGTGAACCCGATCCGCTTGCCCTCGGCGCGGGCCTGGCGGACGGCGGCCTGCAGCTCAACGCGGCCCACCACCTTGCCGCGGTCGAGCGCCTCGGTCTGCGCGATGGCTTCGAGCACCTCGCCCCAGGTGAACCGCGCCGTGCCCACCCGCGACACCTGCAGGCCCGCGGCGGCGTTGGCCAGGAAACAGGCCTCGCGGAGGGGCATGCCGCGGCCAAGGGCCACGGCGAGCGTGGCCACCGCCGAGTCGCCGGCACCCGTCACGTCGAACACCTGCCGGGCCCGCGTGGGGATGACGACCGACTCGTCCTGCGTGACGAGGGCCATGCCCTGCTCGCCGAGCGTGACGACCGCCGACTCGATCGCGAACCGCTCCCGCAGCACGCGGGCCGCCGCGACGCCGTCGTCGGGGCCGCGGATGGGGAAGCCGACGACGGCGGCGGCCTCGGCCCGGTTGGGGGTGATCACCGCCGCGCCGGCGTACCGGGCGAAGTCGTTCCCCTTGGGATCGACGACCACCGGGACCCGCCGAGCCCGCGCCGCGTCGATCAGGGCCCGGCAGACCGCCGGAGCGCAGACGCCCTTGGCGTAGTCGGAGATCACGGCGACGTCGGCCTCACCGACGAGTGCGGCGATGCGGCGCTCGAGCTCCTGGCCCAGGTCGGCGTTGTCGAGGATCGCCTCCTCGTCGAACCGCGCGATCTGGCTGTGGCCGGCGAGGAGCCGCGTCTTCATGGTGGTGGGGGCGGACGCGGTCGCCACCAGGCCGCGGTCCTCGACCCCCTCCTCCGCGAGCACCGCCCGCAGCCGACGCCCCGCCTCGTCGTCGCCGGTGACGCCGACGAGGATCGTGGTGCCCCCCATGGCGGCCATGTTGACGGCCACGTTGGCGGCGCCGCCGGGCCGGTCGAACGACCGCCTCACGTGGAGCACGGGCACGGGAGCCTCGGGCGAGATGCGATCCACGGTCCCGGAGAAATACCGGTCGAGCATGACGTCGCCGACGAGCAGGATCCGCGGCGCGGC
>JBJTJO010000213.1:0-5769 GCA_046095965.1 Planctomycetaceae bacterium
CCCGCCCGCCCCCCGAGCCGATCGGCGACCCGTTGGCGGCCTACCGTCCGCTGCTCGCCGCCGGCGACGCGGAGCGGGGCCGCCGGCTGTTCCACACGAATCGCGACGTCCGCTGCAACGCCTGCCACACGATCGGCGGCCTCGGGGGCGGGTTCGCCGGCCCGGACCTGTCCGACGTCGGTGTTCGTCACGGCCGCGAGCACCTGCTCGAGTCGTTGATCGAGCCGAGCGCGAAGATCGCCGCCGGCTACGAGACCGTGGTCGTGGAGACCGAGTCGGGAAAGTTCGTGTCCGGCACGTTCGTGGCGGAACGTGACGGGCGGTTGGTGCTCGCGTTGGCCGCCGGGGGCGAGGAGAGCGTGCCACTCGACCAGATCGCCGAGCGCATCCGCTCGCCGATCTCGAGCATGCCGCCGATGGGCGCGACCTTTTCTCCGCAGCAGATCGCGGACCTCGTGGCCTACCTCGAGACGTTGCGGGCGGCCCCGCCCGCCAAGGCCCCGGCAGCCGCGGAACGATCAGGCACGCCATGAAGACGCCCCGTGGATTGGCCGATCGCCGGAGGCCGCCGCTGCCGCGGCGCCGGTTTCTCGCGACCTCCGCCGTGCTCCCGCTGTCGGCTGCGGCCGCCCAGGAACCGCCGGCCCCGACGGCCGAAGCCGCGCGAAACCATGCGGTGCTCGGCTATCCGGCGCGACTCAGCGTCGCCCCGGGGGAGACGCTGCCGATCCATGTGTCGACCACCGCGGCGACGTTCGACGTGACCGTGGAGCGGGTCGGGCCGCGGCGCGAGGTCGTCTGGCGGCGGGCCGGCATCCCCGGCCGCGAGCACGCCGTCCCCGCCGCCGCGTCGGCCGACGGGTGCGGCTGGCCGGCGGCGTTCGAAGTGCCGATCGGCCGGGACTGGCGGAGCGGCTACTACGAGGTCGTGACGAGCCCCGCCTCGTTCGTCGCCGACGCGACCGGCGGCCGCCAGCCACTCCACATCTTCTTCGTGGTCCGCTCCGCGGTGGCGGGCCCGCGGGCGCCGATCCTCCTGCAACTGTCGACCAACACCGACGCCGCCTACAACAACTTCGGCGGTTTCAGCCTCTACGCGTTCAACGGCCGCGACGGCGTGCAGGGCAGCCGCGTGTCGTTCCTGCGGCCGATGCCCGCCGCCAGCATCCGCGCCTGGGAGGTTCCCTTCATCCGCTGGGCCGAGGCGAACGGCTATCGGCTCGACTATGCCGTCAACGGGGATCTCGAGCGGCATCCGGGACTGCTCGACGGGCGGCGGTTGGTGCTCAGCGTGGGGCATGACGAGTATTGGTCGGCGCCGATGCGCGACGCGGTGGAGGGCTTCGTCGCCCGGGGTGGCAACGCGGCCTTCTTCAGCGGCAACGCCTGCTGCTGGCAGGTCCGCCACGAGCGCGACGGGCTCGTCTGCCACAAGCAGCACTTCGCGGCCGATCCGCTCTACAAGCCCGCCGGGCCCAACCCCACGCTCACCACGCTGTGGAGCCACCCGCTCGTCGGCCGCCCGGAGAACACGCTCACCAACGTGGGCGTGCTGCACGGTGGGTTCCACCGCTCGCACGGACAGCTCACGGACGGCAGCGGTGCGTTCACGGTCGAGCGGCCGGATCACTGGGTCTTCGCCGGCACCGGGCTGGACCGCGGGAGCGAGTTCGGCGGCGGCCACACGGTGGTGGGCTACGAGTGCGACGGCTGCGAGTTCACCCGCGAGGACGGGTTGCCCGTGCCGACCGGGGCCGACGGCACGCCGCGGGAGTTCGAGATCCTGGCCACCGCGCCGGCCACGTGGGGCTCCGAGGAGACCTTCACCTGGTTCGATCGGTTTCCCCAGAAGCAGCCGGGGCATGCCTGCCTGGGCATCGCGCGACGGGCGGGGGGCGGCCTGGTGTTCACCGCCGCGACGACCGACTGGGCCCACGGGCTGGCCGCGTCCTGGGAGGCGCCGGCGGGATCGCCCGCCGCCCGCGGCCCCGATCCCGTGATCGAGCGGATCACCCGCAACGTGCTCGACCGGTTGTCCTGACCGACCTGCTGCCGGCGCCGGATCAGCGGCCGGCGGCGCGGGCCTTCCAGTCGCGCACGGCGGTCCACGAGTCGGGCGGCACCGCGGCGAAGTGCCAGAAGCCCACGCCGGACACGCCGAGTTCGTCGGCCACCCGCAGCAGCGCCGCGGTGCTGCGGGCGTCGGAGGCGTAGAACACGTGGGCCTGTCCCTCGTCGTCGAGATAGCGATGCAGGTGGACCTGCTCGTAGGCCAGCCAGCGGGTCTCGACCGGGCGGCCGACGGGCACGGCCGGACGATCGGCGTACACCTGGCGGCTCTTGCCCCCGGGGGCGGCGACGAAGTCGTTGGAATACGCCGGCAGTCCCAGGACGAGTTTTTCACGGGGGGCGTGCCGCAGCCAGAACTCGAGGGATTGCCTGGTCCAGGCGGGCGTGCTCACGGGCCCGAACCCCGGATCGTGGCGGAGCACCCAGATCTCCGGCCATGCCATGTGCATGTCGTAGCACATGACGCGGATCCGATCGGCCACGGCGGCGATCACCCGGGCGTCGAACCAACATTCGGGATCGGCCGGCGGGCCCCAGACGGGTGCGTAGACGGAGAACGTCAGTCGCTTGCCGCCGTCGTGCAGCGCCCGGGCGAGATCCGTCACGAACAGGGAGTAGGCCGCCCGATCCTGGTCGGGCAGGATGCCCGGGTCGATGTCGAGGCCGTCGAACCCGCGTTCCGTACACGAGGCCACCAGGTCGCGGATCGTGTTCCGCCGCTGGTCCGCCGTCTTGTAGGCGTTCGTGGCGCCCAGCAGGCGGTACACGGCGAGGCCCCGGGCCTGACAGTCGCGGACGAACGCCGCGGGCGGCGGTTCCCCGGCGACGCTGATCTCGTCGAGGACTCCGGCCACGGCGGCGAACGTGTCCGCGGCGGCCCCGGCCGAGTAGACGTACCAAGCCGAAACTGTGCGGCCAGGCTCCGGCCGACGCGGCTCGGCGGCCGGAGCATCATGGGGTCCGAGCAGGCCCGCCAGGCAGGTGTAGATCCAGGCCCTGCGTATGGGCGAAAGAGCCTTCACGGCTGCGTGCGCGACCCGCCGGCGGGCCGCAGAGGCGCCCCGAATCCCCAGGCGGCCTGGAGGGCGTTGGCCATCACCCGGTAGCCGTCCTCGTTCAGATGGACGCCGTCCACCGTGAACTCCATGCCGGCATCTGCTGCCTCGCTGAGCGCGCCGTAGGCGTCCACGAAGACGGCCCCTTCACGCTCGGCGACCTGCCGCGCCTGGTCGGCCAGCACGCGCAATCCCCGCGTGAACTTCTCTGCCACGAAGGCCGGCGGCTGCCGCCAGTTGGCCGCGGACACCGGTGGCGGGGCGACGACGGTCACCCGCGCCTTGCCCTCCTTGAGCTGACGGACGATGTCGGTGAGGGCCGCCGGATACCCCGACTGCTCTTCGAAGGTCATTTCGCAGGTGCCGTAGCAGATCACGCATACGGTGGGCTTGAACTCCTCCAGCAGCCCCTTCATCCGCCGCACGGCCTCGCTGGCCGGCTCACCACCGACACCGAACTTCTGCAGGTTCACCGTGTCCGCCAGTTCGGGATATCGGCCTCGAAAATCCTCGACGAGGAAATCGAGTTCCGCCTGCGCCCGATCCGTGATCGAGTTGCCGATGAACAGCACGACGTCCCCGGGCTGAAGATGATAGGGCTTCGTCGCATCCTTCGACACGCTCGGCTTCCCGGGGAAACGTCCGGCGACCTTCAAGCCGGCACCCGTGCCGGGTAGGGCTTCCCGGCCCAACGCAATCTGCGCCACGCCGGAAACACTCGATTCATCGTCGAGGAGCAGCGTCACGCGATAGCCGGCCGTCGGTTGCGACGGCGCGAATTGCAGCCGCGTGGCCGCGTCCCCCTCGGTGGACTGGAACTTGATGTCCCAGTTGCTGCCGTTGAAGGGCGTATGCCAGGCGTCACTTCCCTCGCCCTCGATCCGCACCGAGCGGATGCGAGTCCGTGCGACAGGCACCTCCAGGCAGACGTCCGGCTTGCCGTCGGGACCGGAGTCCAACTCGCCGGCCAGATCGGATGCGGTGGCGACGGGCTTCACGGCCAGGGCGTCGGCGGTCGGTGCCCGGGGAAGTCCCGCGGGATCCGTGTCGGCAGCGTGTGCGGCGGGTCCGGTCAGGGCCACGCTGCACGCAAGCCCCGTCATGAGCACGCATGCCCTGAGTCTGGGATTCCCGAAGTTCATGCGACGACATCCTTTCTCGACGGAGTGGCGATCACGAGCCGATGTTTTCACGATTCGTAAACCGACATGTCGGTATGGTGGACTGCGGTTGCAGGACGCGTCAAGGCGCCGGCCTCCGGCCGTTTGCCAGACCGCAGGCATGCGTGAGTGGGCGACGAGGGACTCGAACCCCCAACCCCCTCGGTGTAAACGAGGTGCTCTGACCAATTGAGCTAGTCGCCCTGTCTTCAGCGCAAACGAGCCATCCATGGCCTCGTTTGCTTGATCGGCCGATGGCAAAGCCGAGGTTTGCCATGGCCTCTGCCGTCGCATCCTGCGACGGTCACTGTAGCTTTCACGAGCCATCCATGGCCTGTTTGCTCGGTCGGCCGATGGCAAAGCCGAGGTTTGCCATGGCCTCTGCCGTCGCATCCTGCGACGGTCGCCATCGCCGATGAGTATAGGGGTGCGGGCGGAGGAACACATTGGGCTAGGATTCTCCGGCCATGAGCCACGCCTTTGCCGTCCGCCGACTGCCCGACTGGTACCGCGACGATCGCGGCTGGCCACTGGCCGTGGCCGGTGTCGGCCTCGTGGTCAGCGGCATCGCGCACGTCGCGGTCTGGGCCGTGTTCGGCGGGCCGTGGGAAGGGGCCGTCACCTGGCGGAAGCCGATCCTGTTCGGCATCTCGGG
Organism: Planctomycetaceae bacterium; assembly: GCA_046095965.1. GTDB lineage: Bacteria > Planctomycetota > Planctomycetia > Pirellulales > UBA1268 > QWPN01. The sequence continues at coordinate 4,941 of JBJTJO010000213.1, forward strand.
CGGACTCACCTGCCTGTCGCTGGGCTGGGCCTGGTCGCACCTGCCGCGCCGCCGCGGCGACGCCTGGCTGGCGGCGGCGACCGCCCTGGCGCTCGTCGCGGAGGTGGCGCTCATCGACCTGCAGCGGTGGCGGGGTGTGGCCAGCCACTTCAACCGTGCGACGCCCCTCGACGCCGCGCTCTACGACGTCATGACCTGGCTGATCCTCGGCGTGACGCTCGTGATCGGCGACCTGACGCTGCGTTTTTTGCGGCCGCAGCCGCGGCTGCCCGCGGACATGCTGCTCGCCGCCCGCGCGGGCCTCGGACTGCTCGCCGTCTCCTGCCTGCTCGGCATCTGGACGGGTGCGCAGGGGGAGATCCGCCGCGCCGCCGGCCTGCCGCCCGAGACGCTCGGAGCGGCCGGCGTGCTCAAGTTCCCGCACGGCGCCGCGCTCCACGCCGTGCAATGGCTGCCGCTGGTGGCGTGGGCCGCGGAGCGGGCGGGGTTCGCGATCGCCGCGCGGACGCGACTCGTGGCCTGGTCCACCGCCGGCAGCGTGCTCCTCTGCGGCTACGCGCTCGCCCAGACGCTCCTCGGCCGGGCCCGCTTCGACGCGACGTCGCTCACGGCCGCCGTGCTCGCCGTGGCGGGCGCGATGCTGGCGGTGCCCGTCGCGTGGATCGTGGTCCGGCAGTGGCGCAAGCCTCCAGGCTTGCGAATGCGGTCGACCGCTCCATGACCCGCATTCGCACACCTGGAGGTGTGCGCCACGATGGCCTGACGGCTTGAGTGCTCCGGCAGTGGCGCAAGCCTCCAGGCTTGCGAATGCGGTTGACCGCTCCATGAC
>JBJTJO010000214.1:0-3729 GCA_046095965.1 Planctomycetaceae bacterium
CAGGCGGACGTCGCCGACCTCGCAGAGCGCGCCCGCCTCCACGAGGATGCGACCGAGCGGCGCCTCGTGCGCCCGGATGCGGGCCGCGGTCGCGGCACCGACGGCGGCCAGGTCGATGTGCACGATGCCGTGCTGTACCACGCCGCCGCGCGGGCCGTCGAGGAGGATCTCGCGGGCGTACGATTCGCCGGGACCGGCCGACTCGGCCACGACACGGAGCGCAACCGGGCCGCCGAGGTGCCGCTCCATCGCCACCGTCATGTGGCTCGTGTGGTCGAGCAGCGCTCGGAACGGCTCCGGCACGCGATCCGCCGGCACGTCCGCGAGCGTGCCGAAGTCGGACGGATCGGCAACGAACAGGCCCACGAGCTCGGCGGCCCGGGCGGCCGCGGTCCGGCCGGCATCGCTCATCGCCCGTCCGCCGCGACTCATTGCGCCGGCACCGCGAGGTCGAGGAGGAACTCGAGCACCTCCCGCAGCCGCCGCAGGCGGCACGACGCGATCGCGGCCGCGGCCCCCGCCCGCTGCTCGGCCGCGATGGCGGCGGCGCGACCGAAGACGTCGGCCCGGTCGTAGAGGCGCCGCGCCTCCGCCAGGCAGGCGGCGACCGTCGCGTCGGATGCATCCGGACGGCCGGCCTCGTCGGCCATCGCTCGCAGCCGCGCCACCTCGTCCGGCGCGAGCCGCTCGAGTGCCAGCGCCCACAGGAGCGTGGGCCGGCCACCGAGCAGGTCGCCCGCGGCCCGCCGGTCGTTCTCCACGTCACCGGCCCAGTCCTTGAGATCGTTGAGCACCTGGAAGCCGGTGCCGACGTGGAGCGCGTAGCGATCGATCGCGCCGGCGGCCGCGGGGGCGACACCGGCCATCCGGATCCCGATCGCCACGGCCGCCTCGAACGCCGGCGAGGTCTTCAGTCCATACATCGCCAGCGACTCGGCGACGGCGAGCCGGCGACCGCCGGCATCGCGCCACCAGAGTTCGGCTCCCTGGCCGCGGGCCAGCCGCACGTGGGCCGAGGCGAGGATCGCCACCACGTCGCGGACGGTGTCGGCACCGACTCCCGGCAGGCCCGCGATGATCCGATAGCCGACGCCGAGCAGGTAGTCGCCGACATTGATCGCCGACGGCACGCCACATTCGACGTGGAGCGTGGGCCGGCCGTAGCGGACGCGGTCGGCGTCCTCGATGTCGTCGTGGACGAGCGAGGCCTTGTGGAACACCTCGATCGCCAGCGCCGCGGCCTTGGCGGCGTCGCGGGCGATCGCCCGGTCTGCCGGCGGCGTCGCGGTTCGCAGCGCCGCGGCCGCCGAGTCACGCAGATCGGCGACGACCGCGTCGAATGCGGCCAGAGCCACGAAAGGCCGCAGGAATTTCCCACCCCGCGTCGTGAAGCCGCCGCCGAGCACCGCCGCCGCGTCGAGCGGAGCCATGTCCGCGAGCGTCGCGTCCGCCGCGACGCCGAGGCCGAACGACGGCTCCGCCCCCACGCGCTCGGCGAGCGCGGCGAGTCCTTCGGGCGTGACGACGTGGGCCGCCTCGCGCAACAGAGGCAGGTAATCGGCCACGGGCACCGGTTCACCGCCGCCCACGCCGAGGAGTCCGAGAGCCCAATCGACGTCGATCGCGGCGGCGGAGAGCCCCGCCTCGCACGACGTCGTCACGCCGACCTGCTCGTAGGGCAGGGCGGCGACCGGCAGCGAGAAGGCCGGCAGCATCGCGAACGCCTTCTCGAGGTCGGCCAGCCGGGCGATGCCGAGGATGCCGTCGTACTGGCCGGTGAGCAGCGATCCGATGCCGGAGACCGCCTGGCGTGTGGACTCGACGACCCACCCGCCGTCGCGGGCCGCAGCCCAGATCGTGGCGATGCCGCAGGCGGGACCGCAGGCCACCGGCGCGGTCCCGGCCACTTCGGCCGCCGGGGCGCAGGGACAGTCGGGCAGCAGGAGCAGCCGGCGGCCGGCTCCGGCCGCCGCGATCCGCCCGCGCCAATATTCGGAGACGATGGTCACCATCGTCCACCCGACGTGTTCCGGAGCCGCGGCGGCGCGTCGTACGAGCGTCTCGGCGGCCGCCCTCAACCCCGTGGCGGTCCGCATCTCGGACGGCATCCCGTCGGCCCGCCATGAGGCGACGAGGTCGGAAGCCATCGCGCGAAGCCGCTCCCGGAGGCCCCGAGTCGGCGGGCAGGCATTGACCGGGACGGAACCGGCACCGGAGCGGGGGGCGATCGTGGCCGACGATTCGTGCACCGGGATGCTCCGGGGGATGGCGGGAGGCAGCATTGTGCGGCCCTGCTTCCAGAAAGGAAAACCGGATTTCCGGCCGCCGCTTAACTTTTTCGTCTCCCTCTCCGTCTGGGAGAGCCCGTGCCCCTTACTCCCTCTCCCTCTGGGAGAGGGCCGGGGTGAGGGTGCCTTCCTCGGCCACCTGAACGCTCCAGCACCCTCACCCGGCCTTCGGCCACCCTCTCCCCGAGGGAGAGGGTTTGTCATCTGGCCGTCTTCTCGAAGAAGGCCGGCAGGATCGCATCGACGCGGAGCAGGCCGGCACGGGACAGGATCACGGTCTCGCCGACGCTCTCCACGGCCCCGTCCGCGACGAGTCGCTCCCAGGCGTCGCGCCATTCCACGAGCGGGTCGAGGCCGAACTTCCGCCGCAGCCGCGCGGCGTCGAGCCGGCCCCGCTTGAGCCCCAGCACGAGTTCGCGGATCAGGAGTTCGCGGCGCGACGGCGCGAGGCCGCGGGCCAGCGGCAGCCGCCCCGCCTCGACCTCGCGGAGCCAGTCCTCCTGGTGCGGCGCGTTCTGATAATGGACGCCGCTCATGTGCCCGAAGCTCGCCACACCGAGGGCCGCGAGGTCGGCCCCCTCCCAGAGCATGTCGCGGTAGCGGAAGTGGACCCGCGCGGGGTCGCGGACGAGCGTGTAGCCGCTCGAGACGCCATAGCCCGCTGACTCGAACCGCGCGAAGGCCTCGTCCACCCAGGCCCGCTTCGTCGGCCAGTCGGCCACGGGCACCGTGCCGCCGCCGTCCTTTGCCGCGCGGACGAAGACCGTGTTGAAGGGCAGCTCCATCTGGTAGATCGTCACGCTGTCGGGCTCGAGGGCGAGCGTCTTCGACACCGTGTCGTGCCACGACTCCGGCGTCTCGCCGAGCATGCCGGCGATGAGATCGACGTTCGTGCTCGGGAAGCCGGCGGCCTTGATCCAGCTCCAGGCCCGGAGGATCTCGGCCGAGAGATGCGCGCGGCCGTTGGCCTCGAGGATCTCGTCCGAGAAGTTCTCGACGCCGAGCGAGATCCGGGTCATGCCGAGGGCCTTGAGCGCCTGCACCTTCGGCTCCGAGAGCGTGCCGGGCTCGCACTCGAACGTGACCTCCTCGGCCGCGTCCCAGCCGAAGCTCGAGTGGAGCCCGGCCACGAGCCGCTCGAGCTGCTTCACCGAGAGGAACGACGGCGTGCCGCCGCCGAAGTAGACGTAGCGGAGCGGCCGGCCGGCCACGGCGGGCGCGGCGGCCACGAGCGCCGCCTCGCGGACGAGAGCCTGCGTGGAGCGCTCGACGTCGGCCGCGGTGACGTCGGTGTAGACGCGGAAGTAGCAGAACTTGCAGCGCTTGCGGCAGTAGGGAATGTGGACGTAGAGCCCGAGCGGCACGTCGTCGGCAGCCGGCGCGGCGAACGCCGCCCGCACGGCCGGCAGCGCGTCGGCCGTCCACCGGTCGAACGGCGGAT
>JBJTJO010000215.1:0-13920 GCA_046095965.1 Planctomycetaceae bacterium
TCGACCGGATGGCAGAAGTTCGGATTGCGTGTCGTGGTTGGTCGGCTGGCCACGTTAAAAGTCGACCGTGCTTCAATTGCCGAAGCTCAGTTCTCCCTGGCTGCTTAACTAAGCCGCCCCGAGCGATGGCCCCAGCCGGAAGGGCCTCCCAATCGGTCGCCAAATCCGGCTCGCCGCGGTTCACCGCCTGGTACGGCCGCGGCTAAAAAAGTTCCGGGCTGGTCCGTGACGCACCCTGCCGGCCGGGGACGCGCGGACGAGACTCAAATCGACCGGATACACACGTAGACGTTCGCACGGAAACATCACGGGACGCGGGTTCGACTCCCGCCGCCTCCACTGTACGCCCGCCGGGCCCTCGTGGCCCCGGCGGGCTCTTTCGAGCGCGGTCCTCGCGCCCAAACCGCTCGGCTTGAGGGCTGGTACGAGTTCGCTCGCGAGCGGCGAAGTGCCGCAATGCTCGCGATCCTCGTCCCGAGCCCCCGCCGAGCTCCTGCAGCGGACGGGAGAAAGCGCGAACGTTGGCGAACTCGGATATCCTGCTGGTGGAACAGGTGAGCGAGGACACACCCATGCAGTGCAATATCGATCGGCGCGGGCAGATGCTGCGGACCAGGATGGGCGTCGTCACGGCGCTCGTCGGGGCCGGGTTGCTCGCGGCGCGGCTCGTGTTCGACGTCGCCGCCGTGCCGGCGTGGGCCGGGATCGCGGCGCTCGTCGGCGGGGCCTTCATGATCTTCGAGGGCGTCAACGGGTGGTGCGCCGTCCGCGCCATGGGCTTCAAGACGCCGATCTGACCCGCAACCCGGCAGGAAGGGAGACCGATGAGCGACACCATCAAGACAGCCTGTGACCTCGCCGCGGGGAAGTGCGTGCCCTGCGAGGGGGGCGTGCCGAAGCTCACGCCGGCCCAGGCCGAGGCCCAGGTGGCGGCCCTGCCGGCCTGGCGGCTCACGCACGACGCCACGCGGATCCGCCGCGACTTCAAGCTCCCCGACTTCAAGGCCGCGATCCGCCTGTTCAACAACGTCGCGGCCCTCGCGGAGCGCGAGGGGCACCACCCCGACCTCCACCTCGAGGGCTACCGCCGCGCGTGGATCGAGATCCACACCCACGCCGTCGGCGGCCTCTCCGAAAACGACTTCATCCTCGCCGCCAAGATCGACGCCGTCGCCCCGGCGTGAGCGACCGGCGCGTCAGCCCGCGCTCCAGTCGGGTCGAGGCGCGGCATGGATGCGCGGGCCGCCCGCGACGAGCGCCCCGATGCGGCGCCGCTCGGCGGTGACCGCATCGCCGACGAGCGACTCGATCGCGAGGTCGAACTGCACGCTCGCGCCCGGGGCCAGCGGCACGACGCGGCCCTGCGACTCCTCGAACGACCGCGGGTTCGGGTGGTTCGTGCCCGGCTCGAGGCCCGTCACGTAGCCGTCGGCGAGGCCCCCCTGGTTCTTCCAGAGCGTGAAGCAGGGCAGCGTGGCGGCGGACCACGAGAGCGCGGCGGCCCGGTCGCCGCCGGGGGCGACGAGCAGCGCGGTCGCCCGCCCCGCCGCGTCGGGCCGCAGCCGGGCGAAGTGCACCTCCTCGCCGCGGCCGGGCCGCGGGGCGTCGTACCGGTTCCATGTCGGCACGTCCGGCACCGCGGCGGCGTCACGCGGCGCGAGCTCCTCGACCGCGGCCACGACCTCCGCGCCCGCACCCAGCAGCGGGGGCCCCAGGTTCACGTGGTAGAGCATCTGCATCGTGGTGGGCCGGTCCGAGAGGTTCGTCACCGTGTCGGCCCACTCCACCCGCGACGTGCCCGCCCGCACCGTGAGCGCCGTCGTCATCCGCAGGGCGTGCACGAGGAACCGCGTCTCGTCCACCGCGCCCGCGAGCGTGACGGTGCCGGCAGCCTCGTCGAGCGTCACCGCGAGCTCGTGCGCCGGCAGGTTCGCGATCCGGCCGTGGAGCGGGTGCCGCAGCCGGCCAAGGTCGTCGAAGTCGGGCGCGCCGTTGCTCACGAGGCCGCACCGGGCCACGAGCTCGTCGAAGCCGTCGAGCCAGCCGATCCCGGAGGGCTCCACGAGCGGCACGAACCGCGGATGGACGGGGCCCGCGACCGGCGACCGCCAGCCGAGCTCGATTCCGCCGGCCGCGATCTTCCAGATGCCGAGACCGCGGTCGGGCAGCACGACGACCCGCGTGTCGCCCGCGACGAGCTCGACGACGAGCACGCCGTCGCAGCGGCCGCCCGCGAGCCTCCGCGCCCGCACGGCCAGCGGGCCCGCCGACACGTCGAAGCCCTCGGAGTCGCCCGGGGCGTCGGGGGCGGTGCAGATGAGTTGGACGGTGCGCGTCGCCATGGCCGGCTCCTCCTCGGAAAGCGGCATCCTACCGATCGCTGCGGCAGTGGCCATGGCCCCGGGCCCGCGGCGGCACGGGGGCGGCTTGAAGCGCGGTGCGGGGCCGGTCAGAGTGGTGCGTCTGGGCCGCGGCCTCCGCAGCCCTCCCGTCGCCTCCCGAGCGATGCCATGAACGACCTGAAGATCTTCAGCGGCCCGGCCAATCCCGCGCTCACGCAGGACATCTGCCGCTACCTGAACCTGCCGATCGGCAAGATCGCGCTCGGGCGGTTCCCCGACGGCGAGATCTCCTGCAAGATCGACGAGGACGTGCGCGGGCGCGACGTGTTCATCGTCCAGCCGACCTGCCCGCCGGTCAACGAGCACATCATGGAATTGCTCGTGATGATCGACAGCTTCAAGCGCGCGAGCTCGTTCCGGATCACGGCCGTGATCCCCTACTTCGGCTACGCCCGCCAGGACCGCAAGGACGCCGGCCGAGTGCCGATCACGGCAACGCTCGTCGCGAACCTCATCGTCCGCGCCGGCGCCGACCGCGTGCTCGCGATGGACCTCCACGCCGCGCAGATCCAGGGCTTCTTCGACGTGCCGGTGGACCACCTCTACGCGGCGCCCGTGCTCAACAGCCACCTTGCCTCGCTCGGCATCCCCAAGGAGGAGATCGTGGTCGTGAGCGCCGACGAGGGGGGCATCAAGCGGGCCCTCGGCCACGCCAACCGGATCGGCGCGCCCCTCGGCATCATCGACAAGCGTCGCCTCTCGGCCGACACGACGAAGAGCACGAACATCATCGGCGCGAGCGTCGAGGGCAAGACGGCGATCCTGTTCGACGACATGATCAGCACCGCCGGCTCGATCTGCGGCGCCGCCGACGTGCTCCACAAGCACGGCGCCAAGGCGATCTACGCCGCGGCGACGCACGGCCTGCTCGTGGGTCCGGCGATCGAGCGGCTCAAGCAGGCGCCGTTCAAGAACATCATCATCACCGACTCGATCCCGCTCACCCCCGGCAAGATGCTGCAGAACATCACCGTGCTCTCGGTCGCCAGCCTCCTCGGCCAGGCCATCAAGCGGATCCACCGCAACGAGTCGGTCAGCATGATGTTCCAGTAGCTTCACGCAAAACACGGACATCCTGTCCGTGTTTGCTTGGGCCGGCGCGATGCACGGCAGCGAAGGCGGGGGCTCGGGACGAGGATCGCGAGCATTGCGGCGCTTCGCCGCTCGCGAGCGAACTCGTACCGGCCCGAAGCCGAGCGGTGTGGGCTGAGACGCGGTGGAGCCGGGCAACGCCAGGCCGCCTTGCGATTCCGCGGCCGCGTGGCACACTATTGTGCTCCCCGAACAGCCCCAGGAATTTTCCGATGAGCGACACACTCGAAACGCTGCCCCGCACGGTCGATGGCAGCCGCGGGAGCCGCCGGCTCCGCCAGCAGGGCCTCGTGCCCGCCAACCTCTACGGCCACGGCGAGAAGAACATCTCGCTGGCCGCGAAGCGCGAGGCCATCGAGGCGATCGTCCGCCACGGCAGCCTGTTCATCGAGCTCACCGGCGCCGTGAAGACGGGCGCGGTCGTCCGCGAACTCCAGTGGGACGCGATGGGTTCCGAGCCGATCCACCTCGACCTGCTCCGCGTGAGCAAGAGCGACAAGGTGAAGGTCCGCGTCCCGATCGACGTGAAGGGCGAATGCCCCGGGCTGCGGGCCGGCGGCGTGCTCACGCTCGTGCTCCACGAGCTCGAGATCGAGTGCACGGCCGAGGCGATCCCGGACCACATCCACGCGCAGGTCGGCCACCTCGAGGTCGGCCACGCGATCCACGTCCGTGACCTCGAGCTGCCCAAGGGTGCCCGGGCCCTCGCCAACCCCGAGGAGACGGTCGTCACCTGCCTGGTGCCCGGCAAGAAGGCCGAGGAGGCCGCCGCGGGCCCGGTCGAGCCCGAGGTGATCGGTCGGAAGGCCGGCGAGGAGGGGGAGGCCGCGGCGGAGAAGGAGTGACGCCCGCCCCGGACTGCACCCCCATGAAACCCCGGAAGCGGCCCCTCGCGGCCGCGGCAGGGCAGTCGGGTGGTGGATCGTGAAACTGCTTGTAGGATTGGGCAACCCGGGAGCGGCCTACGGCGGCACCCGGCACAACGTCGGCTTCGACGTGCTGGAGATCGTGGCCCGCCGGGCCGGCTCCCCGTCGCGACGAGCCCGGTTCCAGGGCGAGGTGGCGCAGGCCGCGGTCCGCGGCGTGCCGGTGCTGCTGCTCTGGCCGCTGACGTGGATGAACCTGAGCGGATCGAGCGTGCTGGCGGCCCGGGACTTCTACAAGATCGACGATGGCGACGTGCTGGTGATCTGCGATGACTTCAATCTCGGGCTGGGAACGATCCGCATGCGGCCCTCGGGCTCGGCCGGCGGCCAAAACGGCCTCGCCGACATCCTGGCGCGGCTCGGGTCGCCCGCGGTCCCGCGGCTGCGGGTCGGCATCGGGCCGGTGCCGGCGGGCTGGAAGTCGGCCGACTTCGTGCTCGGGAAATTCTCGCGCGAGCAGCGCGAGGAGGTGGGACCGGTGCTGGAGCGGGCCGCGGACGCGGCCGAGGAATGGGCGGCCGTCGGCATCCAGTCGGCCATGAATCGATACAACTGACACCTGTGGCCCTCGGGCCACGACCAACGAGGAAGAGGAGCGCGACGCATGCCGGTGTACGAGGGAATGTTCATCCTGGATTCGGGCAAGTACGGCCGGGATCCGGGGGGCCTGGCCCAGCAGATCAACGACCTGATCGCCCAGTTCGGCGGCACGGTGCTGGCGGCCCGGCTGTGGGACGAGCGGAAGCTCGCCTACCCGATCAAGGGCCACAAGAAGGGGGCCTACTGGCTCACCTACTTCCGCATGCCGGGCGGCAACCTCACCGCCCTCGAGCGGCAGTGCGAGATCACCGAGGAGATCGTCCGCAAGCTCGTGCTCAAGGTCGATGACCGGATCGCGGACGCCCTCGTGCAGCACGCCCTGGCGGGCGAGCCGCAGCGGCGCCCGGCACCGGCCCCGGCGCCAGGACCGGCCCGGGCTCCGGCGGCCGGCCCGGCATGACCGCGATTCAGACACTTGCACCCCCCGGGCGGGGCCGCTACACTGCCCGCAGTTGTACAAGTGTTCAGTCGCCGATCAGCACCGGGCTTCGACGCCGGGACACATCAATCGAAGGAACGAGGAGGACGAGGACATGGCCAGTTACAACCGCGTGATCCTGCTGGGCAACGTGACCAGGGATCCCGAGCTGCGGTACATCTCGAGCGGCACCGCCGTCACGGACATCGGGCTCGCGGTCAACGACCGCCGCAAGGACGCCAAGACGGGCGAGTGGATCGAGGAGACCACGTTCGTAGACGTGACGCTCTGGGGCCGCACGGCCGAGATCGCCGGCGAGTACGTGACGAAGGGCTCGCCGCTGCTCATCGAGGGCCGGCTGAAGCTCGACACGTGGGAGAAGGACGGCAAGAAGAACTCGAAGCTCCGCGTGGTCGGCGAGCGGATGCAGCTGCTCGGCTCGCGGGGCGACGGCCCGCGGGGCGCCGGCAAGCCGCGGGTCGCGGCCGGCCGCGGGGCTCCCCAGGCCACGGAAGACTTCGACCAGTCGGGCGGCTACGATGACTCGGGTGCCGGATCGTCCGGCGGCCCGGTCGGCGCCGAAGATGACATTCCCTTTTGATCGCCGGAGAACCTGATCCATGGCAACCACCACGAAGCACATCGGCGGCCGCCGCCTGCCCAAGGGCAAGCGGGGCGGCATCGAGCTCTTGCTGATCCACTCGGTCGAATCCCTCGGCAAGCAGGGCGACGTCGTCGAGGTGAAGCGGGGCTTCGCCTCCAACTACCTGCTGCCGCAGGGGCTGGCCACGATCGCCACCGACCATCACAAGCGGATGGTCGAGAAGCACCGCGCGAAGCTCGAGGAGATCGCGCGGGAGCGGCTGGCGGGACTGCGTGGCCTGCTCCAGGAACTGGTGCGGACGAGCGTGACGATCGAGGCCAACGCCAACGACGAGGGCCACCTCTACGGCTCCGTCGGCGCCACCGAGATCTCGCGGTCGCTCAAGCAGCAGGACCTCATGGTCTCGCCCGACCAGATCGTGCTGCAGGGCCCCCTCAAGGAGGTCGGCCTCTACACGGTGAAGGTCAGGCTGGCTCCGGAGGTCGAGGGCGACCTCAAGGTGTGGGTGGTGCCGAGCAGCGGCGACGCCGGCGCGAAGTAGCCGGCCGCCGCCGCGGGATCGGGACGCGGACGGAGGCGAGGCCGCCGGCCGCATGGCGCCGGCGGACGCGGGTCGAGCAGGGAGGCGATGCACCATGGTGCCGACCGGCGATGCAACGACGCGGGATGGTGGCCGCCGCCGGCGGACGGCGCCGACGGGCCCGGTGGCGGCGCTCGACGAGCGCGAGCGGCCGGCGAACGTCGATGCCGAGCGGGCGATCCTCGGCAGCATCCTCCTGAAGCCCGACGTCTGCGACGAGGTCTCGCTCGTCGTCCGGGTGGAGGACTTCTTCGACGAGGCCCACCAGGTCCTCTACCGCCACTTGCTCGATCTCCACGAGTCGGGCAAGCGGGTCGATGCCACGATCGTCCTTGAGCGACTGCGGACGAAGGGCGACCTCGAGCGGATCGGCGGGGCCGTGGCCCTCTCGGACGTGATCGAGTCGGTGCCGCACGCGGCCCATGCCGGGCACTACGCCGCGATCGTCCGCGACAAGTCGATGCTGCGGTCGCTCATCGAGGCCGGCACCGACATCCTCCGCGACGCCTACGACGGCGCCGACGAGCCCCGGGAGCTGCTGGCCCGGGCCGAGACGCGGATCTTCGCGATCCTGGAGCGGCGCAGCTCCACCGAGGCCAAGCCGATCGAGAAGGTCCTCGAGGACGTGATGGTCCGCATGGACGCGCGGATGCGCCACGAGCACGCGATCGGCGGCGTGGAGACCGGCTTCACGGATCTCGACTCGCTGTGCGGCGGCCTCCACAACTCCGAGCTCGCGATCCTCGCGGCCCGGCCGAGCATGGGCAAGACCGCCCTCGCCATGAACATCGCGGAGCACGTGGCGATCAACCTGCGGAAGCCCGTCCTGTTCGTGAGCCTCGAGATGGCCTGCCTGGAACTCGCCGACCGCCTCCTCTGCTCGGCGGCCCAGGTCAACGGCCACCGGCTCAGGAACGGCACCATCTCGCAGGAGGACCGCCGCCGGCTCGTGCAGAAGTCGGCGGAGATCGGCGGCGCGCCGCTCTACATCGACGATACGCCGGGCCGCACGCTCACGGAGATCGCGGCCGTGGCGCGGCGGCTGAAGCGGCGGGATGGGCTGGCCCTGATCGTCATCGACTACCTCCAGCTCATCGAGCCCGACAACCCCCGCGACCCGCGGCAGGAGCAGGTGGCCCGCATCGCCCGGCGGCTCAAGACGATGTGCCGCGAGCTCGACATCCCGGTGCTCTGCCTCGCGCAGCTCAACCGGCAGGCGGAGGTGTCGCGCGACAACCGGCCGCGGCTCCACCACCTCCGCGAGTCGGGGGCCATCGAGCAGGACGCCGACGTCGTGATGTTCGTCCACCGCGAGGAGTACTACCAGACGAACGACGAGGACCGGGAGCGGGTCAAGGGTGCGGCCGAGATCATCATCGCCAAGCAGCGCAACGGCCCCATCGGCGACGTCAAGCTGCTCTGGCAGCACGACTACACACGCTTCGTGAACCTCGAACACCGCCCCTATGACGAGTTCGAGAGTTTCTGAGTTCACGGCTGCCGGGCCATCCATGCCCCCGGCGCGAGCACTCAGCGGCGGTTCGCGGCGGCGCGGTCGGTGCCCGGCTTCACGTCGAGCGCGAGGCCGTCGTCGGCGCCGCGCTCGAGGCGTTCCCACGCGATCGCGCCCATCGCCGCGTTGTCGGTGCAGAGCGACTTCGGCGGCACGAGCACCGTGACGCCGCGATCGCGGCCGAACGATTCGAGCGTCTCCCGCAGCAGCGTGTTGGCCGCCACGCCCCCGCCCACGGCCACGACGTCGCACCCGGTCCGCTCCACGGCGAGCGACACCTTCGCCACGATCGAGTCCACGACCGCCTGCTGGAACGACGCCGCGAGATCGGCGCGGGCTCGGCCGGTCGGCGGCGGCACGTCGGCTGCGGCCCCCGGTGGCCGCACGAGGTAGCGGAGCGCGGTCTTCAGCCCGCTGAAGCTCAGGTCGAGCCGGTCGCGGTCGGCGACGAGCGGCCGCGGCAGGCGGTGCGCGCGGGGATCGCCGCCGACGGCCGCCCGCTCGATCTCCGGGCCGCCGGGATAGCCGAGGCCCAGCAGGCTCGCGGCCTTGTCGAAGGCCTCGCCGGCCGCGTCGTCGATCGTGCCGCCGAGTCGCTCGAGATCGAGCGGGCCGTGCACATGGAACAGCGACGTGTGGCCGCCGCTGGCGACGAGACCGACGCAGGGATGGCGGAGCGCCGCCCCGTGCGCGAGCCGGCAGGCGTAGAGGTGGGCGGCCACGTGGTCGTAGCCCACGACGGGCACGCCAAGGACGGCCGCGACCGCCTTGGCGGCGGAGAGCCCGACGAGGAGCGACCCCACGAGGCCAGGCGTGACCGCGACGGCGACCGCGACGATATCGTGCCGGCCGACCCCGGCCCGCACGAGCGCCTCATCGACGACGGGAATGATCCGCTCGACGTGTGCCCGTGACGCGATCTCGGGAACGACGCCGCGCCAGCGCGCGTGGAGCGCCTCCTGGCTGGCCACGACGCTCGAGCGCACCGCGCGGTCGCGGCCGATCACCGCCGCGGCGGTCTCGTCGCACGTCGTCTCGATCGCGAGCAGGGGCATGCGGGAGATCGTAGCGGAGCGGGGGCGGGACGGCACCAGCCGGGTGTGCCACCGGGTGGGGATGCCGCGGCGGAATGCGGGACGCCACGTCGCTTGGCCATCGCGATGCCGGTCGGTGGGCCACCGTGTGCAGACTGCCAGTCTGCACCTACTTCGCTCCGCTGAGGCGCGGCCGTTTTGGGCTGCCCGGAAAGTAGCCGCAGAGCGGCACTCTGCGGAATGCGGGACGCCGCGTCGCGCGGCCATCGCGATGCCGGTTGGTGGGCCACCGTGTGCAGACTGCCAGTCTGCACCTACTTGCTTCGTGGGGCGGGGACCTCAGTCCCAGTACCAGCCCGTGCCTGGGAGCGAGACCGCGGTCTTGGCCGCGGCCACCTCCCCCTTGTCATCGCGGAGTAGGTTCTCCGCGTCGAGCGCCCGCCGGGGCAGGAGCGTGACCCCGCCGCCGATCGGCGTGAGCAGGCGATTGCCCCGCCAGACCGCGTGGATCGCCGTCTCGGCCTCGGAGGCCACGGGCAGCGTCTCGATCGGACAGGCCTTCTCGTCGCACAGCGTGGCGGCGCTCCAGCCGCTCGTGCCGTAGGCGTCGTGCTCCTGCATCCAGGCCGCGGCCACGGCCAGGTCGATGAGGTTCCGCAGCTGGGCGTAGACCGGACTGCGGGCGGCGATGTCGGGGTATTTGCGGGTGAAGGTCTCGGTGAACGTCTTGCTCGCCTTGTCCGCCTTGTCGGCCCCCATGCGGCGGCCGTCGGGCAGGACCACCTCGTCGGCCCCGCAGAGCTTCACGCCGTGGCCCACGAGCTCGACCGCCAGGTCGTCCTCCGCGGTTCGCAGGCACTGGTAGTCGGGCACGAAGTACCAGCGCTGCAGGGCGTTGGCCGCGACCGTGGCGGCGCCGGCGAGATCGATCCAGGCGGTCATCTTCACCGGCGGCGGCTCGAGGCCGATGCCGATGAGCTTCATGCGGTAGTCGGCCTCGACCATGACCCGGGCGAAGTGGGTGGCGGGCGAGACGCCCTGCACGCTCACCTTCTGGGCGCCGAGCGCCTGCTTCATGCCGGCCACGATGCCGTCGGCGGGCGTCTGCGGGTTGACCCGGCCCGTCCGCTTCACGAAGTCGCGCATCGCCGCCAGGCCCTCCTGCGTCGGGTCGATGGAGCAGCCGATGAGGCGATCCCGCGGATGGCCCGGGGCGAACGCGCGGATGGCGGCGGCCAGGTCCTCGAGCAGAAGCGTCGGGCTGCCGGTTCCCATGCCGACCGTCCGGCCGAGCGTGTCGGTGATCCACGGCTCCGCAGGACCGGCGAGCACCACATCGCCGGGGCCGCCGTCGGCGGTGGGGTAGATGAACACATACTGCACGCGGGTGAGCCCCGCGAGGTGGCGGACGTCGTCGGGGATGCCGCGGCCAGCCGCGGCCGCCCGCGCGTACTCGGCCTCGAGCCGCGAGAGCGCCACCTTGCGGAGCCGGGCCGGCTCCCGGAGGTCGCCGGGGAGCGCGTCCAGTGCGGCCCGGCGCCGCTCGCCGTCGAGCCCCGCATCGGTCACGCTCTGCGTCCGCAACACCCCCTGGGCATCGACGACCACGCCGGCGCCGCCGCCGCCGAACTGGGCGACGGCCCGGTGCGCGCCACCGATCGTCACGCCGATCGTCAGGAGGAGGGCCGCGATCAGCCGACCGACGTGTCGCAGCGGTGAGTGCCGGGCATGGCGGATGTGCAGCATGGAATCACCTGGAGAAGCCGCGGGGAATGCGGGCCATGAGGGGGAGGGTAGTTGGGCCGGCACAGCCGGGCAATGCGAGGTTTTGGGCGGATTTCCGCGGTTCAGGCCCGCGGCCGCCCCGGCTACCGCGCCGTGGCCGCGGCGCGGGGCTGACCGCCGCGGCGCGGCCCGCCCTCGTCGCGGGAGCCACGCGGGCGGGCCAGGCCGATGGCCACCCGCACGCACTGCGGCCCCAAGAGCCCGGCGAGGTCGCGGTGCGCCTCGGGCGTCCACGCCATACCGGCGGCATCGGCATCCATGAGCACGCGACCCCCGTTCGCGGTGTCGATCACCAGCCGCAACGGCACCTTCCCGGGGTGCCGGCGGGCGATCTCCGCGAGCCCGTCGATCGTCTCCGGCCCGTGTCGCCCCTCCACCAGCCGCACCGTGAGGCTCCGCGCGGGCAGCCGCCACGCGTCGGCCAGCGGCACGAGCTCGTTCACCACGAGGTTCGTCTCCTCGCTCCCGACCCGGCGGTCGATTGATCCGGCCACGAGGACGACCGCATCGGCCGCGATCGACTCGCCCAGCCGCGCATAGTCCTCCGGCCAGCAGATCGTGCGCACGAGGCCGTCCATGTCCTCGAGGTCGAACATCGCGTAGCGGGTGTGCGTCGAACCGGGCCGGGCCTGCTTCGTGTTGGAGAGCTTGAGCGCCGCCACGAGCCCCCCGATCACGACGTCCCCCTTGGCCTTCACGGAACCGAGGTCGGCGGTGGAGTGGCTCGAGATGGCGTCGAGCAGGTCGCGGTGCTCGGCGAGCGGATGGCTGTGGACGTAGTAGCCGAGCACCTCCTTCTCGCCGGCCCGCATCTCGGCGTCGGAGAGCCGCGGCACGTCGGGCAGGCCGGCGGGCGCGGCGGTGGCGGCATCCGGCTCCGCCTCGTCGAATCCGCCGAACAGGTTCTTCTGCCCGCTCCTGCGGTCGGCGAGTCGCGCGGCGCCGGCCGCGAGCGCCCGCTCCACGCCGGCGAGCAGCGCCCCACGGTGGCCGCCGAGCGAATCGAGCGCGCCGGCCCTGGCGAGGTTCTCCACCGCCGTCTTGTTGACGACCGCCGGATCGAGCCGGCCGCAGAAGTCGTAGAGGTCACGGAACGCCCCGCCGCGCACGCGCTCGGCGCAGATCGCCTCGGACGCCTGCTGCCCGCAGCCCTTGATCGCCGCGAGCCCGAACAGGATGCGGCCGCCGGCGACCGAGAAGTCGGCCTGCGACGCGTTCACGTCGGGCGGCGCCACGTCGATGCCCATCCGCCGGCAGTCCTCGACGTGCTCGACGAGGGCGTCCTTCTTCTTGAAGTTGCGGCCCGTGATGTCGCCCGAGAGCAGCGCCGCCATGAACTCCACCGGGTGGTGGGTCTTGAGGTAGGCGGTCTGCCAGGCGAGCAGCGCGTAGGCCGTCGAATGGCTCTTGTTGAAGCCGTAGCCGGCGAACTTCTCGATCAGCGCGAAGACCTCCTCCGCCTGCTGCTTCGAGAGCCCCTGGGCCTGGGCGCCCGCGACGAACCGCTCGCGGAAGGGGGCGATGATCTCCAGCTTCTTCTTGCTGATCGCCTTGATGCAGGTGTAGGCGCTGGAGAGCTCGATGCCGCCGAGCCGCTCCAGGATCCGCATCACCTGTTCCTGGTAGACCATCACGCCGTGGGTCTCGGCGAGCACGTCCTTCATCACCGGGTGGAGGAACTCCGCCCGCTTGCGGCCGTGCTTCACGGCCACGTACTCGTCCACCATGCCCCCCTCGAGCGGCCCCGGCCGGTAGAGGGCGTTGACGGCCACGATGTCGAGGAAGTGGTCGGGCTTCATCCGCTGGAGCAGGTCGCGGATGCCGCCGCTCTCGAGCTGGAAGATGCCCTTCGTCTCGCCGCGGCAGAGCGTGGCGAACGTCGCCGCGTCGTCGAGCGGGAAGGCGAAGGGGTCGGGCCTGGTGCCCGTGACCGCGGCGACGATGTCGAGCGTCTTCGTCACCACGGTCAGGTAGCGGAGGCCGAGGAAGTCCATCTTCATGAGCCCGGCGCGCTCGACGTCGCCCATGGCCCACTGCGTGATCACCTCGTCCTTGCCCGTCACCCGCTGCAGCGGCACGTATTCCGCGAGCGGGCGATCCGCGATCACCACCGCGGCGGCGTGGGTGCCCACGTTGCGGGCGAGCCCCTCGATCCGCCGGGCGAGGTCCACGCACTCGCGGACCTGCGGATCGGCCGCGCACGCCGCCGCGAGCTGCGAGCCCTCGGCGGCCGCGTCCTCGAGCGAGATGCCGAGCTGGTCGGGCACGAGGGCCACGACCTGGTCCACCTGCGGCACGGGCATGCCGAGGGCCCGGCCCACGTCGCGGATCGCCTGCCGCGCCGCCAGGGTGCCGAACGTGCCGATCTGGGCCACGTTGTCGGCGCCGTACTTCCGCTTCACGTAGTCGATGACCTCGCCGCGCCGCTCCTTGCAGAAGTCGATGTCGATATCGGGCGCCTCGCGGCGGTTGACGTCGAGGAACCGCTCGAAGAGCAGGTCGTACTCGAGCGGGCAGACGTGGGAGAGGTGGAGCGAATAGGCCACGAGCGCGCCCACGCCCGAGCCCCTCGCCGCGGCCGGAATGCCCCGCTCCCGCGCCTCGCGCACGAAGTCCCAGACGATGAGGAAGTAGCTGGCGAAGCCGAGCGTGTCGATGACGTCGAGCTCGCGGTCGAGCCGCGCCAGCACGTCCGGGTGCAGCGTTCGGCCGTCCGGCGCCGCGGCGTCGTCCACCCAGCGCTTGGGCACCGCCGCGTAGCGATCCCGCAGGCCCTCGAGGCACAGCCGCCGCAGCTCGGCGCTCGCGGAGGAGCCGGCGGGCACTTCAAACCCGGGAAAGTGCCGCTTGCCGAGGTCGAGGTCGATCGCCACCGCGTCGGCACGGCCGCGTAGCGCTCCCGCAGTCCCTCCAGGCAGAGTCGCCGCAGTTCAGTGCTCGCCGTCGAGCCGGCCGGCACGTCGAAC
>JBJTJO010000216.1:0-4080 GCA_046095965.1 Planctomycetaceae bacterium
CTCACGCCCCTCCGCGGGATCTTCCGCGGAGGGCCGCTTCGATCTCGCGGCGGGCGGATGAGCCTCGACGAGGCCTACGGCCGCGTCGATGGGGGCGAGGTCTGGCTCCTCGGCTGCGACATCCCGGAGTACGAGAAGGCCAATCAGCTCAACCACAAGCCGAAGCGGCCGCGCAAGCTGCTCCTGCACCGTCGCGAGATCGCGAAGTTCGCGGGGCACGCCTTCGAGAAGGGGCTCACGCTCGTGCCCCTGAAGATGTATTTCAAGGACGGCCGCGTGAAGGTGCTCCTCGGGGTCGGCCGGGGCCGCAAGGCCCACGACAAGCGCGAGCACCTCAAGGCCAAGACCGCCCGCCGCGAGATCGAAGCGGCCCTCCGCGGAAGATCCCGCGGAGGGGCGTGAGGCGGACCGGCGCGTCAGTCGTCGTCGGCGACCGCGACGGCCGACGTGTCGGTCGAGTCCTCGGGATGCCACAGCGGCATGCCGCGCTGGATCCGCTCGGCGAGGATGTCGATCTTCTGCTTGGATCCGGCCGGCGCGGATGTCGGCGAGAAATCGTCCGTGCATTGCGGTTCGAAATGCTCGTCGTGACCGTACAACTCGATGATCTCGAACACGTTGCGAATCCGTGCCATCGGAAGCCAGCTGCCCTTCGTCTATTGGAGGAAAGAATGAATCGACGGCGGTCCCGCACGACCCGGGACTGGTGCCACGCGACCCCTTGGATGGGACGGCCCGGGGGCCGTTCAGGATCCCGCATCCCGCGCCGCGACGACGGGGACGAGGCCATTATGGAGCCGCCTGAACGCGAGTCAAACAATTCGCCGCTGCGGTGAATTTTCCGGAAAAACAGCGGCGGATCCGGGCCGGATTGTCCGGCACAATCGCCGCGAATTACCATTTCCCCCGATGCCCCGAGGGGTTCGCGTGCGGCCGAGGCCGCGCGCCCGAGCGGGCAGGGCGTGGTCGGCGGCGGAATCCCTCCCGCCGCCGCCGTCGATGGCCCAGTTCACCGGCTCGATCGTCAGCTACCCGGCCCGGGTCTCGTTCGCGGCCTACGTGCTCACGATCCTCCTCGGCGGCTTCGCGCTCACGCTGCCGGCGGCCCGCCAGCCGGGACGCGCCCCGGTGTCGTTCGTGGACGGGGTGTTCACGGCCACGAGCGCGTGCTGCGTGACTGGCCTCACCGTCCGCTCGACTGCCCACGACTTCTCGGGGCTGGGGCAGGGGGTGATCCTGTTCCTCATCCAGCTCGGCGGGCTGGGGATCATGACGATCACGACGCTCGTCTCGTTTCAGATCGGCGGCCAGGCCACGCTCCGGCAGCGGGCCGTCATCGCCGACACCCTCGGCATCAAGTCGGGCCGCGACCTGCGCTGGGTGGCCTGGGCGCTGCTGGCGACGGTGTTCGCCTGCGAGGCGGCCGGCTGCGCCGGGCTCGTCTGGGCCGCGTGGGGCACGGCGCCGGCGGGGGAGCTGGCCTGGACGTCGCTCTTCCATGCGGTGTCGGCCTTCTGCAACGCCGGCTTCGCCCTCCACGACCAGAATCTCCTGCCGGACCGGGGCAGCGTGCCGGTCAACCTCGTGATCTGCGGCCTGATCATCGTGGGCGGCCTGGGGTTCCCGGTGATCTTCGACATCTGCTCGCGGCTCCGGCGCCGCGAGCCGCTCTGGGAGCGGCTCCACACGCAGTCGAAGATGATGCTCATCGGCACGGCGACCCTGCTCGTCCTCGGCGCGGCCTCGTTCTGGGCGCTCGAGTGGGAGGAGGCGATCGCCCGCGAGCCGCTGCTCACGAAGCTGCTCATGGGCTTCTTCCACTCCACCACCTGCCGCACCGCGGGCTTCAACACGGTGGACTACGGCGCCCTGTCGAGCGCGACGTTGTTCCTGGCGATCATCCTCATGGCGGTCGGCGGCGGCCCGTGCTCGACCGCGGGCGGCTTCAAGGTGAGCACGGCGATGACGCTCGTCGCCAGCGCGTGGTCGAATTTCCGCGGGCACAAGCAGGTCAACTTCTTCCGCCGGACCATCCCCGAGGCGGCGATCTCGCGGGCCACGGCGACGGCGCTGGTGTTCGCGGCGGTGGCGATCGTGGCGCTCGTGACGCTGCTGGTCGTCGAGACGCGGGGCGAGCTGGCCTCGCGGCCACGCTGGTTCCTGGAGGCCCTCTTCGAATGCATCTCCGCGCTCGGCACGGTGGGCCTCTCCACCGGCATCACGCCGGCCCTCTCCGACCCCGGCAAGATCGTGCTCGTCGTGCTCATGCTCGCTGGCCGGCTGGGGCCGATCACCGCCGCCGTGGCCCTGTCGCGGCAGCGCCGTTCCTGGCAGCCCGCATACCCCGAGGAGGAGCCGCTCATCGGCTGACCCCATGCCCCAGTCCGTCCGCAACTTCATCATGCTCGGCATGGGTTCCTTCGGGACCGCCCTGTCCCGGAAACTCGCCGCCAACGGCTGCCGGGTCACGGGCGTCGATGGATCCCGCGAGCGGCTCGACGCGGTGAAGAACGAGCTCCACGAGGCGGTGATCGGCGACTGCACCGACCGCGAGCTGCTCGAGAACCTGCCGATCCGCGCCGCCACGGCCGTGTTCATCTCGCTCGGCGAGAACATCTCGCAGTCGCTGCTCGCCACGCTCCACGTCAAGGAGCTCGGGGCCCGCAACGTGATCGTCAAGGGCGTGACGAAGGAGCACGGCAAGATCCTCGAGCACCTCGGCGTCGATCGGGTCGTGTTTCCCGAGGAGGAGGTGGCCCGGGAACTGGCCGACCGGATGACCTGGCCGAACGTCCTCGACTACCTGCCCATCGACCCCGAGTACAGCGTGGCCGAGGTGGCGATGCCGGAGTCGCTCGCCGGCCGCACGCTCGCCGAGGCCGATCTGCGGAACCGCTTCGGCGTCAACGTCATGGGACTCAAGGACGTCATGAAGGGGAAGTTCGACATGTTCCCCGACGCGAAGACGAAACTCCTCGACGACCAGGTGCTGCTCGTCGTCGGCCGGGAGAAGGACCTCGCCCGGCTGCGGGAGCTGCGGTAGCCGGGAGGTGAAGGCGAGGCATGCTCAACCCTCGCCCTCCGGGAGAGGGTGGCCGAAGGCCGGGTGAGGGTGCAGGGACGGATGGCGGGGCGACGGAAGCACCCTCACCCCGGCCCTCTCCCGAAGGGAGAGGGAGATGCGTGTCGGTCTCGCCGCTTCGAGCGCCGGGAACTCAGCTGCCCGGCGGGCCGGGCGGCAGGGCGATCTCGATGTCGCCGGGGGGCGGCACCGACGGCGTCGCGTTCTTGGGCGCCGCGGACGGATCGAACTTCGGCGTGTCGGTCTCGATGTCGGCCGTGAGGGCCAGCGGGGACCCGCCACCGTCGGGGCGCAACTCCAGCCGCGTCACCCCCCAGGTGCCCTTGGTCTTCTTGCCGTCCACGGCGACGACGCCCGAGTTCTTCGGGCCCTTCACGTCGAACGACAGGGCCGCGATGCCGTCGGTCTCGTTGGCGACGCCGCGGAAGGCCGGACCGCAGGTGACCGGCTGGCCGAGCACCTCGGCGGCGCGGGCGTTGCGGCCGAGTTCCTCGACCGCCATGACCGCGACCGGGTGCTGGGAGAGCGGTCGGCAGCCGACGAGGGCGGCCGTGCCGGCCAGCATGACGACGAAACGGGTGAGCGCTCGCACGCGGTGTTCCTCCCTGAACGGTCCGATCCCGGGTATCCGATGTCCCCCCGCCGTCGCGTCAGCCCTTGGCGTCGTGCGCGCGGCACCAGGCGATCTTGTCGGCGGTGGTCGTGGGGAGCGCGCCGGCCGCGGGTTTCGCGGCCGCCTGCGGCGGCGGAGCGGGCGCGGGTTCCTCGGCGGCGGCCTCCGGCTCCGGCGCGGACTCGGCGGCGGGCGCCGCGGCGGGTGCGGCACCCCCCTTGGCCCGGGCCGCGGCGCAGGGAGTCGAGGTCTTTCGGCCAGGTCAGCCGGACGGCCAGTTCCCGGGCCACCTCCTCCTCGGGAAACACGACCCGATCGACGCCGAGTACAGCGTGGCCGAGGTGGCGATGCCGGAGTCGCTCGCCGGCCGCACGCTCGCCGAGGC
>JBJTJO010000217.1:0-11810 GCA_046095965.1 Planctomycetaceae bacterium
CGGCACCTCGCCGATGCCGGCGAGGTGCCGAGCCTGAAGGCGGTGTTCGATACCGGCAAGGCCGCCGGGGCGAACCTCCACACCTTCACGCTCCAAAATCCCGGCAACGAAAAGCCGCTCGAACTGACGCTCGCCGTGGCCCCGACCTACGTCTATGTCCTGACTGGCGGCGATGTGGCCGCGCGGCTGGCCGCCGTCGCCGGCGCGAGCGGGAAGCCCGACCCCGCCGTGAAGCCAATGGCCGACGTGAACGTGGCGCTCGGCCCGCTGCTCCGCTACATGGCCGTCATGTCCCGTGCCGAGAGCGATGTTCCGGGCCCCGATCCGGCGGGCCTGGAGGCCGCGGCGAAGATCGCCGACGCCGAGGCCTCGGCCCTCGTGCAGGTGCTCGTGCGGCCGATCGAGCGGGGCATGGCGCTGCGGCTCTCGGCCGACGCCGGCGCGATCCGCACGGTGGCCACGAGCGTGAAGGCGGGGGCGGCCGGGCCCGGGGCGCCGGCCGTCGGCGGCCCCGCTCCGATCCCGTTCGCCATCCCAGCCCAGTGACGCCGATGAGCACGACGCCCCGTCCCGCGATCCGCCGCGACATCGCCGGCGCTCCCGTCGCCGACCTCGCCGCG
Source organism: Planctomycetaceae bacterium (assembly GCA_046095965.1). Lineage (GTDB taxonomy): Bacteria > Planctomycetota > Planctomycetia > Pirellulales > UBA1268 > QWPN01. Next base: position 621 of record JBJTJO010000217.1, read on the forward strand.
AAGTTCGGCACGCCGCTTTACGTCTACGACGCCGAGACGATCCGCCGCCGCTGCCGCGACCTGGCGGCGAGGGACACGGTGCGGTTCGCGCCGAAGGCCTGCTCGAACCTGGCGGTGCTCGACCTCGTGCGGCGCGAGGGCGTGCTCGTCGACGCCGTGAGCACCGGCGAGATCCACCGGGCGCTCGCCGCCGGCTCTGCCGCGCACGCCCCCGCCGGCAGCGCCGGCCCGCACGACCTGCCTCCGGCCCATCCGATCGTCTACACGGCCGACATCTTCGACCGCGACAGCCTCGACGCGGTCGTCGCGCACGGCATCCACGTCAACTGCGGGTCGGCCGACATGCTCGAGCAACTCGCCGCCCGCGTGCCGGGCGCGAGCGTCACGCTCCGCGTGAACCCCGGCTTCGGCCACGGCCACAGCCAGAAGACGAACACGGGCGGCGAGGGCTCGAAGCACGGCATCTGGCACGAGGAGATTCCCGAGGTGCTTCGCCGCGTTGAGTGGGCCGGCCTCTCCGTGAGCGGCCTCCACATGCACATCGGCAGCGGCACGGATCTCGCGCACCTGGCCGAGGTGGCCGGGGCGCTCGAGCGGGTGGCCCTCGAGATCGGCCGCTCGCTGACCACGATCTCGGCCGGCGGCGGCCTGCCGGTGCCCTACAAGCCCGGCGAGGTTCACGCCGACCTGGGCGGCTACTTTCAGCTCTGGGACGCGACGCGGAAAAAGCTCGAGGCCACCTTCGGCCATCGCATCCGCCTGGAGATCGAGCCGGGCCGCTACCTCACGGCCGAGAGCGGCTTCGTGGTGACCGAGGTCCGCGCGGTGAAGAAGCAGGGCGGCCGGAAGTACGTGCTCGTCGACGCCGGCTTCAACACGCTCGCGCGGCCGGTGCTCTACGGCTCGTATCACCCGATGAGCCTCTGCCCCGCCGACGCGCGCTCCGTGCCGGAGGCCGAGGACGTGGCTGTGGGCGGCCCCTTGTGCGAATCGGGCGACATCTTCACGCAAGCCGACGGCGGCTTCGTGGCCACGCGGAGCCTGCCAGCCGCGCAGGTGGGAGACCTGCTCGTGATCGAGATCGCCGGCGCCTACGGCTTCGTGATGGCGAGCAACTACAACTCGAAGCCGCTCCCGGCGGAGGTGCTCGTGGACGGCGGCCAACCCCGCCTCGTCCGCGCCCGCCAAACCCCCACCGACCTCACCCGCGGCGAGACGGTGTGAGAGGGGACACGCATCGGCCCGTGGCGCACGCTTTCCAGCGTGCGGCTGCCCGTCATGGGGGCCCGCCCGGATTCGCACGCCTGGAGGCGTGCGCCACCCAGACCCCCGTGGCGCACGCTTTCCCGGGATATTTTGCCGCGATAAGGCGACCGGCTAGGATTGAGTGCTCGTTTCGACCCTTCATTTTCAGCACCGTCTCAGCCGATCACACCCCCATGGCCAAGGCCGGACCCCGCAAGAAACTGCCGAAAGAGTTGGCGGTCATCAACGCCGACAACTGCACCGGCTGCGAGAGCTGCCTCGAGGTCTGCCCGGTGGACTGCATCGTGAAGGTGCAGCAGTACGACCAGTTCCACAACCTGCAGAGCTGGTGCGAGATCGACGTCGAGCGATGCGTGGGCTGCGAGGTGTGCGTCCACATCCCGGGGAAGAAGTCGAACCCCTACGACCTCAAGGTCTGCCCCTGGGATGCGATCGAGATGGTGCCCACCGAGCAGGTGGCGCAGGTCGTGGCCCAGGTCGGCGGCCCGCCGGACTACGTCGAGCAGAACTGGGACCGGCTCGTCGGCGCCGCCCAGCGGCTCGCCGAGATGAAGGTCGCCGCCGGTTGAAGACCCCCGGCGGTCACTCCGCTTCTGCGACCGCTATCCGGCGGCGGCTCGTCGTCGGGCCGTCGTGGCGCCCGCCTCCCGGACGGGCCGTCGCCTCGAGCAGGTAGCGGCCGGCGTCGCCTGGAATCGGCACGGCCAGTTCGTAGGCCTCGCGCCCCGCCGCGTCCACGCAGAAGGGCGTCTCTGCCGTGGCAAGCTGCCTGCCGTCGGGCGTGGCGAGCGAGAGCACGAGCGTGCCGGCGGCCGGCTCCTGGTCGTCGTTGACGAGCACGATCTCGAACCGCCGCTCTTCGCCGCCACGGATGGGAAACCACGTGCTGCGGGTCAGCTCGGTGCCCGGCTCACCGTCGCCCCAGAACGCGAGATACACGCCCAGCGGCCTGAACGCGTCGATCATGAACCGCTCGAACTCCGGATGAAGCTCGAGCGTCGCGGCATCGGCGAAGTCGCCGAAGTGGCAGGGCCCGGGTGACCGCGGCAGGTAGGATCCGAAATAGACGTAGTCGAAGATGCCGATCGGCCGTCGCCGGGCCCGCCACATCTCCGTGAGGGCGGCGGTGACGTAGAAGCGGAAGTCCTGCCGGTCGGCCAGCGGCATCGTCTGGTAGATCGGCACGGTCAGGTCGATCGGCGTGCCGTCGGAGTAGAGCCAGAGCCAGGCATACTCGTTGATCAGGCAGGGATGCCCCGCGCCGGTCGCCGACCAGTTCCAGCCTTTCCAGGTATCATCCGGCGCGAAACCGCGGAGCGTCCGCAGATCGGCGTACTTCGTGTTCAAGCCGAACAGGTAGGGATGCGCCTCCGTCGGATCGTCGGGGCCGGCGGTGGCGGTGTAGCTGTTGTCCCAGGCCCGGTTCGACAGATCGAGCGACCGCACCCGCTGGATGATGCCGGTGAGCGCTTTCCAATGCGTCTCGTTGCTCGAGTCCCACATGAACACGCATGGGTGGTTCCAGTGGTCCCGCATCCAGCGGGCGTATTCGGCGGCGAAGGCGTCGGGCGACCAGGCGGCGCTGGCCTTGCCGGTCCAATCCCAGACGATCGGCTCCGGCTGCACGAGGATCCCCTCCTCGTCGGCGACGTCGAGCCACATCTGCGGGACGGGGCTCAGGCAGAAGCGAAATGCGTTCCAGTGGAGCCGCTTGGGGATGTCGGCCACGAGTTTCTTCACCCACGCGCGGTCCCAGGGACGGCGGCCGCAGTCCGGGTCCTCGAAATAGAGGTGCAACTCGATGTTGCCGCCGCGGAGGTGGTAGGGGCGGCCGTTCAGGAAGCCGAGCTGCGTGGCGGCGTCGTAGCGATACTCCCGCATCCCGAACCGCGTCGCGAGGCTGTCGCCGTCGGTGCGGCTCTCGACGACGTAGAGGAAGGGCTCCTCGGGCGACCACAGCCGGGCATCCGGAATCTTCACGGTCTGCGTGAACGTCCGCTCCGCGCCGGCGGGCAGCCGGGCCCGCACGGGCTCCGTCCGGACGACCTCGGTGCCCTGCTTCCACGCGCGGACGACGTGGCCGAGCTCGACGTCGCGGGCCGCGCCGTGGTTTCTCACCGTCGTCTGGATGACGGCCTCCGACGTGCCGATCCGCGGCGCGATCTGGATCGTCTCGATCACGGGGTTGTCACAGAGTACCAGGCTGACGTCGTCGTAGATGCCGGGCGTCCACTTGTGCTTGGAGCTGTAGGAGCCGGCTCCCGGAAGGTCCTCGGGCAGCACGGCCGGATGGGCGCCGATCCGTACCACGAGCTCGTTCTCGCCCGACCAGTGCATGGCGGCGGTGAGGTCGTAGGTGCCCTTGGTCCAGCAGCTCTGGTGCTCACCCACGGGCTTGCCGTTGAGCCACGCCGCCGTGCCGAACTGTGACTTGCCGATCTCCAGGAGCGCCACTTCCCGCTGCGCGGGCGCCGGGAAGGTCGTCCGATACCAGAAATAGTTCCGCTTGTTGACCGGGATGCCGACGACGGGCAACGGATCCTTCTCGCTGAGGAGCACCGTCCCACCCACCCACGGATACGTCCGGGCCTTTGGGGAGAACCGCTGGAAGTAGAACCGGCTGGCAAACAGGTCCACCTCGGGAAACGGCGGCATGGACTGGTTCACGAGCCCCGGCACCGGCACCTGGTGGGGAAAGGCCGCGGGCCGATCGTCGGACGCCACGCTCTCCGCGATGGCCCACGTGCCGTTGAGCGAGATGGTCGTGCGGCGGGCGTCGCCACCGGCCGCGGACGGCGCGACCGCGGCGAGGAGCGGAACGACAGCGATGCCCAGGACGGAGACCACGCTCGAAACGTGCATGCGGGAAGGCCTTTGGAGGGGTGGATCGTGAACGCGCCGGCGGAAAGATACTTTCAGCATATCGAAATGTCGATCTTCGACCGCGAAGCCCAACCCGGCCCCCACGACAACGGATGCGGCGGAGCCTCGGGCCCGGGTTCGGTCTGTTGGTGGGGATTGCCGGCGACTCGGACCGTGGCCAGGAGCGCACTTCGGCGGCCGCCCGGCGTTCACGCCCAGGCCGTTGCCCCTCGGCGGCCTCCCGTCCGTCTCAATGATTGACGGCACCCCGGGCCTTCCGTAGAACGTACGGTACGCCCGTACACTCACGACCCGCGCGTCGATTGTCGATTGTTGCCCTCATGACCGTCGCGACCTCGTCACCCGAAACCGAAGCCCTGCGCGAGCACGTGCGCCTCGCGTGCGCCCCGGGCGTCGGGCCACGGTCGCGGCGCGCGTTGCTCGACCGCTACGGGTCGCCGGAGGCGGTGTTCGCGGCCCCGGAGCCGGAACTCGCACGGGTGCCGGGGGTCGGCCGCAGGGCGGCGGAGGGGATCGTCGCCGGAGCCGACGGCCGCTTCGCCGACGCGGTCCTGAAGCTCTGCCGCGAGCGCGGCGTGCAAGTGGTCATCCAGGGTGCGCGCGGGTATCCGGCACTGCTCGGCCAAATCGACGACCCGCCGAGCCTGCTCTTCGCCCGCGGGGAGTTTCAGGAGCGTGACGCGCTCTCCGTCGCGATCGTCGGCTCGCGGCACGCGACGGCCTACGGCCGCAAGGTCGCGTGGCAGTTGGCCGGCGGCCTGGCACGCGCGGGATACACGATCGTGAGCGGCCTCGCCCGGGGCATCGACGCGGCGGCCCACCGCGGGGCCCTCGATGCGGGCGGTCGCACGATCGCCGTGTTGGGCGGCGGCGTGCTCGCCGTCTACCCGCCGGAACACGACGATCTCGCCGCCGAGATCGCCGGCCGCGGCGCGGTGGTGAGCGAGGCCCCGCCGCTGGCGGAGCCGTTCCGCGGCGCCTTCCCGCAGCGCAACCGGATCGTCTCGGGGCTGTGCGTGGGCACGATCGTGGTGCAGGGCGCCGAGAACTCCGGCGCGATGATCACGGCCCGGCTCGCGGGGGAGCAGGGCCGTGAGGTGTTCGCGGTGCCGGGGCCGATCGACTGCCGCATGTCGCGCGGCTGCCACCGTCTCATCCGCGACGGCGCGAAACTCGTGGAGAGCGTCGATGACGTCCTCGAGGAGTTCGGGCCCCTGGGTGAGTCGGCGACCACGGCCGAGGGACGCGAGATTCGCGTGCCGGCGGAACTGCAGCTCGGCGACGTGGAGCGCCGCGTGCTCGACGCGGTCGATGCGGGCCTTGCCGACGGCGAGGACGCCGGCATCGACGACGTCGTGGCCTCGACCGGCCTGGCCGCGTCGCAGGTGCTCGCCACGCTCGGCGTCCTCGAGATGCGGCGGATACTCCGCCGCCTGCCGGGCAACCGCGTGGCGCGGCCTGCGATGGGCTGAGCGGCCGGTCCCGACCGGTCACCGGCAAGCCGGAAACGGAAGCGACCGGAACGAGCGGCACGAGAGTTGCCCGATGGGTGGTCGAGCAACCTCGGCACACCAGGACCGTTGAAGCCTCGTGCGGGCGAACGACCCGCGATTCAGGTCGCCCGCGAGCAAACGGAGGACGCCATGAACGCCACAAACCCTCTCGGTGGGCCGCACAAAAATGCGGCGCGCGTTGCAAAGTGCGGCAGTGCGCGGCGCCTCGCCACCCCCGAGCGGCTCGAGCCCCGGTCGATGATGGCCGTGGCGGCCCTGCCCCCCGCCCCCCTGCCCGTCCAGTCGCTGGACGGCACGGGCAACAACCTCGCCCACCCCGACTGGGGTAGCACCGTCGAGGATCTCCTGCGGAAGTCGGCGGCGGTTTACGCCGACGGCGTCTCGGCCCCCGCTGGCGCGGACCGGCCGAGCGCGCGGCTCGTGAGCAACCTGCTCGCGCAGAGCCCCGTCGATGGCATCGTCAACGACCGCGACTGGACGGCCTTCGTCTACGCCTGGGGCCAGTTCCTCGACCACGACCTGAGCCTCACGGGCTCCGCGTCGCCGCGGGAGCGGTTTTCCATCGCGGTGCCGACGGGCGACGCGTCGTTCGACCCCGCGGGCACCGGCGCGATGACGATCTCGATGTCACGATCGGAGTGGGACACCGCGACCGGCACCGGCACGGCCAACCCGCGGCAGCAGATCAACGAGCTCACGGCCTTCATCGACGGCTCGCAGATCTACGGCGTGGACGCCGTCCGCGCCGCCGCGCTGCGGGAGTTCGCGGGCGGCCGGCTGAAGACGAGCGCGGGCGACCTCCTGCCCTTCAACACCGCGGGCCTCGCCAACGCCAACGACGCCCACCGCGTGGCCGACTCGGCGCTCTTCCTCGCCGGCGACGTGCGGGCCAACGAGAATCCCGAACTGCTCGCCCTGCAGACGCTCTTCGTCCGCGAACACAACCGGATCGCGGCCGAGGCGGCGGCGAAGAACCCGACCTGGAGCGACGAACGGCTCTTCCAGCACGCCCGCCGGATCGTGATCGCCGAGCTCCAGAAGATCACCTACGACGAGTTCCTGCCGGCGCTCCTCGGCGCGCCGAAGCCCGGCCCCGACGGGATCGCGCCGTACCGGGGCTACCGGGCCGACGTGAACCCCGGCATCGCCACCGAGTTCTCGACGGCAGCTTTCCGGCTCGGCCACAGCATGCTCGGGCCCGACATCGAGGTCCTCGCCGACGACGGCACGCCGATCCGCGACCCGCTGGCGCTCCGCGACGCGTTCTTCAACCCCACGCCGCTCTCCGAGGTGGGCATCGACGGCATCGTGAAGTACCTGTCGAGTTCCCGGGCGCAGGAGATCGACACCCGTGTGGTGGACGACGTGCGGAACTTCCTCTTCGGCGCGCCCGGCCAGGGGGGTTTCGATCTCGCCGCGCTCAACATCCAGCGGGGCCGCGACCACGGCCTCGCCGACTACAACACGGTCCGCGTCGTCTACGGCCTGCCGCGGGTGACGAGCTTCGCCCAGATCACGCCCGACACGGTCGTGCAGCAGGCGCTCCAGCAGGCCTACGGCAGTGTGGACCGGATCGACCTCTGGGTCGGCGGCCTCGCGGAACGGCACCTGCCCGGCTCGAGCGTGGGGGCCACATTCACGCGGATCCTCGTGGACCAGTTCACGCGGCTCCGCGACGGCGACCGCTACTGGTACCAGAGCCGGGGCGTGCTGCCCGCCGACGCGGTCCAGCGGGTGCAGGGCATGACGCTCGCCGACGTCGTCCGCCGCAACACGCACGTGGCGAACCTCCAGCCCGACGTGTTCGTGTTCCGGGCCGGCATCTCCGGCAGCGTGTTCGGCGACTCGAACCGCGACGGCGTCCGGCAGCCGGTTGAGGCGGGAGTGGCCACGGTGGTCGTCACGCTCGTGGACGCGAGCGGCGCCACGGTCGCGACGGGCCGGTCCGATTCCCGCGGGGCCTTCGCCTTCCAACACCTCGACCTCGGCACCTACCGAGTGGTCGTCACGCCCGCGGCCGGCGGAACGTCGGCGACGAGCCGGGCGGTGAGGATCACCCGCGGCGGCGAGATCCGTGGCCTCGACGTGGCGGTCGCGCCACCGGCGGCGCCCAAGCCGCCCGCCGGCCCGCCGGCACCTCGGCCGCCGATCGCGGGCTCTGGTCCGAGACCAACCGCGCCCGGGCCCGCGGCGTTCGCGAGCCTCGCGTTCGGCCTGTCGGTAGCCGAATCGCCGTTCTATACTTCGTCGGGGTCACCAAAGGGCGCGAAGCGATGAACCAACGCACCTCCCGCACGCACCGGCGATCCCGCACGGCATCGCGGAGGCCCCAGGCCCTCGGCTTCGAGCGCTGCGAGCCGCGACATCTGCTGGCCATCGACACGGGCCACATGGCCGTCGGCATGAACCTCGAGAGCGTCGTCGACTGGTCACCGGCGTGGACGTTCACCGACGCATTCAAGGCGTCACGGCCCTGGATCTCCCACGCGTTCAATCCCGATACCTGGGGCACGACGTGGGACGCGTCCCAGGCACCGACGCTCGACCTCGACGCCAACGGCAACGTCCGCTCCCTGAAGACCTGGACGCAGAACGGCGTCCAGATGCGGCAATTCGCCGGCACGCTCATGTTCAACTCCCTCGGCGGCGCCTACGCCGGCGGCACCTACCGCGCCGAGTGGGACGGCACGGGCGTCGTGACGTTCGGCTTCGACGCGGTCGTGACCGCGAGCGGCAGGACGGCTGCCGGCCGTAATTTCGCCGATCTTCGCGTGACGCCGACCGATTCCGGCATCTACATGCGGATCGAGCAGACGAGCCCGACCGACCCGGTGCGCGGGTTCAACGTCTGGATGCCCGACTGGAACGGCCACAGCTTCGTCGGCGAGCGCTGGCAGCCCGGCGCCGCGGTCTCGCCGTGCCACCCGCTGTTCCTCGACCGGCTCGGGCCCTTCAAGACCCTCCGCTTCAGGGGAATGCGGGAGACGAACACGTCCGACATCGCCACGTGGTCGCAGCGCCGTGACGCCGCCGACATCCGTCAGGGCTCGGGCGCCGAGGGCACGCCGAGCGAGCCGGTCGCCAATGGCATCTCGCTCGAATACATGGTCGAACTCGCAAACGAACTCGACGCCGACCCGTGGTTCAACATGCCCCACCTCGCGGACGACACGTTCGTGCGGAATTTCGCCACCTACGTCCGCGACCACCTCGAGCCGGGCCGGACCGCCTACGTCGAGTGGGCCAACGAGGTCTGGAACTTCGGCTGGGGCTTCGAGGCCTCGGAGTGGGTCAAGCAGCGCTGGCTCGCCGAGGGGCTTGATCCCGACTACGGCCAGTGGATCGTGACCGCCCGCGAGGCGAAGCGCGATTTCGACATCTGGTCGAGCGTCTTCACCGGCCAGACCGACCGCATCGTCCGCGTGGCGGCCGGCCAGGCGGCGAATGCCTGGATCGTCGAGCAGATCACGGCGAACATGGGCGGCGCCTACGACGCGATCGCGCTGGCACCCTACATCACCTACACCGACGAGCAGCGGGCCACGTACACCTCGGCCACCACGGTGGACCGCATCCTCGCCGATGCCTGGACGAACGTGGCCACGTCGATCCAGTGGACGCGGGACCACGCGGCGCTCGCCGCGCGGCTCTCCACGCAGCAGGGCCGGCCGATCCAACTCGTGGCCTACGAGGGTGGCCCGCACCTCGACGGCCGCGGCGCGTCGTACCAAAACGCCTTCTATGACGCGACGAACGACCCGCGGATGGGCGACGTCTATCGGGCCTACCTTAGGGGTCTCGACGACGCCGGCCTTGACCTCTACGTGGACTTCCAGTTCACGGGGCAGGCGGGTGCCGCCCCCTGGGGCGACTTCGCGAAGCTCCATCGCATGGACGAGCCGCTCTCGACGGCCTGGAAATATGCCGCGGTCGCCGCGGCCGCGGACGGCTCGCTCTGGGGCGTCGCGCCGCCCCTGGCGCCGGCCGTCGTCACCGTGGCGGCCGTGGACAGCGCGGCTGCCGAGGCGGGCCTCGATCCGGGCACGATCCGGTTCACGCGGACGGGCGGCAGTCTGACGGCCTCGCTGACCGTGACCTACGCGGTGGGCGGCTCGGCGACGCCGGGGGCCGACTACCGGGCGCTCGCGGGCACCGTGACGTTCGCCGCCGGGGCGACGACGGCGGACGTCGTCGTCCGCCCGCTCGATGACACGGCCTCCGAACCCGTCGAGACCGTGATCGTCACGGCCGTGGCCGGCTCGGGCTACACGCTCGGCACGGCGAAGGAGGGACGGGTGTCGATCACGAGCGACGACCCGCCCCCCCTGCCCGTGGTGAGCGTGCTTCCGGCGCGAATCTCGGAGGGCAACTCCGGAATCCGACGGCTCTCGTTCACGATCGCCCTCTCGGCCACATCGACGCAAACGGTCTCCGTCCGCTGGGCGACCTCGAACGGCACGGCGGCGGCGGGCCGTGATTATTACGCCACCAGCGGAGCCGTGTCCTTCGCCCCCGGCCAGCGGACAGCGACGGTGGGCGTCTGGGTGATCGGCGACCGGACGGTGGAGGCCGACGAGACCTTCTTCGTCGCGCTCTCGTCCCCCACCCGGGCGACGCTCTCCCCGACGGCGGCCCGGGCGGCGGGCACGATCGTCAACGACGACGGACTCCAGCAACTCGCCGCCTTCGCCGCCCTCGGCAGTTCCGGCACGACGACGAAGAAGAAGTGACCTGAAACGGCCGGCTTCTCCGCCGGAGCGTCGTTGCGTAGAATCCTGTGGTATGGATACCGCCCTCCTCAATCGCGCCGAAGCCATCCGGGCCCGCCTGCTGCAGCTGCGGGACTCCCTTTGACTGGCAGGGACGCAAGCAATCGGCCGCCCGCATCGAGGACGCCATGGGGCAGGCGGGCTTCTGGAACGACAACGAGAAGGCGCAGGCCACCGTCGCCGAGCTGAAGACGGTCAACTCGATCCTCAAACCACTCGAGGAGGCCCTGGCGGTGGGCCGGGACCTCGAGGCCCTCGAGGAGTTGGCCCGCGAGGACGGCTCCCTGGAGGCGGAACTCGCCGTCGAGGCCGACCGTCTCGAGAAGCTCGTGGACGCGCTCGAGCTGGCCTCGCTGCTGTCCGGCACACACGACGGCTGCGACGCGCTTGTCTCGATCCACGCCCGGGACGGCGGCACCGACGCCAACGACTGGGCGGAGATGCTCCTGCGGATGTACTCCGCCTGGGCCTCCAAGCACGATTGCACGGTCGAGCTCCTCGACCGGCAGGACGACGAGGTCGCCGGCATCCAGAGCGCCACCGTGGCCATCCGGGGCCCGTGGGCCTACGGCTACCTGAAGGGCGAGACGGGCATCCATCGCCTCGTCCGCATCAGCCCCTTCAACTCGGAGGGCAAGCGGCAGACGAGCTTCGCGGCGGTGGACGTGGCCCCCGAGATCGCCGACGACGACGTCGAGGTGGAGATCCGAGACGAGGACATTCGCGAGGACGTGTTCCGTGCCAGCGGGGCCGGCGGC
>JBJTJO010000218.1:0-9240 GCA_046095965.1 Planctomycetaceae bacterium
GTGGAGCTCTCCCATGCCGGCGATCAGCGTCTCGCCCGTCTCCTCGTCGGTGAAAACTCGGAACGTGGGATCCTCGCGGGTGAACCGCTGCAGCCCCTTGCTGAGCTTGTCGAGACCGTCCCGCTGCGTCGGCGTGATCGCCATCTTGATGACCGGCTCGGGCACGACCCTGCTCTCGAGCGTGCAATATTTCGAGTCGTTGGAGGAGGTGTCGCCCGAGGCGGCGTCCACGCCCATCACCGCCACGATGTCGCCCGCCTCGGCGGCGTCGATCTCCTCACGCTTGTCGGCGTGCATCCGCACGATGCGGCTGAACCGCTGCTTCTGGCTCGTGCGCTGGTTGATGTAGGCCTCGCCCTTCCTCATCGTGCCCTGGTAGATCCGCATGAAGGTCAACTGGCCGAACGGATCGTCCACGATCTTGAAGGCCATCGCCACGAGCGGCTTCTTGGGGTCGGCCTCGAGGTCGAACTTCTCGTCCGCGTGCGACCAGTTCTTGGCGATCACCTACCGCTCGAGCGGGTTGGGAAGGTAGCGGACCACCGCGTCCAAGAGCGGCTGCACGCCCTTGTTCTTGTAGGCACTCCCGCAGAAGACGGGCGTGATGCTCTGGGAGTGGACGGCCGCCTTCGTGACGGCGTGGATCTCGTCCTCGCTGGGAACTTCCTCCGAGAGGAGCTTTTCCATGAGCGAGTCGGAGTACATCGCCAGGTCTTCGAGCAGCTTGTGCCGAGCCTCGGCGGCCTTGTCGGCGTAGTCGGCCGGGATGTCCTCGACGCGCACGTGCTCGCCGTTGTCGCCGTCGAAGTACAGCGCCTTCATCCGCACCAGGTCGATCACGCCCTGGAGCTTGTCCTCCTTGCCGATCGGAATCTGGAAGGGGATGGCGTGGCAGCCGAGCTTGTCCTTGAGCTGGCCGACGACCCGCTCGAAGTTGGCGCCGGTGCGGTCCATCTTGTTGACGAACGCGAGCCGCGGCACCTTGTAGCGCTTCATCTGCCGGTCCACCGTCATCGACTGGCTCTGCACGCCGCCCACGCTGCAGAGCACGAGGATCGCGCCGTCGAGCACGCGGAGGCTGCGCTCCACCTCGACCGTGAAGTCCACGTGGCCGGGCGTGTCGATGAGGTTGATGCCGCAGTCTCCCCACTGCACGCTCGTGGCGGCGGAGGTGATCGTGATCCCGCGCTCGCGCTCGAGGTCCATGTAGTCCATGGTCGCCCCGTCGCCGCCGCCCTTGACCTCCTGGATGCGGTGGATGCGGCCGGCGTAATAGAGGATCCGCTCCGAGAGCGTCGTCTTGCCGGAGTCGATGTGGGCGCTGATGCCCATGTTGCGGAGCTTGGTCAGGTCCATGGAAACACGTTCACCTGGGAAAAACGGACGGGAAACTCGGCCCGGGGGCGGGAAGTGCGGAACTGGGGCCGAAGGTCGGAATATACTCGCGGCCCCGGGATCGCGACAGACGGTGTTTCCGGGGCCGGATTGCCCGGGGAGGATGCCTTCGATGGACGCCGAACTCGCACCCGCCGCGACCCCCGGCGACCGCGGTCCCGCCAGCCCGTGGCTGGTGTGCGTCGTGCCGTTCGCGGTGTTCCTGGCGGCCGGGGTGTTCGAGCCGGTCAAGAGCGGCGGCGGCCTCGCCGGCGCCCTCGGCATCCCCTACGCGGCCTATCCGCTCGTCTACGCCCTGCGGCTCGGGGCCACGCTCGCCGCGCTCGCCTGGTGCGGCCGGCCGCTCGCCGCCTGGATCGGGCGGCCGACGTGGTGGCCGCCGCTCCTCGGCCTCGCGCTCGTGGTGCCCTGGGTCGCCCTGGCCGTGCTCCAGCGGGAGGCGGGCTGGGCCACGCTCCTCGGCGAGCGGTCGGCGTTCGATCCGTTCACCGAGTTCGGCGCGGGCACCGCATTCGCGTGGGGCTTCCTCGCGCTGCGGCTCGTCGGCCTCGTGGTGGTGGTGTCGATCGTGGAGGAGCTCTTCCTCCGCGGCTTCGTCATGCGCTACGTCGTGAACGAGGACTTCTGGCAGGTGCCGTTCGGCCTGCTCGTGCCGGCTTCCGCGGCGGCCTGTGCGGTCTACGCCGCGCTCACGCATCCGGCCGAGGCCGTGGCCGCGGTCGGCTGGTTCGCGGTGGTGAGCGGGATCGCCGCCGCCACCCGCAAGCCGATCGATTGCATCCTGGCGCATGCGGCCACGAACCTGGCGCTCGGCGTCTATGTGGTGCAGACCGGCGCCTGGTGGCTCTGGTGACCGGGCTCCGCGGCCGGCTTGCGCCAACGCCGACGGGTCTCCTGCACGTGGGCCACGCGCGGACCTTCGCGCTCGCCGCCGAGCGGGCGGGATCCGCCGGCCTCGTGATGCGGATCGAGGATCTCGACCGGCCGCGGTGCCGCGAGGACTTCGTCGCGGCGGCGCTCGCGGACCTCCGCTGGCTCGGCCTCGACTGGACCGAGGGCCCCGACGTGGGCGGCCCGCACGGGCCGTATCGGCAGGCCGAGCGGACCGCGTGGTATCTCGACGTCTGGCGTCGGCTCGAGGCCGCCGGCGCGATCTACCCGAGCCCGCACTCCCGCCGCGACGTGGAGGAGGCCGCGACGGCGCCGCACGAAGGGCACCCTCACCCGGCCTTCGGCCACCCTCTCCCCGAGGGAGAGGGCATGATCGCCAACCTTTCCCCTCTCCCTTCACGAGAGGGCATGGGCTCCAACCCTCCCCCTCTCCCTTTGGGAGAGGGCCGGGGTGAGGGTGCCGTCGCCGCCGAACCCGACGAGCGAATCTTTCCGCCGAGCCTGCGGCCCGTGCACTGGGACCGCGCGGCCGCCCCCGGCGGCGTGGCCTGGCGGTTCCGCGTGCCCGACGGCCGCGTGATCGAGTTTCACGACGCGATCCAGGGCCGCGTCCGCCGCACCGCGGGCGTGGACTTCGGCGACTTCGTCGTCTGGCGGCGCGACGACCTCGCCGCCTACGAGCTCGCCGTCGTGGCCGACGACCACGCGATGGAGATCGCCGAGGTCGTCCGCGGCGCCGACCTCCTCACGAGCACGGCCCGGCAGATCCTCCTCGCCGAGGCCCTGGGCTGGCCGTCGCCGGCGTGGTGCCACGTCCCGCTCGTGTGCGATGCGGCGGGCCACCGGCTCGCGAAGCGCACGGGCGGCCTCGCGATCCGCGACCTGCGGGCCGCCGGGCGCTCGCCGGATGACGTGCTCGCGTGGCGGCCCGGCTGACCCGTGCCGCCCGTCGCTTTCGGGCCCGTGCCGGCGGCACATCCGGCACAGCCGTTGCGGCGTGGCGTCGGGCGTTTTTGTGGTGCCCCCGTGTCCGAAGTACCGTCGGAGGGACGTCCCTCGCCTCCGGGAAACGTTCGATGCCATTGCGCCCCCGGCCGACGCCGCTCCTCGTGCTGGCCGCGCTCCTGTCCGCGGCGGCGGCGCCGTCCGCGCGCGGGCAGGTCGTGCCCTACAACCCCTACGTCGATAGCCAGCCCCTGCCGCCACTGGCCCCGGACGGCACGATCCAGTGGGGCACGTTCTTCAAGTCGGCGGCGATCCAGAAGAAGTACGAGCACCTCTGGAACCTGGGCGCCTGCCGCAACACGAATCCCGACATCACGATCCCCGTCGCCGCGAACCGGCTCGACGTGGACTCCCTGCCCGAGGAGGAGTTCAGCGGGACGGTGCGGGCCGTGACGGGCGGGCGCGCCGGCGGCACGGTGGCGTTCGTGAGGGGCCGGGCCGATGAGTCGCCGCTCGTGGCGCAGTTGCATCCGGCGGGTGTGACGCGGTCGATCGTGACCGGGCGATCCTCGCCGGCGATCCTCCGGCCCGGGATGACGGTGCGGCTGACCACGACCGTCGATGCGAAGGGGCGGGCCGTGGATCCGGTGCGCGAGTTCGAGATCATCTCGCCCCCCGCCGACCGGCCCGCCGCGGTCGTCGCGGGCACACCGGGCGTCGTCGTGGCCGTAGTGTCGCAGGTTCGCCAGGGCGTGCTCGACCTGCGGGTCGAGGGGGGCCGCATCCGCCGGCTCCTCGTTCCGCTCGCGGACGACGCGGTGGCGACGATCGACGCGGCGGAGCCCGAGCTCATGTCGCCGGGCGACGCGATCGAGGTGAAGGGGCGGCTGTGGACGGGCGCGGGTTCGACCGGTGCGGGCCTGGTGTTCGCGTCGGACGTGCGGGTCCGCAAGGCTGAGCCCGCGGCCGTCCGGGATCCCGCGGCCGTCGCCGTCGGCGCCCGCTGACGGCGGGGAGTTGCGTCCCTCCGTCGCGTCGGCGATCGTATGGATTCGGCGGTCGCGAGCACGATGACCCCGCCCGCCCCGGAGACCGCGCCCATGCCCCGCACCTCCCGTCGGAATTTTCTGGCCCGCACGTCGCTCGCCGGCGCGGGCTGGTTCGTGGCCGCCGGGAGCCAGGCCGCGCGGAGCGCGTCGGCCAACGAGGAACTCACCGTCGCTTGCATCGGCGTGGGGGGCAAGGGAGGCAGCGACTCCGACAACGCCGCGCTCTTCGGCCGGGTGATCGCGATCTGCGACGTCGATCGCAACACGCTCGAGGCCAAGGGGAAGGGGGAGCAGTTCAAGGACGCGGAGCGGTTCACCGACTACCGCGAACTGCTCGCGAAGCACGGGAAGGAGATCGACATCTGCACGATCTCGACGCCCGACCACATGCACGCCCCGGCCACGCTCGAGGCGATGCGGCTGGGCATCTCGTGCTACACGCAGAAGCCGCTCACCCGCACGATCTACGAGGCGCGGCTCCTCGCGAAGGTGGCGCAGGAGACCGGCGTCTGCACGCAGATGGGCAACCAGGGCACGGCGTTCGACGCGTCCCGGGAGGCCATCGCCCAGATCAAGTCGGGTGTCCTGGGCCCGCTCACGGAGGTCTACGCCTGGTCGAACCGCCCGGTCTGGGCGCAGGGGCCGGGCCGGCGGATGAACATCCGCACGTACCAGGCGGAGGCGATGCGCGAGGTGAACGACCAGGAGGATGCCGCGACCACGGCCGCGGAGGTGGCGGAGATCGTGGCCGACCTCGTGAAGAAGAAGGAGCGCGAGGTGGCCAAGGCCCTCGAGCGGCTCGACTGGAAGTCGTGGCTCGGCGTGGCGCCGCCGCGGGAATACTGGCCCGGCCTCTACCATTCCTTCCAGCACCGCGGCTGGTGGGACTTCGGCACCGGGGCCCTGGGCGACATGGCCTGCCACCAGCTCACCGTGCCGTTCGCGGCCTGCGGCCTCCGCGATCCGGTGTCGGTCGTCGCCCGGACCACGGGCCACGACTTCGACAGTTTCCCGGCGAGTTCGATCATCAGGTTCGAGTTCCCCGCGACATCCGAGCGGCCCGCCATCCCGTTCTGGTGGTACGACCGCAAGGGCAACAAGCCGCCCCGCGAGGTGTTCGCGAAGTGGGACATCGACGACGTCGCCGACAGCGGGGTGCTGGTGGTGGGCGAGCAGGGCGCCTTCTACAGCGCAGACGACTACTGCAAGACCTACGCACTCGAGGGCGTGAAGCGGGCGGACGTCGCGTACGAGAAGGCCGAGGACCAGGGCAAGGGCAACGACGTCAACCACATGTACGAGCTCTTCCGCGCCAAGCGGGCGGGCGATCCCTCGATCGCGAAGTCGAACTTCGTGGATCGGGCGGGCCCGCTCACCGAGACCATCCTCCTCGGCAACCTCGCCGTCTGGGCGGCGGCCACGGGGGGCGCGAACGGCGAGATGGGCGACTGGGGCGAGAAGGTCGAGTGGGACGCGGCGAAGCTCGTGGTCACAAACCTCGAATCGCTGCGGACGCCGCGCGTGGCCGACCTCATCAAGCCGACCTATCCGGCCGGCTACCGCCTCGACTGAGCGCCTCATCCATGAGCCACATTCAGGGCAACGTTCAGGACCGCATCCAGCAGCCTTTGCTCCGGGCCCGCTGGTCCGCGGCTCCGGCGTGGTGCCTCGTCGCCACGATGGCGTTCGCGCGGGTGGTGGCCGACCCGGCCGACGTGGCCGCGGCCCGGGCGCGGATCGAGGCCCTTGGCGGCGGCGCGGCGTGCGCCGGCGATGCGGCGGGGAACCTCACCGAGATCGTGATCCCCGACGGCTCGGGCGTGACGGCCGACGACGTCGCCCTGTTCGGCCGGCTGGATGGCCTGAGAAAACTTCACGTCCTCAACTGCCGCGGGCTCGACGACGAAGCCGTCGCCCGGCTCACGGGTCTCGCCGGCCTCGAGTCGCTCGCGCTCACGAACAGCGGGATCGGCGACGCGGCGGTGGAGACGATCGCGGCCTCGTTCCCCGGCCTCGTGGAGCTCGATCTCTCGAGCAACGTGAATTTTACCGGGGCCGCGATGCGGCCGATCGCGGCGCTCGCGAAGCTCCGCCGGCTGACCCTCGTGCAGACGCGGTTCAACGACCTCCACACGCGGCGGCTCGCGAAACTCTCCGAGCTCGAGGCCCTCGACCTCCGCGGCAACATGGAGGCCGGCGACATGACGCTCGGCGTGGCGGGGCGGCTGCCGAAGCTCCGGGCCCTCAAGCACCGCAGTTCCGTGGCCACGGACGAGGGGCTGGCCGCCCTCGCGCAAAGCCCCGCGCTCGAGTCGCTGCTCGCCCAGGATTTCGCGATCACCAGCGCCTCGGGCGCGCACCTCGCCGGCCTCGCCGGGCTGACGTCGCTCGAGATCTTCCGCTGCCAGGGGTTCGGGAGCGAGGGCGTGCTGGCCCTGGCGCCGTTGAAGAAGCTCGGCCGGCTCACGCTTCGCGACCTGCCGGAGGTGGGTGACGGCGGGCTCGCCGTGCTGGCCGAGCTGCCGGCGCTCACGCGGCTCTCCCTCCACGAGCTCGCGTCGGTCGGCGACGCAGGGCTCGCCCACCTCGCCGCGGCTCCGGGGCTCGAGGTGCTCGACATCTGGAGCCTGCCCCGGATGACCGACGCGTCGGTGGCGGTGATCGCGGCGCTGCCGAACCTCAGGGAGCTCTCGATCCGTGAGACCGGTGCCACGGAGCGGTCCCTCGCCGCGCTCGCAGGCATGCCGAAGCTCGTGTCGCTGACGTTCAAGAACAGCGCCGTCTCGCCCGACGTGGCCGCGAAAGTGAAGGCGGCCAAGGCCTGGAAGAAGCTCGACCTCGGGACGTGAGCCTGCCGCCCGGGCGTCGGCCGGCTTCTTTTCCGATCCCGCCAGTGGACCCCGGAAACGGATGTTGAAATCCGATTCCGGTGCCGGTCATACTCGGTGCGGGCGTGGACGACGGTTGCGGCCCGCGGCAGCAGGGCCACGACATTCCGCGCGGCCCGCCCGTGAAGGGCGGAAGGAGGCCTCATGCTCTCGCAGACGGTCGAATACGCCCTGCGCGCCGCCACCTACCTCGCCACGGTGCCGGAGCAGTCGCGGACCGTCGATCAGATCGCCGAGGTGACGCAGGTTCCCGTGGCGTACCTGTCGAAGGTCCTGCAGCAGCTGGTGCGGAAGAAGATCGTCGTCAGCCGCCGCGGCATGGGCGGCGGGTTCATGCTCGCGCGGGCGCCCGGCACGCTCCGGATCCTGGAGGTCGTGCAGGCGGTCGAGCCGATCCAGCGGATCACGACGTGCCCCCTCGGGCTGGCCGCCCACGGCAAACGGCTCTGCCCGCTTCACCGGCGGCTCGACGACGCCCTGGCCGAGATGGAGAAGGCGTTCGCCGCAACGACGCTCGCGGAGATTCTGGCCGAGCCGACGAAGAGCGTGCCGCTGTGCAATTTCCCCGCCCAGGCGCCGGGCCGGTGAGCCGGGCGCGCGGCGGAGGGGCTGGCGTGGCGGCCATTTTTCCCGGTTCTGCCCGCTGGGCCGAATCGCTCCAGCGGTCGCGCGAATCGCCCCCCGCGTCGGCCGCCCCACCACACGCCCGGAAGCGGAGAACAACTTCAGCTTCAACAGCATCCGGCTCGCCGGTGATTACTCGGGTGCCCTGAAAACGGCGGGCATCGCGTCGTCGCCGAGTGTCTCCGAAGCGGCCGCGGTCACCATGACCACCGTTCCCGAGATCGACCCCGCCGGCTTCGGCAGCGTCGCGGCGCTCCTTTCGGGCACGTTCGGCCTCATCGAACGGCGGCGGAAGCGAGCCGGACTCGCACGAGCCGCGGTGGTTCAACCGCGTGGGGAGCAGGTCGCTACCTTCAGCCCCATTGCGTCCAGGAGCCGGTCGCGATGACCGAAGCGCTCAACAGCGCGTTCGTCGTGGCGTGGGCGATGACCGCATCGGCGAGGCTCCGCCGCCAGGCCAGGGCCCCCGCGAAGAGCATCCCCGCCACGATGCCGGCCAACCAGGCCTGGCCGTGCAGCGCGCCGAACGCCACCGACGAGACGACGAAGGCGAGCCACGTGAGTCGCCCCACCGGCACGTGGTCGGCGTCGGCGTCGATACAGCGCCGGACGACGAACCCGCGAAAGAACAGTTCCTCGGCGATGGGCACCGTCACGGTCGAGCCGATCACGCGGCACAGGAGCCACAGCGTGGTCCACGGCTCGCCGAGTTGGATCGGATCGAGTGTCGCCGCCGCCTCGTCGGGGCCCGGTCCGGGGGCCAGGAGCATCCATGCGGCGAAGGCGACCGCGCCGATCGCGACCGGCACGACCGAGAATCGCCAATCGCCCAGGCGGTACGAATCCCGCAACGCCCAGAGCACGCCGGCCACGGCGACGACGCGGATCGGATAGAGCACGTCGAATCCGCTCGAGAACGCCCGCACGAGCATGGTCACGCCGGTGAGCACCACGAACGGCAGCACGCAGGCGGGGATCGGGAGAAACCCGTCCGCCGCAGCGGCCGCGTCCGACCCCGTGGCGTGGTCGAGCGGTGTCCCGGCGGCGGGGTTCGCCTCGGGCGTCGTGAAGAACGGCATCCGCGAGGCCACCCAGATCGTGCCCAGGCCCACCGTCACGAACGCGATCCAGCCCGCCGTCGAGTGAAACCCGTCCACCGCGATGCGCGGCGAGAGATGGATGCCCACCAGGATGAGTGCCGTGATCCGCACGAGATTCGCGATCCAGATGAGCGCGACCCCGATCGGCACCAGCAGGAGCGCCTGCGGGAAGTGGTGGAAGCGCCGGAACCACCAGAGGTAGCCGGCGAGGAGCGTGGCGACGAGCCCGAAGCGCTGGAAGGCTGAACTGTTGTGGCGGATCTCCTCCTTGATCTGCTGGGAGCCGACGACGATCGGCCGCGGGGGTCAGGGTCTATGTCAGCCCAAAGGATCCCGAGAAGGTGAAGT
>JBJTJO010000219.1:0-4823 GCA_046095965.1 Planctomycetaceae bacterium
CGCTGCCTGAGTTCGAGCACGTCCCTGGCGATCATGCCCCGCTCACGCCCGCGCCGGCTGCGGTGTGCGGGCCAGCCGCTCGGCGGCCTCGCGATAGACGAGCACGGGGCAGGGCGCCCGCCGCACGATCGCCTCCGCGACGCTCCCCATGAGGAAGCGGATCATGCCCGTGCGCCCGTGGGTGCCGAGCACGATCATCTCGGCCTGCTCCTCGGCCGCGAGCCGGATGATCTCGCCGGCCGGGTCGCCCATCGTGAGCCGGTGGGTGAAGGGCACCGCCGGATCCTTGGGCCGGACGTCGTCGAGCATCTTTTGGATCCGCTCGGAGTCGGGCTCGGGGAGGCCGTAGTAGAGCTCACCCCCACCGTAGGCCAGCGGCGGCTCCTCCACGTGCACGATGAGCAGACGGGCGCCGGACGACTTGGCGAGCGCCTCGGCATGCGCGAGCGCCGCGTCGCTGGCGGTCGAAAAATCGGTCGGAAACAGGATCGTCTTGGTGGGCATGATTCGCTCTCCCAGGGTCGCCGGTGGACCGAATCAGTGTAGAGGCTAGTGGAGGCGCATGCCGGGCAAGGCTCCGGAGTCGGGGGAGAGCAGGTAGACACCTGGGGCGCCTGCGCCGCTGGCCGCCACCACCATGCCTTCGCTCAAGCCGAACTTCATCTGCCGGGGCGCGAGGTTCGCGACGACGACCACGAGGCGGCCCACGAGCGCCTCCGGCGCATGAAACCCCTTGATGCCGGCGAAGACGGTGCGGGTCGCGTCGCCGCCGAGGCTCACCGTGAGCTTGAGGAGCTTCTTCGCCTCGGGCACCTCCTCGGCCGCCACGATCCGGGCCACGCGGAGATCGACCTTCGTGACGAGGTCGAGCGTGCCGTCGGGCGCTAGCGGCTCCGCGTCGAGCGCCTCGCCGGCATCGGGGCCGGCGGCGGGGGGCTGATCCATGGTCTGGGCTCCTCGGGAGGGTGACGGTTTCGGGGACTCCTGGTCGGCGGCGGCCTTGGCCGCCGCGAGCAGGGCGTCGAGCTGCGGCTTCTCGACCCGCTGCATGAGCGGTGTGAACGGGGCGACGGGCAGCCCGGCGAGCGGCGCCTGCGACTCGTCCCACGAGCGGATCGGGCCGCCCACGAGGGCGCCCGCCTGCTCGGCGAGCTTCGGCAGCACCGGCGCGAGATAGACGGCGAGCTGCCGGAAGAGGTTGAGCGCCACGCTCGCCACGTCGCGGAGCCGCGCGGCCGCGTCGGGCCCGGCCTTCGCGAGCTTCCACGGCTGCTCGGCATCGACGTAGGCGTTGGCCCGGTCGGCGGCGGCCATCACCGCCCGCATCGCCCGTGCCGTGTCGCAGGCCTCGTAGGCCGCGGCGATTTCCGCGCCGTCGGCCGCGGCCCGGGCGAACAGGCCGCCGTCGTCGGGGTAGCGGTCGGCGAGGCCGGTGGCGGCGAGCCAGCGGGCCGTGCGGCTGGCGAGGTTCACCACCTTGCCGACGAGATCGGCGTTGACCTTCGCGGCGAACTCGTCGAGGTCGAGATCGATGTCGTCGATGCCGCCGGAGAGCTTCGACGCGTAGAAGTAGCGGAGCATGCCGGGATCGAGGTGGTCGAGGTAGGTCCGCGCGAGCAGGAACGTGCCCCGGCTCTTCGACATCTTCTGGCCGTTGACGGTGAGGAAGCCGTGGATGCGGATCGTCGTCGGCAGGCTGAGCCCCGCGGCCTCGAGCATCGCGGGCCAGAAGAGCGTGTGGAAGTAGGTGATATCCTTGCCGATGAAGTGGTGGATCTCGGCGGGCGGCTCGTTCGGCGCGCCGCGGCCCCACCAGGCGGCGAGGTCCTCGCCGTGCGCCGCGCACCACTCGGCGGTGGCGCCGAGGTAGCCGATCGGCGCGTCGAACCAGACGTACCAGTAGTGGCCGGGGGCGTCGGGGATCTCGAAGCCGAAGTAGGGGGCCGGCCGCGAGACGTCCCAGTCGCGGAGGGGCTCGCCGAGGAAGTGGCCGGCGAGGTAGTTGGCCACGCGGGGATCGAGGGCGCCGCTCGACCGCGTCCATCCGGCGAGGAAGTCGTGGAGCGGCTCGAGCGTGACGAACAGGTGTTCGGCCGACTCGAGTGTGGGGCGGGCGCCCGAGAGCGTGCTCACGGGATCGACGAGGTCCGTCGGTGCATAGGCCGCACCGCAGGCCTCGCAGGAGTCACCGTACTGGTCGGCCACGCCGCACTTGGGACACGTGCCCTTCACGAACCGGTCGGCGAGGAACACGCCGGCGGCCGGATCGAAGAGCTGCTCCACGGTGCGGGAGACGACGAGGCCGCGTTCCCGCAGCCGGCTCCACACCTCGCCGCACAGCCGGCGGTTGGCGGGGTTGTCGGTCGAGCCGTAGTGGTCGAAGGCCACCTGGAAGGCGGCGAAGTCGGCGAGGTGGGCCTCCCGCATCGCTGCCACGAGATCCCGCTCGGTGCGGCCCTCGGCGCGGGCGCGGATCATGATCGCGGTGCCGTGCGTGTCGTCGGCGCAGAGATAGATCGCACGGTGACCGCGGAGCCGCTGGAAGCGGACGAAGATGTCGGTCTGGACGTACTCGACCAGGTGCCCGAGGTGGATGTGGCCGTTGGCGTAGGGCAGGGCCGACGTGACGAGGATGCGGCGGTCGGTGGATGCTGCCATGCACGGTGTGATCGGGAAGGTGGACGCGGATTGTAGGGGTGGCCTGCGACGGGGGAAACGGCAGCGGAGCGGGGCGACTGGGCAAGCCCGCATCACGCCAAAGTGGCCTTGTCGCGTCGGGGCGCGGGCGGCACTATCCGCCCGCTCGCGGGGCGGCGGGCACCGCCGACCGATCGGATTCGCCCGGAGCCTGCCGACATGCCCGCACCCCGCCACCCGTTCCGCGCCGTCGTGGCGCTCGTGTGCCTGGCCACGACGTCCACCACCTCGGCACCGGCGGCTGCTCCGGCGGCCGCGGCAGCCGCGGGCGACGTGCTCCTCCTCGACTTCGCCGCGACGTGGTGCGGGCCGTGCCGGCAGATGGCCGGCCTGGTGTCGGAAGTCGCCGCCGCAGGCTGGTCGGTGCGGCACGTGGACGTCGATCGGGAGCACGACCTCGTGCGCCGGTTCGGTGTCACTGGCGTGCCCTGCTACATCCTGCTCGTCAAGGGGCGGGAGGTGGGACGCATCGACGGCGCCACGACCCGGGAGGCCCTCGAACAACTGCTCGCCAGATCGGGCCCGGCCCTCGGCGCCGCCGACGTGCCGCCGCCCGCGGCCGCGGTGGCGGAGGTGCCGGTCCCGGGCATTCCACTGCCGGTCGCGGCCGCCGCCGCGCCGCTGGCCACCGAGCCGCCGCGCCCGCCGGCGGCGAACCGGCGTTCGCGGGCCGTCGCGGCCGCGTCGGATCCGTCCGACCGCGCCCTGCCGGTCCAGCCGGAGCCGATCGCCCCGCCCGCTGCCGTGGCCGCCGTGCCCGCCGCCACCGCGCAACCGGCAGGGTCGCGCGGCGAACTCGAGCGGCGGCTGCTCCACGCGACCGCGCGGCTGCGGGTCGAGGACACGTCCGGCGTCTCCTGGGGGACGGGCACCGTGATCGACTGCCGGCAGGGGGAGGCCCTGATCCTCACCTGCGGCCACATCTTCCGCGATTCCGCCGGCAAGGGCCGCGTCGAGGTCGATCTGTTCGCCCCCGGCGGCGGCCGGCGCGTCGCCGGGCAGGTGGTGTCATGGGACCTGAAGCGGGACCTCGCGCTCGTGAGCGTGTTCACGGACGTTTCGCTCGAGCCGGTACGGGTGGGCGGCGGCGACTGCCGCGTGGCGCCCGGCGAGGCCGTGGTCACCGTCGGCTGCAACGGCGGCGCCGATCCCACCATCCACCACAGCCGCGTGACCGCGGTTGACAAGTACCTCGGGCCCCCGAACGTGCAGGTGGCCGGCCAGCCCGTGCAGGGGCGCAGCGGCGGCGGGCTGTTCGCCATCGATGGCACGCTCGTCGGCGTGTGCAACGCCGCCGACCCGGAGGACAACGAGGGGCTGTTTGCGGCGCTGCCGGCGATCCACGAGCAGCTCGAGGAGGCGGGGCTGGCATTCGTGTACCGCGCCGTCTATCCGAGCAACGGCCTCGACGCGGTGGCGAACGCCGCCGTGTCCGGGCCGCCGCTCCCGATGCTGCCGTCCGAGATGCCCGACGTGTCGTTCGACCGGCGCAGCCGTTCCGACGCGCTGCCGACCGCGTCCACCGCGCCGCACGGCGCGGCCGTGCCCCCGGCGGCCGCCGTCCCCGGTGCTGCGGCCGGCACCGAGGCGGGCGCGCTGGCGCACCTCTCGTCGGGCGAGCGTGCGCTGGTCGATCACGTCCGCCAGCACGGCGGCAACGCGGAGGTCATCTGCATCGTGCGCCCGCGCGGCGCGGCCGACGATTCGAGCGAGGTGTTCGTGCTCAAGGACTCGGGTCGCGGGTTCGTGGAGCGACTCGCGGACGCCCACGGCGGGGCCGCGCCGGTCACGGACCGTCGCCCACCTGCACCATCACCGGCTTCGCGTTGACCCCGTCGGCCGGCCGGGGGCCGCCCCGTCCGGTGGCCCCGATGGAGACCGTGCCCCGGCCGAGCAGGTCGCTCCGGGCGGCACGGTGCGGATCGCCATCAAGGGCACCGGCATCGAGGGGGCGGTGGTGTTCGCGCCGGGCCGGGTCCTGGGGCGGACGGCCTCGGCCGCGGCCGCGGTCGAGGTGCCGGCCGCCCAGCGCGGCCCGGGGCCGGGCGCCAACGGGGCCCCCCGGCGGGGCGGCCCCCCGCCCGCCGACGGGGGCAAACCGAAGCCGGGGAGGGGGCCGGTGGGCG
>JBJTJO010000220.1:0-6168 GCA_046095965.1 Planctomycetaceae bacterium
CGACCAGCGGAACCCGGCCGCCCGCCTGCGCGCGTTCGAATTCGCGACGGTGGCCGACATCCGCCGCGTGATGGCGGTGGTGGCGGCGCTGCGGGACCGTTACGAGGGCCGGCGGGCGAACCTCGGCGACGACGACTGGAAGGCCTTCCAGAAGGACGTGCAACTCTGCCGCCGTGCCATCGCCGACCCGTTCGGTGACGACTCGCTGGTCGCGGCCGTGCAGGCGGGCATCGAGCCCGCCCCGTGAAGGCCGGCTACGGAGAGCGGCTTGAGGTCGGGCGGGCAGAACGCACGGGCGGCGTCGAGGGGACGTGACCAAACGCGGACGACAACGTGGCTCGTGGCGGCGAGACGCGCGGCGATGCTGTCAGTCGATGCCCGGGGTCCAGGTGGCCTTCCGGGCCTTCGGGACGACCCTGAAGGTGCGGAGCTGGAGACTGGCGACGTCACGGTTCACGTTCACCTGAAGCGGAGTCATGTCGGGCTTCGTGTAGTTCGCCGCAACCGAGACTGTCGATCCACCCGCGGGTGGGTGAATCGTCACGTGGTACGAGCCGGCTGAGACTCCCGTGAGTTCGAATCGGCCGTCAGCGGCGGCGACCACCCTGCAAGTGACGTCGTCATGGCCGGCGGCGTGGAGTTGGATCTCGGCCGAACCGAGCGGATTCCGCTCCAGCCACACCTTGCCGGCGAGGGTGTGACGGCTGGAGGGCAGCAGTCCACCATTCGCGAATACCGCCACCCCGACCGCGAGCACGGCAGCGCCGGAGCCGAGCAGTAGGTTTCTCGAGCTCCGTCCCGTCCCGCGGGCGGCACGCTTCGCCGTCGGTGTCCGCGTCGCCCGCGGGTTCCCCGCAAGCGTGTTCACGTAGGAGTCGTCCGCATTGCCCCCGGAGGCGAGAAACCTGTCGATGGTATTGATCGCGGACAAGGCCCGGTCAGCTTCATTCACCGTGTCGGAACTGCACGTCGAGCGCACGCGTTTCGGTGCATTCTTGAGACGCGGCTTCCAATTCAGAGCGGCCCGATCCCGGCGGCTGTCGGACTTTCCCACGATGGTGACCTCCGGAAACCTGAACCGAACACGCCGCACTCGTTCCGAATATTATGTCGGCGAAGCATAGAGGACGATCGCGTACGAAACTGTGAGTTTTCCATGAATCTGCGAAACGTGCCGCAGGCGATCAACTCGCCCTTACACAACCCTCACCCTTTTCTCATCGAAACCTCACAGTTCCCTAACGCCCGGCTCATACGTGCGCCGTAGAAACTCGATCACGTCGTTGGCCGGACAGCGAATGTCGGCAGGCCGCCGATGATCCTCCTCAAGCAAGGGCGCAGCGCACGATGAAGACATTCACCCATTCGCAGGTACCGAAAACGGGTTTTACGCTCGTCGAACTCCTCGTTGTGATCGCGATCATCGGTACGCTGATCGGCCTTCTCTTGCCGGCCGTGCAGTCGGCCCGTGAGTCAGCCCGCAAAGCACAGTGTCAGGTTAACGTCAGGCAGCTCGCCCTCGGGGCGCTCAACTACGAGTCTTCGAACAAGCGCTGGCCCACGAGCGGAGAGGGCGTCGACTTTCCCCGCGACAAGATGAAAGCCCTGAACGTCGAATCTTTCTTCGTGCAGATCCTCGGTTTCATCGAGCAGGTGAACCTGGCTTCCAAGTGGCAGCCCAAGCGGCCCTACTGGGATTCCACGACGGGCAATGGCGTGACGGGCGGCAACTCGCAGTTGGCGGCCACGAAGATCAAGACCTTCCTGTGCCCCTCCAACGGCATCACGAAGGACGAGTATGGTGGCACATCGACCGGGGCCACGAACTCGGGCGTGAACGGGCAATACGCTTACTACGGCCAGACCGACTACATGCCGATCGCCTACACAGACCTGAGCCCGACCGACGGCACTCGGCAGAAAGCGACGTCAAGCTCGTCCAAGGGTGCCTACAAACCAGGCCTCCTGTCACTGATGGGTGATACGGGGATCAAGGACGCGGTGGACGGCACGAGCAATACGGCGATCTTCCTCGAGGATGCGGGGCGTTCGCTCCAGACCGTTGGGTCGCGTGACACGACGGCCGGCGGCGCCACGGCCTGGTATCGATCGGGCGGCGTCGGGGCTGCGACCATGGTCGCTTCGGGTGACCCGCTGTTTTCGTCGAGTTCCGACAATCCCCAAAGCAAGACGGTGCCCAATCGCTGGGCCGACCCGGACAATGCCAGCGGCGTGTCGGGGCCGCCCAACGAGGAGACCTCGACGGCGCGGACGCAGCCGATCATCAACAACAACCGGAGTCCGCTTCCCGGCGGCAAGGCCTCCGACGGCTCCATCAGCACCTACGGCGGCGGCAAGAACGGGTCAGCCACGGGCTCGGACTGCAGCTGGGATATGAACAACTGTGGATCGAACGACGAGCCGTTCAGCCTGCATTCCGGCAACGGCTGTTTCGCCGGCTTCGCCGACGGCAGCGTGCACTGGCTGAGCGAGAAGCTTGATGTCCAGGTCTTGCGGCAACTGTCCGACCCCGCCGACGGCGATTCACCCCTGGCCTATGAATGAGCGAACCGCATCCTGACAAATCAGCGGTTTGAAGTTGTTGCAGCGAAGCCACCCCCGGGCAACTGGGGGTGGCTTTTTGTTTGCTTCCTGGGAGTGGATCAGCGTCGCGATAAGTCGTCACCCTTCACCCGCTTGTGAACGTGCCGTTGACCGGCCTATCCTGCGGTTGATCGGCCTGTCCTGCAGCAGCGTGGCGGTAGTGATGCCGCAGCCTCTGGCCGGGAGTCCCCGGGGTCGGCGTCGTGCACATCGCCTTTTCGCGAACCGATCATCGCCCCTGGCCGGTGCCGCCAGGTCGATGGACGTGGCGCCAGAGTTGGCAGGATTTGCTGTTCGCCCACTGGCCGGTCCCTGCCGAAGTACTCCGGCCGCTCGTGCCCCGCGGCCTGACCGTGCAGGAATTCGCCGGCACGTCGTGGGTCGGCGTGGTGCCATTTCGCATGTCGGGCGTCATGCGGCGGCCGCTGCCCGATCTGCCCGGGGTGTCGGCATTCCCGGAATTGAACCTCCGGCTCTACGTCGATCACGACGGCAAGCCCGGGGTCTGGTTCCTGAGCCTCGACGCCGGGAACCGTCTGGCCGTGTGGGCCGCACGGCGATTCTTCCATCTCCCGTATTTCCTGGCGGACATGAGGATCGAGCCCGGGGCGGGGGCATACGTGGTTTCGTCGCGGCGCGTGGGCTCGACGCCCGGCGTCTCGTTCCGGAGCCGCTACCGTCCCGTCTCCGCCGGCTTCGAGGCCCGACCGGGGACGATCGAGTCGTTCCTGGTCGAGCGCTACTGCCTCTACGCCCAGGGGCCGGATGGAGCCTTGTATCGAGCCGAGGTGCATCATCTGCCGTGGCCGCTCCACACGGCCGAGGGGGACGTCGATGCGGCCGAACTGCTGGCGCTGCACGGGCTCTCGGTCTCCGGCCCGCCCCTCCTGCATTTCTCCCGCGGCGTCGACGTCGTCGTGTGGCCGCTCGAGAGGCTCACGAAACCGTCGATCGCATAGACGATGGGCGTGGCGGCGGCACTCAGCGCTTTTCGTCTGGCTGCTTGCCGGCCGCTTCGGCCGCCGCCAGCGCGGCGGGTGGCACCTGCGCCTCCTCCATCCACAGGCTGACGTGCCCGTTGGGCGGCACCGTCTTGCCGTCGTACTCTTCGCGCGGACCAAAGTAGGTGGTGCCGTTGTTGAAGTGGGTGTAGCGCAGGAAGTTGATGACCGCGATCGTGACCTTGCCCCCCTTGAACTCCGGCAGGCAGTCGCCGAACACATAGCCGCCGCGGATGCCGGTGTTCCTGAAGAAGCCGCCGTTGACCTGGGTCAGCGGCTTGCCGTTGACGTAGATCGCAAAACCCTCGCCGGAGCGGTCGCAGCCCGCGCCGCCGAGGACGATCCGGTAGACGTGCCCGGGCTTGGCCGGCGGCAGGTCGAAGGTCTGCCGCATGAGCAGCGCCTCCTTCTCCCACAGCGTGGCCGGGGGCGTGCTGCACCCGCAGAGCGGCCCGTTGCAACGCGGCCGCCGGGCCTCGAGCTTGCCTCCCCAGGTGCCGAAGGGTGCGGCGCCCTGCTTCCAGCCCGCCTTGACGGGGTCGAAGTCGGGGGCCAACCAGTTCTCCATGCCGGCCGGCAACGTGATCGGGCGGTAGCGGTTGCTCTTCGCGACGTCCTGCTTTTCCGGCGGGTCGAAGCTGTGGTAGTGCCAGGTGGCCGTCTTCATCTCGGGGCCGAACGGGTGCCAGTCGTAGTCCGTGACGCCGGCCGCGTCGTAGTAGCTCATCAGCGTGTCGAGCTGGCTGTCGATCCCGGCGTCCAGCCGCGCGGGCTTCTCCCCCTTCAGGATCGCCTTCAACTCCAGGCCGGGGAGGCTGCGGCTGTTGGCACCGAACGCTGTCGCCAGGAACTCGGGGATCAACTTGTCGAGGATGATCGGCCGCAGCGCGGGCCCCATCTGCCGGCACTGCTCCGGCGTCGGCTCGCCCGTCACGACGGCGTCGGAATAGATCGTTGCCACGTCCGGGTCGCGGGCCGGTGCGGGAGGCAGGACGAGCTTTTCCGCCGTGCCGCCGCGCAGCGCCACCATCGCGCGGCCGAGCGCGTCGCCGGTGAGGGCATACGTCTCGGCATTGTGGTTGTAGTGGTAGTCCTGGTTGACCGGCGAATCGCCGGGCGACCGCCAGAAGCCGCGGGTGTCGACGGTGGCCACCGTGCCGGCGAACTCGGGATGCTGCTGCGGATCGCCGACGGCCATCTGCGCCTCCCAGACGCCCTTCCAGGGGCCGTCCATCAGCTTGTCTCCGTGGAAGCCGACCGTCGCGATCACCGCCCGCATGTCGGGCGCCTTGAACTCCTTCCGCAGGTCCTGGATCAGGTTGACGAGGTTCTTCTCGTAGGCCTCCTTCGTGGACCCTGAATCCTTGTGTCCCTGCCACCAGACGAAGCCGGCGATCTCGTAGCCCTGTCCCTGGTAGCCGGGCACGACCTCGTCGATGTCGTCGAGCACCCTGCGGACGCCCTCGACCATGAGGCGGTATTCCAGCCCCTCCCATTCGCTGGCCGGATCGGTGCGGCCGCTCGAGGGCGGGCGGAAGTCCCAGTCGAGCGAGCGGTTGCCGATCGACGACTCGATGAGCAGCACCGGCTCGTCGTGGTAGGGCCCCATCACGAAGCCGAACGGCACCTCGGGGCCGATGGTGCGACCGCCGTTCGAGGTGGCGCTCAACGGGCCGCCGGTGCCGAGCGACTCCTTCGAGAGCCGCGTGTCGCGGTAGATGACGTCGTTGCGGACCGTCCAGGCGCCCGCGTCGTCGGCGAACCAGGGGAACTTGCCCGCCGCGATGCAGGCCTTCAGGTCTCCCTGGCCCTTGAGATCGACCTGCTCCAGCCAGAAGGCTGCGGAGCCCCCCTCGGGATTCGCGAGGCCGCCGAGCGAGTAGCGCGTGCCGCGCTCGAGGGCGACCTTCGTGAGCACGGGCTCCGCGCCGGGATCACGACGGTAGACCTCCTTGCCGTCGAGCGTGACGACGGCCGCCGTGCCGTCCTTGTGCACGGCATGGACGAAGTAGTTGCCGGTCGCCGACACCTCGATGACCGTCCCGCTTCCGGGGGCGGCACCGTCGGCCGCCGAGCGGTGGACCTTCAACGGCAGCACCGCTGCCTTGCCGATCGGCATGCGCCCGGGACGGATGGCCGGATCGGGTGAGAGGAAGATGCTCGGATAGGCCGGCTGGGCCCCTTCGAGCAGGCCGAAGCCGACCATGTTCGACTGCCCGGCCAGCACGTAGACCTGCACCTTCTTCGTCATGTCGCCGGGCTTGCCGTCCGGCCGGGGCAGCGTGGCGGGTACGACCATGGCGGAGCCGGCCGGCTCGTCGGGGTAGCCCACCGCCGTCTTCTGGGCGGCGAGCTCGGCCTCCAGCCGCGTCCGGCGGGGCGCATCGGCCGCGAGGTTCTTCACCTCGTAGGGGTCGGCCGCGAGATCGAAGACCTCGGTCCACTCCGGATGACCCGGATACGTCACGAGCTTCTCCGTGGCCGTGCGGACGCCCACGAGCTTCGGCGTGTCACCGCCGTGGCGAAGGTTGAAATACTCGAACAGGAACACGGTCCGCGAGTC
>JBJTJO010000221.1:0-5639 GCA_046095965.1 Planctomycetaceae bacterium
GGCCGTGCGGTCGCGCGCTTGCCGCCGCCGAGGCCGCGATCGTGTCCAACGGGCGCGATCTCGCCGCCGCGAGGGACCGGCTGGCCCGGGAGATCGACCGCGCGGCCCCGCCGCCGGACCGGCGGGCGGCGCCGCCATGAGCGCTCCCGGCACGGGGCAGGCGGCCGCGATGGACCGGATGTACCGGCTCACGCGGCACGTCTACGACATCACCCGCCGCTACTACCTGCTCGGCCGCGACCGGATGCTCGCGGAGATCCCGACCGGAACCGGGACCGCCACGCTCGAGGTGGGCTGCGGCACGGCCCGGAACCTCGTGAAGCTGGCGCGGCGGCCGGCGCCCGGCCTCCTCTGCGGCCTCGACGCCTCGCACGAGATGCTCGAGACAGCGGCCGCGAGCATCGCCCGGCAGCGCGTGCCGGCGGCGGGCAACCCCGCGATCCTCCTGCGGCAGGGGCTCGCCGAGGACCTCGACGCCCGGCGGATGTTCGGCCGTGACGAGCCGTTCGACACGATCTTCTTCTCCTACTGCCTGTCGATGGTGCCGACCTGGCCGGGCGCCATCGAGGCGGCGCTCGCGAACCTGAAGCCGGGGGGGCGGATGCTGATCGTGGACTTCTGGGACCAGGCCGGTCTGCCGCGGGTGTTCGCGGCGGGCCTCACGCGCTGGCTGGCCATGTTCCACGTCGAGTACCGGCCGGCGGTGCTCGAGGCGGTCGAGGCGCTCGGCCGCGCGGGGCGCGCCGACGTGACGATCGAGTCGGTGGCCCGGCGCTACGCCTACATCGCGACGGTCGTGAAACGGTAGGCCGCGCCGCGTCAGGCCAGGATGTCCGCGAGCACCTCCGCCCGCTCGACGCCCGTGAGCTTCGCGTCGAGGCCCTGGAACTTCATGGTGAAGGCGTCGTGGCGGATGCCGAGGCAGTGGAGCATCGTGGCATGCAGGTCGTGCACGGTGGTCACCTTGTCGATCGCCGCGTAGCCGAGGTCGTCCGAGGCGCCATGGACGAGCCCCCCCTTGATGCCGCCGCCGGCGAGCCACACGCTCATCGCCTTGTTGTGGTGGTCGCGGCCGTTGCCCCGCTGTGACATCGGCGTGCGGCCGAACTCGCCCGCCCACACGATCAGCGTGCTGTCGAGCATGCCGCGGTTCTTGAGGTCGGTGATCAGGGCCATGCAGGCCCGGTCGATCTCCCGGGCCTTGAACGCGATCCCCTCCTTCACGCCGCCGTGGTGGTCCCAGTCCTTGTGGTAGAGCTGGATGAACCGCACGCCGCGCTCCGCGAGCCGTCGGGCCAGGAGGCAGTTGGACGCGAACGAGCCGTCTCCCGGCCGGCAGCCGTAGAGCTCGAACGTCGCCGGGCCCTCGGCCGCCATGTCCATCAGGCCCGGCACGCTCGCCTGCATCGCGAAGGCCATCTCGTACTGCGCGATCCGCGTGGCGATCTCGGGGTCGCCGGTGAGCGCGTCGTGCTGGGCGTTGAGCGCGTTGATGGCCGCGATGTCTCGTCCCTGCCGCTCCCGGGTCACGCCGCCAGGATTCGTGAGATAGAGCACCGGATCGCCTGTGCCGCGCAGCTGCACGCCCTGGTACCGGCTGGGCAGGAAGCCGCTCGACCACTGCCGCGCGGCGATCGGCTGGTTCTGACCCCCTTTGCCCAGCGACGTGAGCACGACGAACCCCGGCAGGTCCGCCGCCTCGCTGCCGAGGCCGTAGGTCACCCACGAGCCCATGCTCGGCCGGCCGGCGATCTGGGAGCCCGTGTTCATGAACATGTGGGCCGGGTCATGGTTGATCGCGTCGGTGGTCATCGACCGGATCAGGCAGATGTCGCCGAGCACCGAGCCGATCTGCGGAAACAACTCGCAGATGTGCGTGCCGTTGGGGCCCATCGGCGTGAAGGGGTGCTGCGGACCGAAGCAGACGAGCTTCTGGCCCTGGAGCTGCGCGAGCTGCTGCCCCTTCGTCAGGCTCTCGGGCATCGGCTGGCCGTCGAGCTCGGCGAGCTTCGGCTTGTGGTCGAAGGTCTCGAGGTGCGACGGGCCGCCGGCCATCGTCAGCCAGATCACCCGCTGCGCCTTCTGGGGCAGCGGCGGCGCGTCGTAGATGCCGCGTAGCGGCGCGGCGGCGGCCCGCTCCGTGCCGGCCAGCGAGGCGAGGGCGACCGCCCCCACGCCCTGCGCGGTGCGGCCGAGAAAGGCGCGGCGGGCGAGCGCGTTGTGCAACGTGATGTCGATCATGGTCACGACCTCGTGATCGTCTCGTGGAGGTTCAGGAGCACGCGGGCGACGTGCGTCCAGGCGGCGAGTTCCGCCGTGTCGATGCCGTCCGGCAGCGGCGCGAGGCCGGTCTTGAGCAGGCTTGCGGCGGCGGCCGGGTCGGCCCGGTAGGCGGCCAGGTGCTCGCGATAGAGCGGCAGCACGGCCTCCAGTTCCTCGGTCCGCGGCACCCGCTGGAGCGCCTGCCTCCAGGCCCAGGCGATCCGCTCCTCCGGGGAGCCGGCGCACTCCTGCACGATCCGGGCGGCGAAGGCCCGCGAGGCCTCCACGTAGGTCGGGTCGTTGAGGAGCACGAGCGCCTGCTGGGGGATGTTCGACCGCGTCCGTTCGGCGCAGCATTCCTCGCGGCTCGGTGCATCGAAGGCGAGCATGCTCGGGTGGAGGAACGATCGCTGCCACCAGGTGTAGAGGCCGCGCCGATACTGCCTCTCTCCCGCGTCGGTCGGATACGTCCGCACCGGGAAGTTGAGGTTCTCCCAGTAGCCGTCGGGCTGGTAGGGCTTCGCGCTCGGACCGCCGATCGTGGACACGAGCAGCCCCGACGTGGCCAGTGCCGCGTCACGGACCAGTTCCGCGTCGGCGCGCCAGGCCGACTGCCGGGCGAGCTCGCGGTTGCCCGGATCGGCCGCGAGCAGGTGCGCTGAGGCCGCCGAGGCCTGCCTGTAGGTCGCGCTCGTCACGATCGTGCGGACCATGTGCTTCACGTCCCACTTCGAGTCCATGAATTCACAGGCCAGCCAGTCGAGCAGCTCGGGATTCACCGGCGGCTCGCCCTGGGCGCCCAGGTCGCTCAGCACCCGCGACAGGCCGGTGCCGAAGAACTGCTGCCACAGCCGGTTCATCACCGTCCGGGCGGTGAGCGGGTTGTCCCGCGAGACGAGCCACCGGGCGAGATCGAGGCGATCGGGCTCGCGGCCCTCGATCGTCGGCACGGGCAGGTAGGCCGGGAACGCGGGCTTCACCGTCGCGCCGCTCTCGTCCATCCAGTTGCCCCGCGGCAGGATGCGGACGACGCCCGGCGCGGCCTTCCGCACGCTCACGAGGCACTTCGGGAGCGACGCGTTGAACTCCCCGCGGGCCCGCTCGGCCTGCGTGAAGCCCTCCTGCTCCGCTCGGAACAGCTCGGGCGACACCCGCGTGCGGAAATACCGCTGCACCGCGCCCCGCTCCCCGCCATTGCGCTTCGTGGGCTCCTTCGCGAGCGCGCTCGCGGCCTGCTCGGCAAGTTTCTTCTGTTCGGACGTCGGCTGCGTCGCTCCGGCGTCGGGGGTCTCGGCACCGGGCGCCCCGGCAGCGGGCGCGAGTTCGGGCAGCGTGACCCCGTAGGCCGCGACGTCGCGCTCCCACTGCGTCTGGGCCGCCTCGAGCTGCGGCAGGACGGCATCGAGCTTCTAACGTTCCGCGGATTGTCGCTGTGGTAGCCGATCGTGTCGGCGAAGCGCACGACGTCGAGCCAGCCGATCGCCATCCGCTCGCCGAAGTGCGGGCTGGCGAGCAGCCGCTCCACGAGCGCCTCGTAGGCGTCCGGCCGGGTGTCGGCGACGAAGGCCTCGACCTCCTCCGGCGTCGGCGGCAGGCCCGTGAGATCGAACGCCAGCCGACGGATGAGCGTGCGGCGGTCGGCCGCGGGCGACGGCGCGAGGCCGACCGTCTCCAGCCGCCGCCGGACGAGGTGATCGATCGCGCCCGCACCCGGCGGCACCACCGGCTTCACCGGGGGCTCGTAGGCCCAGTGCTGCTGGTACTCCGCCCCTCGGCGATCCACCGCGCGAGCAACTCCCGCTGCTTCGCGTCGAGCTTCTTGTGCGAATCCGGCGGCGGCATGATCGTGTCGGGATCGGTCGCCGTGATCCGCGCGACGACCGTGCTCTCGGCCGGCTTGCCCGGCACGATCGCCCCGGCCGCCACGGCCGCGTCGCGAACGTCGAGCCGCAGATCGGCCTGGCGATGTCCGGCGTCGGGGCCGTGACAGGAAAAGCAGTTGTCCGACAGGATGGGGCGGATGTCGCGATTGAACGCGATCGAGTCGGCCGCACGAGCCGGAGCCGGGCCCGTCGCCGCCTGGGCGCACGCCAGCAGCACGATCGAGAAGGCCCGCATGGGCCGCGCAAAGCCGTGCACCATGGATCGCTCCGTGGGAACACCCGCTTCGCCGTCGGGCCTCAGCCGCGCCCGACGCGGACCCGAAGGTCGATCCGCGGAATCACCACTCGACATCGTACCGTCGACATTCCCGGCCCGCCACGCCGCACGACACGGCCGTTCACGGCAGGATGAACACGATGCCGGTCGCGGCCGCCGCCTCCAGGGCCAGTCCGCGACAGCTGATGGGCACGGCGGGCACCGTCCAGGGCGCGCAGCTGCCGGGGCGGTAGTAGCCCAGCGGATAGACGCACTCCCACGGAAGCTCGACACCCATCTGGTAGGGCAGGGCGGGGACGCGGGCGAAGAAGTGCACAGCCGACAGGAACGTGTCGGCCGCGAAGCCGTGCGAGTGGCCGTAGCGCTCCAGCGTCCAGTGCTCGAAGTAGAGGGGCTTGTGGCAGTAGCCGGCGGCCTTCCACGTGAACATCGTCGTGGCGAACTGCCGCGGCTGGAACGTGTCTCCCTCGAGCCGGCACTCGCAGGGATAGTCGCTGCCGGGCCGGCCGCCGACGCGGATGTCGAGATCGATGCCGGTGAGGGAGTCGGACCGCAGTTTCGCGAGCGCGTCGCGGCACTCGACGTCCGTGCCGCAGGGACCCTCGCCATCGTCGGCGGCGGGCGGTTCGGCGGGAGACTCAGCGGCCACGGTCAGCACGTCGCCGGCACCGTCCGCGGTGGCGGTGTCGCCGGGCTCCTCGACATCGCGCCCGAGCCGCTCCGGCTCGGACTCCATGGGCACCGGCACGGCGCCGCTCACGACCGGAGCCACGACCGCCGGCGGCGGCTCGCTGCGCTGCAGGTCGCGCCAGCCCGCCATGGCGACCGGCGCGGTCGCGATGGCGGCCGCCGCCACGAACAGCGGCCACGGCGCGGCCCGCTCACGGATGCTCCGCCGCCGAGTAGTTCGGCGACTCGTGGGTGATGGCGATGTCATGCGGATGGCTCTCCCTCACGGCGGCCGCCGAAACCTGGATGAACCGCGAATCCCGCCGGAGCTCCTCGATGGTCCGCGTGCCGCAGTAGCCCATGCCGGCCCGCAGGCCACCGACGAGCTGGTAGACGAACACGCTCAAAGGCCCCTTGAAGGGCACCCGACCCTCGACTCCCTCCGGAACCAGCTTGTCGCCGCCGCGGCCACCCTGCCGGTAGCGCTCGCTCGAACCCTGGACCATCGCCCCGAGCGATCCCATGCCGCGGTAGGCCTTGAACGTGCG
>JBJTJO010000222.1:0-13065 GCA_046095965.1 Planctomycetaceae bacterium
GCGCGAGTCTGGGAATCGCCAAGCCACGTAGGCCGTTTGGCACGGAAAGTGCGTTTCCTCGGAGGTGACGGCGGGACGGATTCGCCGCCGAAAGCCCGTTGCACTCCGCGGAGATTCGCACCGTGTCCGCCCTGCGTCGCCCCGCCCGCCAGATGCTCGTCTTCGTCGCCGCGATCCTCGCCGTCGTCGCCCGGCCGAGGGTCGGCACGACGGTCCGCTTCGACACGATCCTCGGGGCCATCGAGGTCGATCTCTACGAGGCGGAAATGCCGATCACCGTGGGGAACTTCATCACCTACGCGAACGCCGGCAGCTACAGCTCCTCGCTCATCCATCGGAGCACGACCTACAATCCGGCCGACATCCAGATCGTGCAGGGCGGAGGCTTCACGATTTCCGGGGGTTCGATCTCGCCCATCGCGACCAACCCGCCGATCGTGTTCGAGTCGGGCACGTATACCAACCTCCGCGGCACGATCGCCATGGCCCGCGGGGCGGGACTCGACACCGCGACCAGCCAGTTCTTCTTCAACGTGCAGGACAATCCGGCCCTCGACGGCAACTACGCCGTGTTCGGCAAGGTCTCGAACGCCGAGAGCCTCGGCGTGCTCGACACGATCGGGTCGTTGCCGGTTTACAACCTGAGTGACCAACTCAGTCCCGTGTTCGCCGAGACGCCCCTGGTCCCGTTCGAGGGCAACCTCTATTTCATGCAGGTGAACCGCGTGGAGGCCGTCCCGGAGCCCTCCACGATGGTCCTGGCGGCGGTCGGTCTTGCCGCCGCGGTCTTAGTGCGGCGGCGGCACCCCGGTCGCGCGTAGGGCCCGCGCCTGGGCCTTTTTGGCTTCTGCCGATGGGCGGGACGTGCTCTCGTCCCCGCTCCTCCCGGCCTTCTTCCCGCGGGATGGGACATTTCACGAAAAACACGCGGCATCCTCACCGGGCGCTCACGATTCCCGTGTAGATATCTTGACGTCGTTGGCCGGCGGCTCCCGCCGTCGGGCGACAGGCTCTCTGGAGCCTGTCACCAACGATCCCGCCTCGATCCATGTCGTCGGCTCGACTTCCAGTCGAACCCCCGGTCTCCCCGGCCGGGTGCCGGCGGCTCACCCACGGAGTCGACTGACCGAAGGGCCCTGCCGGGTCCGAGGTTCGTTTTCTGCCCATGGTCAGCCACATCCCCCGCGAATTTCCGATCCGTGCCAGCTCGACGGTTCGGCGTGGCCCCGCCCGCGCCGGCATCAGCCTCGTGGAGATGATCGTCGTGGTCGCGATCCTGATGGCGTTCGTGGCCCTGATCCTGCCGGCCGTCCAGGCGGCACGCGAGTCCGCCCGCCGCGTCGCGTGTGCCGCCAAGCTTCGCGGGTTGGCCACCGCCCTGCTGGTGTTCGAGTGCACCAATCGCACCCTGCCCGCGGCCACGGTCGTCTCCACGGGCACGAGCACCGCGGCCTGCACGGACTGCTGGAACCCCTGGGCCGAGGCACGGGTCGCGGCGGGTTTCACGCCCGGTTCCAGGCAGGGCACGAGTTGGATTCGCGAGGTGCTGCCGCAACTCGATCTGCTGCCGATGTACTCACAGTGGAATCCGGCGACCAACGTGCTCGGCAACGCCGCGATTGCCGGCCGCGACATTCCTGGCCTGCTCTGCCCCAGTCGCCGGGGCGGCCTGCGCACGGGCAGCGGTGATGAACTCAACCTCCCCGATCCCACGTGGACCGGTGGCGGCACCGACTACGGCGGCTGCCTCGGCCGGTCGGACGGGTTCGAGAACGCGGTGGCCAACGACCATCGCTTCGCGCACCAGGGCGATGCCACGACCGCCGCGAAGATCCGCGGCGCGTTCCGGGCCAACGCGGGCACTTCGTTGACGGACTTCATCGACGGCTGCTCGACCACGATCCTCGTGGGCGAGGTGCAGCGGCTCCGGCCGCTCCCGGGCGGCACCAACCCGGCCGACGTCGATTGGCGGACGAGCCAGGATGGCTGGGCGGTGGGGGGGGCGGCGACGCTGTTCTCGACCGGTGGCGACCCGGTCCTGGCGACGCGAGACGGCATCAACAACGGGTTCTTCGAGTCGCCGGGAAGCGATCACGCCGGGGGCGCGTTCTTCGCGACGGCCGACGGCGCGGTGCGGTTCATGATCGACGGGGCCGCCGGCCCGGGGGGCGTGTTTCCGCTCCTCGGTTCGATCGCCGATGGCGCGACGGCCGATCCGGACGCGTTCGACTGACGCCTGACACCGGCGCGGGCGCTCGCCGCCGGTCACGGGGCCGCGTCGCGGCTCGGGAGGCCCATTGCCCCGGTCGCAAGTCGGCTTCTGCCGACGGGAGTGCCTTGCTATCGTCCCCGCCCCTCCCAGCCTTTCTCCCGCGCCCGAGCGGAGCCGCCCGTGGCCAAGCGCCGCAAGATCCGTGAGAAACTCCTGGTCGGCGGCATGCTCGTGGCCGCCGTCGTGGCCGTGCTCTCGGCCAGCGGCTTCGTCGGCATCTACTCCTACCGCAACCTCGTCCGCAGCCTCTCCTGCCGGGCCGCGGAACTGCCCCCCGCGAGCGAACTCGGCACCCGTGTCGCCGGCATGCGGCTCGCGCACGCCCGGGCCTGTGCGGGTGACGATGGCGCCGCCATTCAGTTCCGCGCCGAACTCGCCGCGGCCTACGCGGCCCTCGAAGGCTACCGCGTGGAACTCGCCGTGGGCGAGATCGACGACGAGCCGCTCGCCGACCGCTCCCAGGAATACGACACGGCGCGGCAGATCGCCGCCTGCCTCGACGAGATCGGCCGCGCGGTGCGCACGGAAACCGGCGCGGACGGCGCCCCGGCGCCGCCCGACCGCGACGCGCTGCGGGCCGTGGGGCCCCGACTCGACGCGCTCGCCGTGCTGGCCGCCACGCTGCCCTCGTTCCTCCAGGGCCGGCTCCACGAGCTCGCCCACGAGGTCCGCAACCGCTACCGGTCGCTGATCGCCACGACCTGGGCGTCGGCCCTGTCGGCCGCCGCGCTCCTCGCGACGATCGGCGTCTGCACCTATCGGTGGGTGTTCCGGCCGCTGCGGCTGCTCGGCCACGGGTCGCGCCGCGTGGCTGCCGGTGACTTCGGCTTCCGCATCCGGCTCGACTCGCGCGACGAGATGGCCGAACTCGCCGACGCCCTCAACGACATGACCGAGCGCTTCGAGGAGATCCGCGACGACCTCGACCGCCAGGTGCAGCTGCGGACCCGCGAGGTGATCCGGGGCGAGCAGCTGGCGAGCGTGGGCTTCCTCGCCGCCGGCGTGGCCCACGAGATCAACAACCCGCTGGCCTCGATCGCCATGTGCGCCGAGTCGCTCGAGAGCCGGCTGCCCCCGCCGGATGACGCCGATCCCGAGGCCCGGGTAGCCCGCCGCTACCTCGAGCTCATCCAGGCCGAGGCCTTCCGCTGCAAGGGGATCACCGAGAAGCTCCTCGACTTCTCGCGGCTCGGCGAGCGGAAGCGGCAGGCGACGGCGCTCGTGGCGCTCGTGGCCGACGTGGCCGAGATGCTCCGGCACGTGGGCCGCTTCAAGGGGCGGGCGATCGAGATCGAGCCGGGGCAGGACGTCCTCGTGATGGCCAACCCGCAGGAGCTCAAGCAGGTGGCGCTCAACCTGCTCGTCAACGCCCTCGACTCGGTCGAGGAGGCGGGCCGCGTGACGGTGGCGGCGCGCAAGAGCGGCGGCGAGGCCGTGCTCACCGTCACGGACGACGGCTGCGGCATGGACGCGGAGGTGCTCGAGCACCTGTTCGAGCCGTTCTTCACGCGCCGCAAGGGGGGGCAGGGGACGGGACTCGGCCTGTCGATCGTGCACCGCATCGTGAGCGACCACGGCGGCCGGATCGAGGCCGCGAGCGCGGGACCCGGCCGGGGATCGACCTTCCGCATCACGCTGCCGCTGGCGGCCATCGGCGGCGCCGCCGCGCCGGAACCAGCCGTCCCACGGGTCGCCGACCAGGCCGCCTGACCCCCGACACCGGAGCCGCCATGAAACAGCAGTCGCGACCCCTGCGGATCCTGTTCGCCGACGACGAGCCCTCGCTCCAGGAGCTCATGCGGATCGAGCTGCCCCGGCTCGGGCACGAGGCCACCGTCTGCCCCGACGGCACGACCGCGCTCGCCGCCCTCGACCGCACGTCGTACGACTGCGTGATCGTGGACCTCGACATGCCCGGTGCCGGCGGGCTCGACGTCGTCGCGCGGCTCAAGGAGTCGGCCCCCGACACGGAGGCCGTGATCCTCACCGGCAAGTCGTCGGTCGAGAGCGCCGTGGCCGCGGTCAAGCACGGCGTCTCGGACTACCTCACGAAGCCCTGCAAGCTCGTCGAACTGCAGGCGGTGCTCGAGCGGGTGCGCCGGAAGCGGGAACTGACGACGCGGCTCAAGGCGCTCGAGCGCCGGGTGCGCCGGGCCGAGGGGGAGACGCGGCTCGTCGGTGACTCGCCCGCGCTCGACCAGGTGCGCCGGCTCATCGCTCGCGTGGCGCCCAGCGAGGCCGCCGTGCTCGTCCGCGGCGAGACCGGCACCGGCAAGGAGCTCGTGGCCCGCGCGATCCACGAGGGGAGCGGCCGGGCCGCCGGGCCGCTCGTGGCCGTCAATTGCGGCGCCCTCCCCGAGCACCTCGTCGAGAGCGAGCTCTTCGGCCACCGCCGCGGCGCGTTCACGGGCGCCGACGAGCACCGGGCGGGGCTGTTCGAGGTGGCCGACGGCGGCACGCTGTTCCTCGACGAGATCGGCGAGCTGCCCAAGCCGCTGCAGTCGCGGCTTCTGCGGGTGCTCGAGAGCGGCGAGGTGCGGCGCGTGGGTGACAACCAGCCGATCATGGTGGACGTGCGGGTGGTCTGCGCCACCCACCGGGCCCTCGAGGACATGGTGGCGGC
This sequence comes from Planctomycetaceae bacterium, assembly GCA_046095965.1. Lineage (GTDB taxonomy): Bacteria > Planctomycetota > Planctomycetia > Pirellulales > UBA1268 > QWPN01. Next base: position 4,896 of record JBJTJO010000222.1, read on the forward strand.
CGGCGAGTTCCGCGAGGACCTGCTGTTCCGCATCAACACGTTCGAGCTCGCGATCCCGGCGCTGCGCGACCGCCGCGGCGACATCCCCGGCCTCGTGCGCCACTTCGTCCGCGAGGCCTGCCCGCAGACACCGCCGCAGGCGGAGGTCGTGGAGCCGGCGGTGCTCGACGTGCTCGCGGCCCACCACTGGCCGGGCAACGTGCGCGAACTCGCGAACGTGGTCGAACACGCGCTCGTGCTCTGCGACGGCCTGCCGCTCCGGGTGGATCACCTGCCCGCGCGCCTGGCGGCACTGCGGGCCACCGTGGGGGTGGCCGCGTCAGGCGGTGGGGCCACGATGGCCGTGGCGCCACCGACTCCCCCGCGGCCGCGCTCGCTCCGGGAGCTCGAGATGCAGGCGATTCTCGAGGGCCTCGACCGCAACGGCGGCAACAAGCCGAAGACCGCCGATGAGCTCGGGATCAGCCTCAAGACGCTCTACAACAAGCTCCACCAGTTCAACGACGGGCTGCAGCAGACGGGGTGAGGGCCGCGCCTGTCGCGAACGCGGGAAATGGGCGCGCCATGCCGGTTGGCCACCGGGGTGCCGGTTGGTTGGCCACCGTGTGCAGACTGCCAGTCCGCACCTACTCGCTGCGCGGAGGCGATGCCAACGAGGCGCACCGTCGCTGCGCGGAGGCGGGCCGGGTCACGGGCGTGACGTCGCTGCACGGATGGCGAACGGATCACGCCCGCCCGTCACGTCTTCCGCACCACGCCCGCGAGCACGCCCAGGACCCGGGCGTTGCGGACGTAGATCGGCTTCATCGACGAGTTGGCCGGCTGCAGGCGGATGCGGTCACGCTCGGGGAACCACTGCTTGAGCGTGGCCTCGCCGTCCTCGGTCTGGGCCACGACGATGTCGCCCGAGTGGGCCGTCTGCTTCCGCTGGATCACCACCCAGTCGCCGTCGGCGATCTGGGCGTCGATCATCGAGTCGCCCATCACCTTGAGCACGAAGTGGTTGTCCCGGTTGAAGAGGTCCTAGAAGTCGCTCCGCTCCTTCGGCTCGGCGGCGGTCCGCAACGTGCCGGCAGCGACCCAGCCGGCCATCTGCAAGCCGCGGAGACTGGCCGGCTCGGTCACGAGCTCGATCGCCCGCGACATGTTCTTGCCGCGCGTGATCAATCCCTTCCGCTCCAGGGCCTTGAGGTGGCAGACCACGCCGTTGGGAGAGCGGATCTTGAATGCCTGGCCGATCTCGCGGACGGTGGGGCCGTAGCCACGCGAGTGGATCTTGTCGCGGATGAAGGCATAGATCTCCATCTGCCGCTCGGTCGGCTGGTCGCCGGCGTTGGCCTCGTCGGTCGTGGAGATCAGGCCCAGCGGATGCTTCCGCAGCGACGCCAGCGTGGGGGCCTTGCGGCGGGCCTTCGTCTTGGACGAACCCTGACGGCGGGAGGTGACCGGAGCCTTGCGCTTGGACATGCGTGTCGAGCGGATGACCGCTTTCCTGTGGGTGGGATCGGATGCGTCCGCCGGGGCGTATCGGCCGCGGTGGACTGTGGACGCCAGTATCTTACTATACGGCCGTTCATTTTCAAGAGGGGGCGTTCGCCGGGCCGCGGGCAAAGCCGCTACGATGGCGTTTCCCATCGACCCCGGAGCCCGATCCATGCGAGACGCCGACCCCCGCCGTGCCATCCGCGCCCTCGCCGTGGCAATCGCCTGGAGCCTCGCCCTGCCGGCAGCGGCCGCGCCGGCCGCCGCCGAGGCCCCGCCGTCCAAGGCCGCCCGTGACCCCGACGCCGCCCGCAAGGCGACGACCGTGGCGGTCATCCGGCTCACCGGGGCCCTGCCCGACGGGGTCGGGCAGGGGGGGCTGCTGGCCGACGTGTCTCCGCACCTGCATCGGCTCGTCGAGCGGATCGACAAGGCGGCGGCCGACGGCCGCGTGAAGGCCCTCGTGCTCGTCGTGGAGTCGCCCGACCTGGGACGGGGTCGCGTGGACGAACTGCGGGCCGCCATCGCCCGCGTCCGCGCGGCGGGCAAGACGGTCGCGGCGCACCTCGTGGGCGGGTCGCCGGCCCAGTTCATGGTGGCCGCCGCCTGCGACACGGTCATGATGCCCCCCGCGGCCACGCTCGAGGTGGCGGGCGTGCACACGGAGATGATGTTCTTCAAAACGCTGCTCGACCGGCTCGGGGTCGCCGCCGAGATCCTCCAGGTTGGCGAGTTCAAGGGCGCCGGCGAGCCGCTCACGCGGGATTCGATGAGCCCGCAGCTGCGGGCCCAGTACGAGAGCTTCGTGGGCGACCTCTTCGAGCAGCTCGTGGAGCGGATCGCGGCCGACCGGAAGCTGCCCGCCGCGAAGGCGCGGGACCTCGTGGACACGGGGGTCTTCACCCCCGAGGCGGCCCGCGCGGCGGGCCTCATCGACGCGGTCGGCTACGAGGACGAGGTCCTCGCGGCGGCCGCCGCCGCGGCGGGGATCGAGCAGCCGAAGGTCGTCCGGGACTACGCGGAGCGGAAGATGGACCAGGACTTCTCCGGCATCGGCGGCCTGGTGAAGCTCGTGGAACTGCTCTCGGGGCAGAAGCAGGACAAGCCCGCGGGCGCGGGGCGGCGGATCGCGGTCGTGCACCTCACCGGCGAGATCCGCGAGGGCAAGGGACGCGACGACCTGCTCGCCGGAGGCGCGGCCGGCTCCGAGGATCTCGTCAAGGCGATCCGCCAGGCCGCCAAGGACGAGAAGGTGGCGGCGCTCGTCCTGCGGATCGACTCACCCGGCGGATCGGCGCTGGCCAGCGACCTGATCTGGCGGGAGATCGAGCGCTGCGGGAAGCCCGTCGTGGCCAGTCTCTCCGACATCGCGGCGAGCGGCGGCTATTACGTGGCGGTGGCGGCCGACCGGATCGTCGCGGCGCCCGGCACGCTCACCGGCTCGATCGGCGTGGTCGGCGGGAAGGTCGCGGTGGGCGGGGCCCTCGAGAAGGTCGGCGTGCACACCGACGTGGTCAGCAAGGGGCGCAACGCCGGCTGGCTCTCGATGACCGAGCCCTTCACGCCGGCCGGCCGCGAGGCCTTCATGGCGACGATGCAGGACGTCTACCGGCTGTTCACCTCGAAGGTGGCCGCGGGTCGGAAGCTCGAGGCGGCTGCCGTCGAGAAGCTGGCCGGGGGCCGTGTGTTCACCGGGCGGCAGGCGCTCGCCGCCGGGCTCGTGGACCGGCTGGGCACGCTCGACGACGCGATCGACGAGGCGCGGAAACTCGCCGGCGTCGCGGCTGACGAGGAACTGGACCGCGTGCTGCTCCCGGAGCCGCGGGGGCTCTTCGACGACCTCTTCGGCGCGGCGGGCCGCGGCACCACTCCGGTGGCGCGGCTGGCGGTCGGCGACGGCCTGCGGGCGGCGCTCCTCGCCCGGGTCGCCGGCGTGCCGGCGCTCGCGGCGCTCACGGTCGAGATCGACGCCCTCGCGGAGGTCCTCTCCGGCCGCCCGCAACTCGTCCTACCGGCCCGCATCACGATCCGCTGACGGCCGCTGACGGTCCCGGGCACATCACCCTCGCCGAGGAAGATGGTCAGCAAAGCCTGCCAAGGCTTTTTCGCACGAACCCTCTCCCTGTGGGAGAGGGTGGCCGCAGGCCGGGTCAGGGGGCCGGCGGGGATCGCGGATTCCCTGCACCCTCACCCCGGCCCTCTCCCCGAGGGAGAGGGAGGAGGCGCGTGGTTTACCACGCGAGACGGTCGCAGGAAGCGACCCGGTCTGCGAAGCAGACCGACCCAAGGCTGCACGGGCCATGGATGGCCGTGCAGCCGTGAAGCAGGCACTTCGCGTGGTTTACCACGCGAAGTGCGCGAAGGCCTTGTTGGCGTCGGCCATGCGATGCACGTTGTCGCGCTTCGTCACCGCGGCACCCTCGCGCTTGAACGCGGCGATGATCTCCTCGGCGAGTTTCTCGTAGGTGGCGCGGCCCTTCTTCTCGCGGACCGCCTGCAGCAGCCAGCGGATCGCCAGCGACTGCTGCCGGTTGCGGTTGACCTGCATCGGCACCTGGTAGGCGGCACCGCCGACGCGCTTCGAGCGGACCTCGACGGCCGGCTTCACGTTCTCGACGGCGCGATTGAAGACCTCGATCGGCTCGGCCTCGGTGATCTTCTTCGCCACGATATCCATCGCCTTGTAGAAGACGTTTTGCGCGACGCTCTTCTTGCCGTCTTCCATCAGACAGTTGATGAACTTGCTGGCGAGGAGCGACCCGTAGCGGGGATCGGGACGCAGTTGCTCGCGGCTGGCGGTGATGTTGCCCATGGTGGTTTCCTTGGATTAGCCCTTCTTCGCGCCCGCGTCAGCCCTTCTTGGCGCCGTAGAGGCTGCGGGACTGCTTGCGGCCCTGCACGCCGAGCGTGTCGAGCGCGCCGCGGATGATGTGGTAGCGGACGCCGGGGAGGTCGCGGACACGGCCACCGCGGATGAGCACGATCGAGTGCTCCTGGAGGTTGTGGCCCTCGCCCGGGATGTAGACCGTGACTTCCTTCTGGTTCGAGAGCCGCACGCGGGCGATCTTCCGCAGCGCCGAGTTGGGCTTCTTCGGCGTCATCGTGCGGACCTGCAGGCAGACGCCCCGCTTTTGCGGGCAGCGGTCGAGCACGGGGGACTTGGAGAACTTCCGCTTCGGGCGGCGGCGGCTGCGGACGAGTTGGCTGATCGTGGGCATGGCGAAGAGTCTGGGGGGCCGGAATTCGGGAGCCCCAGAGCATAGCCCACGACGGCCGCCAACGAAAGCGTCCCGTGGAACGCGGCCGGATTGCCTCACTCCGGGTGGAACAGTTCCCCCCGCCCGCCGGCGAGGAGGTCGCCGTGCCACTGCCGCCACGGGCCCGCCGGTGCGGCGGGGGCGGGGGCGAAGCCCGCGCGAACGAGCCGCCGCAGGAGAAGCGGCAGGAGCGGGGGCGACCAGCGGCAGCCCCGCGCGAAGGTGGCCGGAAGCGCGGAAACGCCGCCTGGCGCGACGATCGTGCCGCGCCGCATGCCGAGTCCCGGCTGCGGGCCGCACCCGCCGGCCACCACGAGCGTGCCGGCCCGCATCTCGAAGCCCGCCGCCACGCCGCACCGGCCGCCGATCGCCACGAGTCCCCGGCGCATCCGCGCGGCGGCCAGGTCGCCCGCTCCGCCGGCCACGAGCACGACGCCGCCGCGGAGGCCGGCGTCGGACCCCGGCCGCGCGCCGGCGAGGTTGTCACCTGCCGCGCCGGCCACGCGGACCTCGCCGCCGGACATCTCCGCCGCCAGCCAGTCGCCGGCATCGCCCTCGATCACGAGCGTGCCACCGGTCATCCGCGCGCCGGCATGGCGGCCGGCAGGGCCTCGGACGAGCATCCGCCCGGAGGCCATGCCGGCCCCCACGCGGTGCACGCGCGAGAAGTCGCCCCGGCACTCGATCCGGCCGTCGTCTCCGGCGCCGGTCACGTCGAACACCTCGCCCAGCGGCAACGGGCAGGCGTCGGCGCGGATCGGCAGGCGGGCGACCTCGGCGGCCGACAGCCCGGCGACGCGGTCGGGCACAATGCCGTCGAGTTCGATCGAGAGTGGCCCCGCCGGATCGCGGCGCGGGACGAGGACGAGCGGCATGGCGGGTCGGAAAGCGGTGACGGCCGCGGGGGACGGCCGGTGCCCGCGGCCGGCCGCCAATCGGCGCCCCCGCGGCCGTCAGCATATCGTCGCGCCCGCGCCGCGCTACGTCGCGGCCGTCGTGGTCACCGGGATCCGCCGGGACGTGCTCGCCGGGGACTTCTGCAACTCCACGCAGAGCACGCCCTTGTCGTAGCGAGCCGTCACCTTGGACGGATCGACCGCCTCGGGCAGCGGGATCGCGCGGGTGAAGCTGCCGCAGCGGCTCTCGCGGTGGGTCCAGCCCTCGCCGCTCGACTCCGCCTCCGACTTCTTCTCACCCGAGATCACGAGCCGGTCCTCCGACACGCTCACGTCCACGTCCTTGGGGTCGATCCCGGGCAGTTCCGCCCGCACGTGGATCTGCTTGTCGCTCTCCGACATGTCCACCGAGGGCAGCCATTGCCCAGGCTCGAGCGTGTCGAACCAGGGCATGGCCGGCAGCGGCCGGCTGAAGAAGCCCTCGAAGAGGCGGTTCATCTCGTTGCGGAAGTCGGCCAGGGTGGCCAGGCTCGTCGGCTCCATGCCGGTGGAACGCTTCGTGCGGAAGGGGATCAGGCTCATCGCTTTCTCCTCGTGCAGGAAACGGGACAGGGAACGCTCGGAACGACGGGGGTGCCGCGGGCGGCGGTCAGCCGCTGACCTCGATCTTCCGGGGTCGCACGGCGGCCAGCCGCGGGACGCGGACGGTGAGCACGCCGGCGCGGCACTCGGCGGTGATCTGCGAGGCGTCGAAGCCCTCGCCGAGCCGGAACGCGCGCCGGTAGTCGCCGATGCCGTACTCCCGCGCGACCTCGCGGCCCGGCAGCGGCCGCGGGGCGACCGTGGCGTGGACCGTGAGCACGCCGTCGTCGAAGGACACGTCGATGCCGTCGGGCCTCGCGCCCGGCACGTCGGCGACGATCGTCACCTCCGCGCCGCGGTCGCAGACATCGACGGCGGGCTGGAAGATCTCGGTCTCGGGGGTCGGGGAAGCGGTCGTGACCATGGGTTCATCTCCTCGGTGGCTGGGGTGTCGGGGCTGGAAACGGGCGCTGACGCGACGGGGGCCGCGGCCTACGCCGACCGCACCGTCACCTTGTGGGGCTGGCACTCGGGCGCCTTGGGGCAGGTCACCGTGAGCACGCCGTCGGCGAGCCGGGCCTCGACCCGCGCGGCATCGACCGCGACCGGCAGCGTGATCCGGCGCTCGAAGGCTCCGGTGCAGCGCTCGCGCCGATGCCAGGTGACGCCCGCCTGCTCGCCGTCACCGGCGGGCGGGGCGCCGGCGGCCGCGGGCCGCGCGCCCTTCAGCACGAACTCGTCGCCCGACACGGCGATGTCGATGTCGCCGGCGGCGAGTCCGGGCAACTCGACCTCGATCGTGACGGCATCGTCGCTCTCGGCGACGTTCACCGCCGGCGCGGCGGCACCGGTCCGCCGGAACGGGCCGGCCTGCAGGGGCCGCGGCTCGGCCAGCGCGGTCACGAAACGGTCGAACTCGTCGCGCAGATCCTCGAGTGGTTGCGTGAAGCCGCCGAAGGGGGACTGGAACAGGTGGCGAATCGTGGGCATGGGCGCGCTCCTGGGAAACGGGTGACGTCGGTCGGCACCGTCCCTGGAGCGAACGAATCATTCGCAGGCACGGCGCCGGAAGACAAACGCGATCCGGACGCCGGGGAAGAAAAGCAAACACCGTGCCGAACGCTGGTGAACGCCCGATCACGGGCCCCGGACCGCGCGGCGCCGCGGCAAAACCGGCCCCGCCGCCCCGCCGCGTGGCAAACCTCGCGGCCTGCTCCGGTCGTGTCGGCTGTCAGCGTGGCAGGACGGCCCGCGGCGGCGGCCAACCCGTTGCCACGCGGTTCGCGGCGCGTATCTTGACGCTCTCACGGCGGCAGGGATCGGTCGCCACGGACACTCCGCCGGCCGCACCGCGGTCGGGAGTGCGTCACGAGGATGGGTGGCTGGAGGAAACGTCATGCGATTCACGTTGCTCGACCGTGTGCTGGAGGTCGATCCCGGCCGCAGCATCACCGCCGTCAAGGCCTGCTCGCTCGCCGAGGAGTACCTCGCCGACCACTTCCCGAGGTTTCCGGTGATGCCCGGCGTGCTCATGCTCGAGGCCATGACGCAGGCCGCCGCCTGGACGATCCGGCTCGGCGAGGACTTCGCCCACGCGATCGTCGTGCTGCGCTCGGCCCGCAACGTGAAGTACGGCGACTTCCTCGAGCCCGGCCGGCTGCTCACCGTCACGGCCGAGGTCGTGGGCCAGGACGAGGCGACGACGAAGATCAAGGCCACCGGCAGCATCGACGGCCGCACGAGCCTGACGGCGAAACTCGTCCTCGAACGCTACAACATGGCCGACCGGCGGCCCTTCGGGGAGGCGATCGACGCCCGTGTGCGGGCGGAGATGCGCCGGCTGTGGGGCGTGCTCCACCCGGCGGCGCGGACCAGCAGCCCGCGAGCCCTCGACTACGCATCCCGGGTCGGGGGGGCCGCGCGGGCCACCCCGACCCGGGATGCGTAGTCGAG
>JBJTJO010000223.1:0-9389 GCA_046095965.1 Planctomycetaceae bacterium
GCCTGGTCGGTCCGCAGGTAGAGGGCGCGGCCGAGGGCGGCCGGCGTGGCCATGATCTGGCCGTCGAGCTGGTTCTCGGCGAGCAGTTCGAACGCCGGGCCGGGCCGGAGCACGAACGTCTTCCCCTCGTGGTTGCCCACGTGGATCCGCCCGTCGGCGAGCAGCGGCGACGACGAGACGTTGCCGCCGAGCCGCTCCGTCCAGCGGGCCGCGCCGGTGCGGGCGTCGAGGCACGTGGCCACACCCTTGTCGCTGACCATGAACAATTCGTCGCCGACCACGAGCATCGACGGCTTGCTCGGCGCGCCCTTCCGCTCCCGCCAGGCGATCTCCGGCGCGTCCGTGCCGGCGCCGAGCCGCACGGCGAGCACCTCCGGCTGGTTGAAGCAGGTGCTGATGAAGGCCAGGCCGTGGGCCACGACGGGCCGCGGCACGACGGAGTAGCCGAGCACGCCGTAGTTCATCCGCCACAGCTCCCGGCCGGTGGCGGGGTCGTAGCCGTAGAGCCAGTCGGCGGACGGGGCGAGCAGCACGTCGCGGCCGCCGAGCGGCACCACGAGCGGCGTGCCGTAGGCCTTCTTCTGGTCGGGGTCGGGCCGCAATTCGCCGCTCCGCGGCGTCTTCCAGGCGACGCGGCCGGTCGCCGGGTCGAGGGCCACGATCATCTGCACGTCGCTGCCGTCGAGCGTGAGCACGAGCCGGTCGCGCCACAGCACGGGCGAACTGCCCGGGCCGTTCTCGTGGTTGACGACGAGGTCGCGGTTCGTCCACAGGACCCGCACCGTGGCCGTGTCCACGCAGGCGGTGCCGAAGGCGCCGAAGTGGCAGAACAGCCGGCCGTCGGCGAGCACCGGCGACGGCGAGGCGTAGGAGTTGAGGGCATGGATCGGCGCCGGCGACTCGACGCGGAAGAGCTCGACGTCGCGGAGCAGGCGGCCCGTCGCCCGATCGACGCCGAGTGCGCGGAAGACGACCGGGCCGGAGAGCGTGAGCGCGCCCGTGCGGGGCACGCCCGCTAGCCGCTGCTGCCGCTCCTCCGCCGTGAGCGGCGTCTCGACGGCCGTGGTCAGCCAGATCCGGTCGCCCTCGATGACGGGGCTCGACCAGCCGCGGCCCGGCAGGGGCGTCTTCCAGGCGACGTTCTCGGTCTCACTCCACGTGACGGGCAGGTCATGCGCGTCGGGAGCGTGCCCCTGGCCGTCGGGGCCGCGCCACTGCGGCCACGAGTCGGCCGCCACGGCCGACGCACACGCCAGGGCGACGGCACAAAAAATGGAATGCATGGTCATGGGCCGGTCCAGGATCCCTGGAAAACAACTCGAGGTTCCCAGGGTACCACTCGGCGGCTCCATCCGGACAGGGTAGGACCGCCCGCAATCATCGCCTCCGCGACGTGCCGGTGCGCACGCCCACCATCGCCTCCGCGAAGCGAAGTAGGTGCAGACTGGCAGTCTGCACACGGTGGCCCACCGACCGGCATCGCGGTGGCCGAACGACGTGGCCTACCGCATTCCGCAGATTACCAATCCGCGGCTACTTTCCTGACAGGCACTGGACTCCGGCTGCGCGGCAACCGGCATGCTCACCGGGCTACGGAGCGACCCTCGCTTCGACGCCCGGCACGGTCACATGCCCTTGATCAGGTGGAGGCAGATCGACCGGACCTTGGCCGGGTTCACGTTGGGGTTCTTTTTCTTGGCCTGGCCGATGAGGCCGGCGGCGGCCTGCTCCTTGCCCCCCTTCACGTCGGCCACGACCTTCGGGTTGGCGGCGAGGAGCTCACGGCAGAGCGCGACGAGGTCGTCGTCGCTCACCGCGGCGATGCCGAGCGAGGCCACGACCTCCTCCACCGGCTTGCCGGAGTCGAGCACGAGGGCGAAGATCTCGCGGCCGCGGCTGGTGTCGAAGTCGCCCTTCGCGATCCGGCCGATGATGTCGGCGACGTGCTCTGGCCGCACCGGAAACTCGCCGATCGTGCCCCCCCGCTCGTTGAGCGTCCGCAGCACGTCCTGCTGCATCCAGTTGCTCGCCACCTTGCCGTCGCCGGTCCGCGTGGCGAGGTCCTCGAACCAGGCCACCAGGTCGCGACCCTGGTTGACGAGCACGTCGGCGTCGTAGGCGGAGATCTTCCAGCGGTCGGCGAGCGCCTTCCGCAGCACGGCCGGCGGCTCGCCCATCGCCGCGCGGGCCGCCGCCACCTCGGCCTCGGTCACCGTCACCGGCACGAGGTCGGGCTCGGGGAAGTAGCGGTAGTCGCTCGACTCCTCCTTCGTCCGCTGGGCACGGGTGACGCCCGCGGCGTCGTCCCAGCCGCGGGTCTGCTTCGGCGCCTTGCCCATCTCCACCTTCGTGGCCTGCCACTCCTCCCACTGCCGCGCCGCCTCGTAGACGAGCGCCCGTTCCACCGAGCGGAAGGAGTTCATGTTCTTGATCTCGACGATCGGCGTCTTGGCCGTGCGGCCGTCAGCCCCTCCCGCTCCGGCCAGCGGGATGTGGAGGTTCACGTTCGCGTCCACCCGCAGGCTCCCCTCCTGCATGTTGCAGTCGCTGACGCCGAGGTAGACGAGCAGCAGCTTCAATTCGTTGAGCCAGGCCCGCGCCTCCTGCGGCGATCGCAGGTCGGGCTGCGACACGATCTCGCACAGCGGCGTGCCGGCGCGGTTCAGGTCGATGCGGCTGTCGCCCGTGCCCGCCGCCTCGTCGTGCATGCTCTTGCCCGCGTCCTCCTCGAGATGGACGCGGATGATGCCGACGTCGCGCGAGAAGGCGCCCTTGGGATCCACGACCTCGAGGTGCCCGTCGCTCGAGAACGGCAGGTCGTACTGGCTGATCTGGTAGCCCTTCGGCAGGTCGGGATAGAAGTAGTTCTTGCGATCCCACTTCGTGAACGGCGCGATCCTGCACTCGAGCGCCAGCGCCGCCCGCACCGCGAGGTCGAAGGCGCGGCGGTTCATCACCGGCAGCGAGCCGGGCAGGCCGAGGCAGGTCGGGCAGACCTGCGTGTTCGGCGGCGAGCCGAACGTCGTCGGGCACCCGCAGAAAAGCTTGGTCCGCGTCAGCAGTTGGACGTGGACTTCCAGGCCGATGACGGTCGTGAAGGGCTCGGCGGTGGCGGCGGTCGTCATGGGCGTGGTCAGGCGGGCGGGGCCGGCCGCCGCAGGTGCCAGTCGGTGAGCCGCTGGAAGCGGTCGGCGGCGTTGAGCAGGAGCGGCTCGGCGAGCGCGGGGCCCTGGAGCTGGAAGCCGATCGGCAGGCCCCCCTTCGTGAAGCCGCAGGGGAACGAGATGCCCCCCACGCCCGCAAGGTTCGTGCCCACCGTGTACATGTCCACGAGGTACATCGCGAGCGGGTCGCCGGTCTTCTCACCGAGCTTGAAGGCGGCCGTGGGCGAGACCGGGCCGCCGATCAGGTCCACCTGCCCGAAGGCGTCGAGGTAGTCCTGGCGGATGAGCCGGCGGACGCGGAGGGCCTTGGCGTAGAAGGCGTCGTAGTACCCGGCCGAGAGGGCGTAGGTGCCGAGCATGATCCGCCGCTTCACCTCGGGTCCGAAGCCCTCGGCGCGGCTGCGGCAGTACATCTCGACGAGCGGCGACTCGAAGCCGCCCGCGGGCTTGGCCGTGGATCTGTGTCCCTTCCCGGGCTCGGCCCGGTGCCCATAGTGCGCTCCGTCGTACCGCGCGAGGTTGCTCGACGCCTCGCAGGGCGCCACGAGGTAGTAGGTGGGGATGCCGTGCTTCGCGTGCGGCAACTTCACGTCGTGGATCGTGGCCCCCGCCGCCTTGAACACGGCGAACGCCTCCTCCACGCCGCGGGCCACCTCGGGGTCGAGCCCCTCCCCGAAGTGCTCGGCCACGCGGCCGATCCGCAGGCCCGTGAGCGGCTTTTCCAGCGTCTGCGAAAAGTGGGGCACGGCTTCCCGCAGTGACGTCGAGTCGCCCGCATCGTGCCCCGCGATCGTCTCCATGACGAGCGCGCAGTCGGCCGCGGAGCGGGCCATCGGCCCGATCTGGTCGAGGCTCGACGCGAAGGCCACGAGGCCGCGGCGGCTGACCACGCCGTAGGTCGGCTTGAGTCCCGTGATCCCGCACAGGCCGGCGGGCTGGCGGATCGAGCCGCCGGTGTCGGAGCCGATCGCCACCGGGGCCATGTCGGCCGCCACGCAGGCGGCGCTGCCGCCGCTCGAGCCGCCGGGCGCCCGCGTCGTGTCCCAGGGGTTTCGCACGGGGCCGAAGGCGGAGTTCTCGTTCGAGCCCCCCATCGCAAACTCGTCCATGTTCGTCTTGCCGACGATCACCGCGTCGGCCCGCCGCAGCCGGGCTACCACCTCCGCGTCGTAGGGCGGCCGGTAGCCGGCGAGCATCTTCGACGCGCAGGTCGTGGGCAGGTCGGCCGTGCAGAGGGCGTCCTTCACGCCGACCGGCAGCCCCGCGAGGGCCCCGAGCGGCTGGCCGGCCTTGCGGCGGGCGTCGATGTCGGCGGCCCGCGCAAGCGCGCCGGCCCGGTCCACGCAGAGAAACGCGTTGAGCGTGGCGTTCGTCGCCTCGATACGGCCGAGGAATTTTTCCGTGCACTCGACCGCCGAGAGGTCGCCGCGCTTCACGGCGGCCACGAGGTCCACGGCGGAGAGCTGGAGTGGATTCATGCTGCGGGCTGTCGCGTCAGGCGGCGCCGGACTCCCCGAGGACGGCCGGCACGAGGAAGCACTCGCCGTCGTGCCGCGGGGCGCACTCGAGTGCCTTGTCACGCGGCAGCGACGCCGCCGGCTCGTCGGCCCGGAACACGTTGGCCGCGTCGAGCGGATGCGCGAGCGGCTCGACCTGCGCGGTATCGACCTCGGCGAGTTGCGACACGAAGCCGACGATCTTTGAAAGCTCGCCGGTCAGGGAGTCGAGCTCGGCGTCGGAGAGGGCCAGCCGCGACAGCAGCCCGACCTTGGCGACGTCCTGGCGGGAGAGCGACATGGGGGCCTCGGTCCGCGGCCTACGGACGGGCCCGCGGTCCCGACGGCACCGCCTCCTCGGCCGTCGGCTTCGCCTTCTCCACCTTCGGCAGGCGGAACGGCTTCTGACGGACGAGTTTCGTCACCTTGCCCCCCTTGATGCACTGGGTGCAGACGAGGAGGGTCGAGTTCGTGCCGTTGCCGAGCGTGACGCGGAGCCGCTGGAGATTCGGCTTGAACTTCCGCTTCGTGATCCCGGTGATCTTGGTGCCGACGCCGCCGAGGTACTTCGCCTTGCCGCGGATCGTGACCTGGTTGCCGACGGAAAAACCCTTGTTGCAGACCTGGCAGGAACGTGGCACGGCGGCACTCTGATTCGGCGGGGGGAATGGGATGTCGAGGGGGAAATGGTACCCGACCGCCCGGCCGCCGGGAAGCCCGGAGCGCACGCGGCGGGAAAGGCCGCATGGCGGCGTCCCCGCGGAGCAACGGCACACTACGTTCGGCTTCGCCTCCGCGCAGCGAAGTAGGTGCAGACTGGCAGTCTGCACCCGGTGGCCAACCACACGGCAACGCGGTGGCCGGATGGCGTGGCGGGCCGCATTCCGCAGAGTGCCACTCTGCGGCTACTGTCCGAAGTAGGTGCAGACTGGCAGTCTGCACACGGTGGCAGGCCAATGGGCACGGCGGTGGCCAATCAACGTCGCATATGACAATCCGGCCCCGTGCACGATGCGACCGGGTGCAGGTTGAACAACCTGCACCTACACCGGACAGAGGACGCCGCCTCCGCGGAGCGAAGTAGGTGCAGACTGGCAGTCTGCACCCGGTGGCCAACCAACCCGTGATGCGGTGGCCGGATGATGTCGCGGGGGGAGTCCGCGGCGGGCTACACTGTGCGTCGATGCCGGTCTTCGACTACACCTTCACCGTGGCGGCGCCGCTCGACGCGGTCCGCGACTTCCACCGCGACACGCGGGCCCTCAAGCGGCTCACGCCGCCGCCGGTGTTCGTGAAACTGCACCGCGTCGAGCCGCTCGCCGAGGGATCCATCTCGGAGTTCACGCTCTGGGTCGGTCCCCTGCCCCTCCGCTGGACCGCCGTGCACCGCGGCGTCTCCGACCGCGGCTTCACCGACGTGCAGGCGGCGGGCCCCGCCGCGGCGTGGGCCCACACCCACTCCTTCACGCCGCTCGCCGACGGTCGCACCGAGATCCGCGAGCACATCGAATACGAGCACAAGCGCGGCCTCGCCGGACTCGTGACCCGCGTTTTGTTCGCGAAGCCCAATCTGCTCGGGATGTTCTTCTACCGCAGCCTCGTCACGCGATGGCACCTGCGGCGTCACGCCGGCAGCGACCGGCACGATTGAAAAAACACCGCCATGCGATTCCCGTGGCTCCGCTCGAATCACCGGCGGGTTGGGCACCTCCGGTGTTTCACGCATCACGACAGCAGCCGCAGCACCTCGTCGTGAACGAGGCCGTTCGTGGCCAGGCCGTCGCCCGCGTCGATGCCCGGCCGGCCGCTCCAGTCGGTGAACCGCCCGCCCGCCTCGACGACCACCGTCTCGACCGCCGCGGCGTCCCAGCGGTTCATGAGCGGGTCGATCATCGCCTCGGCCCGGCCGGTGGACACGAGCAGGTAGCCGTAGCCGTCGCCCCAGGTGCGGACGACCCGGAAGGCCCGCTCGATCCGGGTCCGGGCCGCGTCGCCCGCCACCGCGCCCCCTGACCAGCGGGCGAACGACGTGAAGTCGCTCGACGAGACGAGGCCGTCGCCGAGCGGCCGCGCCGAGACGCGGGCCGGCACCGGCGCCGCCGCGCCGCGGACGTGCCAGGCGCCGCCGCCCGCCGCAGCGTAGACCATCTCGTCGAGCGCGGGGATCGCGATCACGCCGCAGACGCCCGCGGCGCCGCGGCGACAGCCGACGAGGGTGGCGTAGAGCGGGACGCCGCGGATGAACGACTTCGTGCCGTCGATCGGATCGACGACCCACTCGTAGCCGCTCGTGCCGGCGGTCGCGCCGGTCTCCTCGCCGAGGAACGCGTCGCGCGGAAAGGCGCCGAGCAGCTCGCGGCGCAGGACCGCCTCGGCGGCCCGGTCGGCCGCGGTCACTGGGGAGGCGTCGGCCTTGTCCTCGACCGCGAGGTCGGCCCGGCCGAACCAGCGGAGCGTCTCCGCGGCGGCCAGGCGCGCGGCCACGAGCGCCGCGTGGAGCCGCGCCGTCACGTCCGCGGAGGGGGCATCGTCCCGGTCAGCCATGCGAGGTCTCCGGGGCCGTGGCCGGCGGCGCGTCGGCCGCGGGGCGGAACGAGAGCAGGAGGATGAGGCCGGCGCCGATCACGAGCCAGGAGTCGGCGAGGTTGAAGATCGGCCAGTCGATCACGCCGGGCACCTGGAAGTGGATCCAGTCGCGGACGGCCCGCACGGGCTCGCCGACGCGGGCGGGGGGCGCGTGCCAGGCCAGGCCGGGGAGCCCGAGGCGGTCGTAGAGGTTGCCGACGATCCCGCCGACGATCAAGCCCAGCGCGACGACCATCCAAGTGTCCTCGCGGACGACGCGCCGGGCCACGAGCGCCACGATCCCGACGATGGCCACCACCGACACGGCGGCGAACCCCAGTCCCCACCCCTGCCCCAGGCCGAACAACGCGCCCTCGTTGAGGCTGGTCTCGAGCACGAGCACGCGGGGCACGAGCACCGCTGCCAGGCCGCTGCCCGGCATCCCCAGGCGAGCGAACGCGATCGATTTCGAGACGAGGTCCCCGGCCGCGGCGGCGGCCGCGAGCGTCAGGAACAGGATCCATCCTCGGCTGCTGGCCGCCATGCCTCGCCGGCTCTGTCTGGTGAATGGGGACGTTCCAACCATCGATCCGCGGTGGGTGTGTCCGGCCCGGCGTCAACGGGGCTGCCGGGGGCGGCCGCCACCGCCACCCTGCTCGAGGCGCTCCGCACAGCGGATGCACAGCGACGCGAACGGAATGGCCTCGAGCCGCTTCTTGGCGATCACCCCGCCGCAGCCCTCGCAGGTGCCGTAAGTGCGGGCACGGATCCGCTCGAGGGCATGCTCCACCTGCTCGAGCGTCACCTCCTCGCTGGCCATCAGGCTCAGCGTAAACTCCTGCTCGAACGCGTCGGAGCCGATGTCGGCCATGTGGATCGGCATGCTCGACAGGTCGCCGCTGGCCTCCGAGCGGGTCTTCCGCAGGGCGGCGTCGGCCATCGCCTCCACGTCGCCGCGGAGCCGCGCCCGGATCGTCTCGAGGACGGCCTTGAACGCCCGGGTCTCGGTCGGCTTCATCGCGGCTCTCCCTGCGGGCCCCGGCGACGCGCGGGTCGCGTCGGGGAATCCGGAAGGCTACCTTCGCTTGACGCGGCCTGTCAAACTGGCAGGCGTGTTCGCGTGCGTCCGGCTTGCTGCGCGGCGCGGGGCTTCCTACCTTTGACGGCACGGGTGCCCGGACCGTGCTGCCTGCCCTCCCGGGGCGGCGATTCGCGGCCGTCCCGTCCAGCCGGAGCCCCGCCGTGGCCGTCGCGTCGCGCACCGATCTCGCCTTCCAGCAGTGCATCGACCCCGCGTGCGCCGCCACGTTCTCGGTGGACGAGGTGCTCACGGCCTGCCCGGCCTGCGGCAACCTGCTCGACGTCGAGTACGACTGGGACCGGCTGCGGCCGCCGAACTCGTTCGAGTTCTTCGAGCGGAAGTGGATGCGCCGCAGCGACCCGCTGGCCTTCAGCGGCGTGTGGCGGTTCCACGAGCTGCTCCCCTTCGCCCCGCGCGAGCGCGTGGTCACGATCGGCGAGGGGCAGACGATGTGCCCGCCGTCCGACAGCGTGGCCCGCTACGTGGGCGTGAACGCGGGGCGGCTGTTCCTCCAGTACGAGGGTCTCAACCCGTCGGGCTCGTTCAAGGACAACGGGATGTCGGCGGCCTTCACCCACGCCCGGATGATCGGCGCCCGGCGGGCCGCCTGCGCCTCGACCGGCAACACGAGCGCGTCGCTCGCCGTCTACTGCGCGGTCACGCGGCACATGAAGGCGATCATCTTCATCGGCTCGGGCAAGATCTCCTACGGCAAGCTCTCGCAGGCCCTCGACTACGGCGCACTGACGATCCAGATCGCGGGCGACTTCGACGACGCGATGGCGCGGGTCAAGGAGGTGTCGGGCAAGCTCGGCATCTACCTCGTCAACAGCGTGAATCCCTTCCGGCTCGAGGGCCAGAAGACGATCATGTTCCGGGTGCTCGAGTCGCTCGGCTGGGAGGTGCCCGACTGGATCGTGGTGCCCGGCGGCAACCTCGGCAACTCGAGCGCCTTCGGCAAGGCGTTCGCCGAGCTGCGGAAGCTCGGCCTCATCGACCGCGTGCCGCGGCTGGCGGTGATCAACGCGGCCGGCGCGAACACGCTCCACGAGCTCCACACCCGCCGCGGCCTCCGCTGGCAGG
>JBJTJO010000224.1:0-7166 GCA_046095965.1 Planctomycetaceae bacterium
TACCAGCCGCCGTTGTAAAAGTTGTTGCGGATCGTCTCGCCGCGCGAGAGGAGCGTCGCTCGCGAGAACGGCTGGACGCCGCGGGTGCCGGCGACACCCGCCCCCGCGATCCGCTGGAAGTCGGCCCGGGAGAGGTTGCCCGCGCCGGCGAAATGGCCCGCGTTGAAATCGCGGAACTCACCGCCACCGGCCCGGCCGTCGAGCGCGCCGCCCCCGTCGAGACGCCCACCGCCGTCGAGTCGCGCCGAGCCACCGAAGTCGCGGCCGACATCCCCGCCCCGTACGTCACCTCCGCGAAAGTCGCCGCCCCGAAAGTCTCCACCGCCGCGGAAGTCGCCGCCCCGAAACTCACCGCCGCCGAAGTCGCGCCCGCCGCCGAAGCCACCGCCGCTGAACCCGCCGCCACCGTGGAAGCCGCCTCCGCCGCCGTGAAACCCGCCGCCGCCGTGGGCGTGCACGGGCGCCGTCGGGCACGCGGCGACGAGGATCGCCAGGGACGTCGCCCAGCGCACGGGGCCATGGCCCCGGACCGACAGGATTCGCATGCTCGTCATCGCCTGGCTCCCGGGAGAACTGTGGTCAGGATGGCTGTCGTCGTCTGGGGGTTCGTCGTCGCCACGTGTCGTCGGCGGCTCACCGCACCTTGCGGAAGTGCAGCGGCTGCCCGTCGGGCAGCCGCACGCCGTCGATCGTCCGCTCGATCGCGTGCAGCGTGAACCTGCCGTCACCCGTGGGCGCGATCACCTGCACCCACCGGGCGGATCTCCCGCCGGCCGACTCCGCCGGCGCGCCCACGAGCGCCTGGTGGTACGACGCCCCGTCCGCCTCGATCACGCCCTCGGCCCGCGCGCCCGTCGAGTCGAAGATCCAGGTCTTCACGCTGCCGGTCGTGCGGTCGGCGTGGATGACCTGGAGGATCTCGCGGCTCTTGCCGGTCGCGGGCTTGATCGTCGTGCGCCCGACGATGGAGGCGTCGCCGAGCGACCGCGAGAACGTCGCCTCGACCTCGTCGCCGCCGCCGACCGCGTCGCACTTCCACGTCCCGACGAGCCACTCCAACTCGTCGAGCACGGCCGCCTGGCTCGGCATCACCGCCGACTCCGCGATCCGCCACGCGCCGTCCTCGAGCACGCGCAGGCTCACGAACCGCGACACGACGGGCTTGGCCCCGGGGCGGCTCGTGAACGTCATGCGGCCCGCCACGCGGGCGAGCGCATCGGCCGGGAACTCGACCCGCGTCACGTCGATCGCGAGGTGGGCCTGTGGATGCCGCTCCAGCCAGGCCTTGATCGAGGCGACGATGGCGGACCGGCCGACGAGCCGCCCCTCCCCCTCGATGAGTTCCGCGTTGCCGGTCCAGTGGGCCGCGAGCGCGTCGAAGTCGCGTTCATTGAACTTCAGCGCGTAGTTGGCCGACGCGGCTCTCACGGCCGCGTCCCGCGCGACCGCCGGCGGCGCGGGGGGACTCGTGGCCGTCGGCGGGGCGTCGGCGGAACTGTCGGCCGCGGTGAGGGCCGCGAGGATCGCGACGGCGGCGAGCGCCCGCGTCCGGAGACCGACCCGCGTCGATGTCGATGAGCCGTCGTGCATGCCACCTCTCCGGGAGTGAAATCGCGACGCGGCGCCGGACCCGCGCCGCGGATTCGAAGCATACCGGAACTGCCGGTCCCCGCCCCGGCCCCGGCCGCCCTGCCCGGCGTCGCCGGGGCCGGGCCAGCCCGTCATGACCCACGCCTGGGCTTCGGTTCGGGCCGCGCCCTTCCGGCCGGCGGCGCGGTCGCGAGCGGTTCCACCCGCGCGAGGGTGTGCACCCGATACTCCTGCCCGCTTCGCCACTCGAAGCACTGGCGTCGCGTCCGCACGATCGGCCCCGCGCGGAACACGACGCCGCGGTCGGTGCGGAAGATCGTGCCCACCGCGAGGTCCTCCACCCGCACCAGTCCCGGCCGGGGCGCGTCGTAGCGCGCGAGCGCCAGCGCGAGCCGCCTGTCGCTGCACGACGCCGCGGCCGGCCCGCCCATGGACCCCGCGAGGGCGGCGCGCACGTCGGGCGGCAGGGCCTCCTCCACGACCACCGGCCCCAGCAATGCCGCGAACTCCCGCTGCCACTCGGCCCCGTGCGGCCGCGGCGGCCGCCACCGGCGTCGATGCCGCTCCCAGGTGGCGACGTGGGCCACCTCGTGCAGGAGCGTGGTCAGGAAGGCGAAGGGATTGAGGTCGTCGTTGAGCGTGATGACGTGCCGGGGACGGCCGGCACGCGGCGGGCGGTGGTCGCCGAGCTTCGTGCGGCGCGGCGGCACGACCCGCACGTCGCAGGGATGGAGGCGCAGGGCCTCGGCCACGTGGCCGGTCGTGGCGGCGGGCAGTCGCTGTCGCAGGGCGGCGTCGAGCATGGCCGCGACCGTATCAGCCGCCGGGCGGAACCGGCAACGCGGGGATCGCGTCGGCGTCCACGTCGTGTGCCGCGAACCAGCGGGCCGCCTCCGCGGCGATCCCCGGCGGCGGCTCGGGTGCCGGCTCCGCCACCGCCACCCGTTCGGTCACGGTCCTGCCCGCGACGATGCTTCTCCGCTCCTCGACCCGCCACCGCGGGCCGAAGTGCGTCACGGCGTAGTACATGACCTTCGCCGTCACGGCGTCCACGCCGCCGCATCGGCAGGCCTCGTAGAACATCCGGTGCACGTCGCGCCACGCCCGGCTCCGCACCTCGCAGGCCACGTCGTGGACCACCGACGCGTCGCGAAACCGCCCCTCGAAGGGCCCGCCGATGACCGACCAGAAGGTCCGCGGGATGCTCGCGCCGTTGACGACCGACCCCGCAGGGGCGTCCCAGCGCTCGTCGCGCGGGTCCACGTAGGCGAACGGCTCGACGAGCGTCATCGACCGACCGTCGTCGTGCCAGCGGGCGACGACGGCGCCGACGAACCGGCCCCAGTCGCCGGCACCCCTCTGCATCTCGACGGTGGCGGGGGCCGCCACGGGCGGCGGTCCGGGGCGGCTGCGTGCCGCGAGAAACGCCACGAGGGGTCGCGCCGTGACCGGCAGGCACCGGTCGTCACAGCACACGCGCACGCTGCCGCCGTCGCGGTCGATCTCGATCTCGTACTGCTTCAGGTCGCGGGCCGCCTGGGCGAACCGCTCCCACGACTCGGTGAGGCCGCTCGCACGCACGAGACTCTCG
The DNA here is from genome assembly GCA_046095965.1 of Planctomycetaceae bacterium. Taxonomy (GTDB): domain Bacteria; phylum Planctomycetota; class Planctomycetia; order Pirellulales; family UBA1268; genus QWPN01. Next base: position 3,182 of record JBJTJO010000224.1, read on the forward strand.
ACCTCCCGCCGCTCGTCGGCGGCGAGCGCGGCCGCATCGAGGCGGCAGTGCCGCAAGAGCCCCGCGAACCCGCCCGACTGCGTGAACGTGATGCGCATGAGGCGTGCCTCAGGGCTCCACCACGATCTTGCCCTCGAGCCGGCCGGTGCGGCCGATCGTGCCCTCCTCCTGGAGGCGGTGCGCGGCGGCGGTGTCGGCGAGCGGCATGACCGCGCCGATCGGGGCCCGCAGCCCGCCGGCCATCCAGCGGTTGAGGTCGGCCGCACAGGCCGCCTGCTCCTGCCACGAGGCCTTGAACATCACGAAGCCCGTGAGCGTCGCCTCCTTCACGTAGAAGGGGCCGACGGGCAGCGTGGGCCGCCCCTCGCGGCCGGCCATGAGCACGATCCGGCCGCGCTCGGCGACGAGGCCGAGGATCTGCTCGAAGTCGGGCTCGCGGAGCGCCTCCCACCACACGTCCACGCCCCCGGGCGCCGCGGCCCGCACCGCCGCCGCGAAGCGTTCGCGGTCACCGTGCCGCCGCCGGTCGATGATTCCTTCTGCGCCGTAGCCCACGAGCCTGGCGACCCCGGCATCGTGCGATGCGGTCGCGATCACGCGGGCCCCGAGCCGCCTCGCGATCTGCACCACCATCGATCCCACGCCGCCGGAACCGCCGTTCACGAAGATCGTCTCGCCGCGCGCGAGCCGCACGCGCGTCACGAGGCCCAGGTGGGCCGTGATGCCCACGAGCGCCCCGGCCGCGGCGTCGCGGTCCGACACGCCCGCGGGCGTGGGATAGAGCCACTTCGCATCCACCGCCGCGAATTCGGCAAAACATCCCTGCCGGCCGAGCAGCCCCTGGTTGGATCCCCACACCCGGTCGCCGACCTTCACGCCGTCGGCCCCGGGTCCGACCGCGACGACCTCGCCGGCCAGATCACAGCCGACGACGAACGGCAGTGGCAGCGGCATCGCCACCGTGCCCGCGCGGACATACGTGTCGATCGGGTTGACCGCGCAGGCCCTCACGCGCACGACCGCCTGCCCGGGGCCCGCCACTGGCTCGGGCAGATCCCCGCACCGGATCACCTCCGGCGACCCGGTCCTCTCGATGAACGCCGCCTTCACGCGAAACCTCCAGATGCCCTCCACGGACCCGACATCCTACCCACGCGATCTGCGCCGAACGAAAGCCCGAAGCGATCGCGGCGGGGTAGGCATTCTGTCGAGACTCCAACCGCGCCGCGAGGAGGTGCAGACTGGCAGTCTGCACCCAGTGGCCGAACGACCGGCATCACGGCGGCCGGCAGTGGCTGCCCCGCAGACGGCCGCGAGATCAACCAGGCCGTCCAGGCAGTCGGGCTCGCCCCGTCCGGCGGCGGCCGGGTACCATGAATCGAGTCGGCCACACGCCTCGAGGCTCAATGCAGATGGCAACCGAAAGCAGGCAGTCGCAGCCGGCGCTACACCATGAAGTGACTGCCGGCCCCGACGGTCGAGTCGAGATCGTCGGCCCGTTTCAGCCTGGGCAGCGGCTGACGGTTCTCGTGCTGCCGGAAGGCCGGGAGCTTGAAGACCTGCCGGCGGCTGCCTCCAGCAGCCTGGAATTCTGGGACAACTCGCTCGACGACGAGGACTGGAATGAAGCCCCGGCAGGGTGACATCGTCCTCATTCCCGTTCCCTTTACCGACCTGTCAAGCCGCAAGCGACGCCCAGTCGTCGTTGTGTCATCCAACGAATATATCGACACCGGCCCCGACATCGTCGTGGTCGCGATGACGTCGAACCCGACGTTGACGCCGTGGTCGCTGCCGATCGAGACGAACGACCTGCGAGCCGGCCGACTCAACCGTCCCGGCACGATCCGTGTGGACAAGATCTACACGCTCGCCCAGTCGCTCGTGGTCAACCGGTTTGGGTCGGTCTCCGCGGCGATGCTCCAACGCATCCATCAGACACTCGACCGTGTGATACCGCCGCGACCCAGCAACAGGAGCGTGCGGGCGGCTTGCCGACTGACTCCGCCGGACGACCACCCCCGAACGCCCCGTGATCGAGCGCGAGATAGCCGGCCGCACCATGCACGACCTCATCGGTGACATCCACGGCCACGCCGACGAACTCGAGGCGCTCCTCCGCGCGCTGGGCTACGCCCGCCGCGTGAAAAAGGTGACAGCCACCTGTTGCCGGTCGCCGAAGGCGACACGGCACCGGCCGGAGGCCGGGGTCTCCAGACAAAAGGTGACTGTCACCTTTTTCCGTCACCTTTTTCGTTCGAAGCCTGCGGATCAAGTGTGAGCCGTATGAGCCCTCGCGCGGCGCGAGCCCGAGCGCGTGCAAATCACGACAAAACGCGACGGCCCACACCGGCGTTCGTCGTCGTGCACGGGAGTGGCAGAAGGCCAGAGCGCGAGCTGCCGGCGACGGCCGCTCGCGGCTGCCTTGTTTCGGGGGATCGACCAGCCGTATGCTCCGACCGATGCAACGGTTCGACGATTTCGACGCGTGGGGCGAAGCGGTGAGCGGGGCCAGCCTGCGCATGGTCTGCGATGGCGTCGAGACACCGACCTGGTCGCTCGGGCTCGTCGATCTCGACTGCGTGCTGCTGCAGGTGGCCTCCGAGGGGGGCGGCAACATCTGCTACGGCGGCAACGTCCACGTCGGCACGCAACTGTTTCTGCCGCTGACCCGGGCCGCGGAGCACGTCGTCAACGGCGAGCCGCTCGACGACGAGTCGCTGTTCGTCATCCCCCGCGGCGCCGACTTCCGCATCCGGCTCCGCCGGCGGGCCCATGCCTGGTGCTCCATCGCCCTCCCCGACGGCGTGTTGCCCGACGGTCACGGGCCGGCATCGAGCGGCAGGGTCACGTGCGCCGGTGGCAAGGTGGAACGACTCCGACACCTGGTGCACACGATCGCCGGCCCGCTCCTCGACAGGCCCGCGGGCACCGCCGCGCATGCCGCCGCCGGTCGCAGGCTCCTCGCCGCGGCGACTGCCTGCCTGCCCGTGGCCGCGGCGGCGGAGACCGGTTCCTGCGTCGGCCGGCCCCGCCTCGACCGCGCTGAGATCGTCCGCCGCGCGATGGCCGCGATCGAGGTCACGACCGTCATGCCGACGACCACCGAACTCGCCGACGTGGTCGGCGTCACCGGCCGCACGCTCCAGCGGACGTTTCAGGAGTCGTTCGGCGTGCCGCCGAAGCGCTACCTGCTGCTCCGCGAGCTCCATGCGATCCGGCGCAGCCTCCGGGCCGAGGGCCGCGACGCGACCGTGGCCGACGTGCTCGTGCGGCACGGAGTCTGGGAGTTCGGCCGATTCGCGGCCCGCTACCGGCGGCACTTCGGCGAGTTCCCGTCCGAGACGCTGCGGCAGGCGGGCATCTGACGGTGGCTGCGCGGGAGCCACCGCATCCGCCCGCCCCGGGAGTTGCTCCATGATCAGGTCGTCTTCCAGGCAGCGGTGGCTGTTCAACGCGCTCCTCGTGGCGGCCGCGCTCCCCGCGGCGGCGGGCAGGGCCGCGACCCCTGCCGATCCCCTCCCCTCGTGGGCCGCGGGCGCCGCGAAGCGGTCGATCCTCGACTTCGTGTCGCGCGTGAGCGACGAGGGCTCGCCGGACCTCGTTCCCGTCGCCGAGCGGATCGCCGTGTTCGACAACGACGGCACGCTCTGGCCGGAAAACCCCATGCCGTTCCAATTGGCCTTCGCTCTCGACGAACTGAAGCGCCGTCTGCCGGACGAACCGGCGTGGAAGGAAGCCGTCATGGTGCAAGCCGCACTCGAAGGCGACCTGCCCACCCTCTTGGCCGATCATTACAAAGGTCTTTTCCACATCGTCGAACTGACCGGATCGGGCATGACCACGGTGGAATTCGCCGACCGCGTGCGCAACTGGTTCGCCACGGCGACGCACCCGCGTTTCGAGCGGCCTTCCGACCAGTTGGCTTACCAACCGATGCTCGCACTCCTGCAATACCGGCGCGACACCGGATTCAAGACCTGCG
>JBJTJO010000225.1:0-6407 GCA_046095965.1 Planctomycetaceae bacterium
GTCATTCACCGGGCCGGTAACAAATTGTAGCCTCGACTCCGGCGACCATCAGGCGTGTGGGAAAAAGCGGATGCCCGAATTACCGGAGGTCGAGACGATGCGCCGCGGGCTGGCCCGCGTGGTCGGCCGGCGGATCGCGGCCGTGGAGTTCCCGCGGTCGCGGGTGCGGCCGATCGACGTGAGCCCGCGGCCGGCGGTGCTCGCGGCGCGGATCGCGGGCCGGTCGATCGACGCCGTGCACCGCCGGGGGAAGCGGGTGGTGCTGGAGCTCGCGGCGCCCGCGGGCGGCGGCGATCCGCTCTGGCTGGCGATCGAGCCGCGGATGACGGGGCTCATGCTGATCGCGGAGCCGCCGTCGGCCGAGCACGTGCGGATGGTGGTGCGGCTCACGCCCGCGCGGGGCGGCCCCGGCCACTTCATGTTCTGGGACCGCCGCGGCCTCGGCACGGTCCGGCTCCTCGATGCCCGCGGCCTCGACGCGGCCTGCGGCGCCGCGAAACTCGGGCCCGACGGGCTCGCGATCGCGGGGTGCGACCTCGCGGCGGCGCTCGGCCGCTCGCGGAGGGCGGTGAAGGTCGCGCTCCTCGACCAGCGGGCCGTCGCCGGCATCGGCAACATCTACGCGGCCGAGATCCTCCATCGGTGCGGCATCGACCCCCGAACGCCGTGCCGCCGGCTCCGCGGCGACTCGTGGGACGCGCTCGCGGCGGCGGCCCGCGCGATCCTCGCCGCCGCTGTCCGCCTCGAGGGCTCGTCCATCGGCGACGAGACCTACCGCACCGTCGAGGCCCGGATCGGCCGCTACCAGAAGCGGCACCGCGTCTACGGCCGCGCGGGCGAGTCGTGCGCGGCCTGCGGCGCGGCGATCGTGCGGATCGTGCAGGCCCAGCGAGCCACGTTCTACTGCCCGACGTGCCAGCGCCGGCGGACGCATCATCGCTGAGCGCCGCGCCAATGGCCCTCTCCCTCGGGGAGAGGGTGGCCGAAGGCCGGGTGAGGGTGCTTGTGAAACGGCGTGGATTCCCTGCACCCTCACCCCGGCCCTCTCCCAGAGGGAGAGGGAGGAAACGCAGGTGGCGCTTTGCAGAAGTCGGAACGGGCGTCACTGAACACGAGACAAGGGTTTCGTTTGGTGAGGTACGCACGAATGCCGTAGGCTCATCGATGTTTGATCCTCCGGAGGCCCGCCGCCATGAACGTCTCCCGCCGTGAGTTCCTCGCCGGTACCGCCGCCGCGGTCGCGGCCCACGGCCTCGCCCGGGCCGAGGCGCCCGCCGCCGTGACCAGCGAAACGCTCGCCGCGCGGCTCCACGCGTCGCTCACGCCCGCGCAGCACAAAGCGGTCTGCTTCCCCTGGGACTACAAGCACCCGAAGTTCGGCCTCCTGCGGACCAGGATCGGCAACAACTGGAATGCCACCGACCCCGAGGTGGCGAGCGACTTCTTCACGAAGGACCAGCAGCGGCTCGTCCGCGAGATCTTCGAGGGGCTCGTCGATCCGGCGTGGCACGAGCGGTTCGACACCCAGATGGAGGACGACTGCGGCGGCTTCGGCCATGGGCAGTCGATCGCGCTCATCGGCGAGCCCGGCAGCGGGAAGTTCCAGTTCCTGCTCACCGGGCGGCACATGACCCTCCGCTGCGACGGCGACTCGGCCGAGCACGTCGCCTTCGGCGGGCCGATCTTCTACGGCCACGACGCCGGCGGCTTCAACGAGGAGAAGGATCACCCGGGCAACGTCTTCTGGCCGCAGGCCGTCGCGGCCAACGGCGTGTGCGCGATGCTCGACGGCAAGCAGCGTGCGCAGGCGCTCGTGGCGAACCTGCCGCGCGAGAACGCGATCGGTTTCCGCGGCGAGATCCCGGGGCTGCCCGTCTCCGAGATGACGCCCGACCAGCGGGCGGAGCTCGAGCGGGTGCTCGGGATCCTGCTCGAGCCCTATCGCACGGTCGATCGCGACGAGGTCCGTGGCTGCCTCGCGCGGCAGGGGGGCCTCGACCGCTGCCGGCTGGCATTCTTCACGAAGGGTGACATCGGGGCCGACGGCGTGTGGGACAACTGGCGACTGGAGGGGCCCGCCTTCGTCTGGTACTACCGCGGCGCGCCCCACGTGCACGTATGGGTGAACGTGGCCGACTCGCCCGATGTGCCGACGAACGCCTGACCCGTCCGCATGACCGACTGCTGCATCATCGGCGGCGGCGTGGTCGGGCTCTCGATCGCGCGGGAGCTCGCGGGCCGGGGGCTCTCGGTCCGCGTGGTGGCCCGGGGGCACGTCCGCGACACGACCTCGTGGGCCGCGGCTGGGATCCTGCCGCCGGCGCCGACCTGGCCGGGAATGCCCCCCGGCGACGCGTTCACGGCCTGGAGTGACGGGCTCCTCCGCGCGTGGGCACGCGACCTGCTCGCGGAGACGGGGATCGACGTCGGGCTGCGGGAGTGCGGTGGCCTGCACGTCGCGGCGACGGCGACGGCACTCGGGCGGCTGCGAGAGGATGCGGACCGATGGGGCACGGAGGGTGCCCGTTGCGAGTGGCTGGATGCGGCGGCGCTCGCGGAGTGCGAGCCGGCGTGCGCCGGTGCCGTGGCTACCGGCCGGCTCGTCGGCGGATTTCTCCTGCCGGAGGAGCAGCAGATCCGGCCGTCGCGGCTGCTCGATGCGCTCGCGCGGTCGTGCGCGCAGCGCGGGGTGGTGGTCACGACGGGCGACGTCACGGGGATCGACGTCGGTGGCGGCGGCGTGCGGGGCGTCGAGGTCCACGCGGCTGGCGGGCCGGAGACCGTGCGGGCCGCGACGTACGTGCTGGCCGCCGGGGCGTGGACGGAGTCGCTCGCCGTGCCGCTCGGCCTCGCGATCGAGACGCGACCCATTCGCGGGCAGATCGTGATGCTCCGCCTGCCGCGGCAGGTGCTCGGCCGCGTGGTCACCCGCGGCCTCGACTACCTCGTGCCCCGAGAGGACGGCCGGCTGCTCGTGGGCTCGACGCTCGAGGACGTGGGCTTCGACGCCGCGACGACGGCCGACACGGTCGCGCGGCTCCGCGGCGTGGCCCGCGACCTGCTCGGCGCCGCGGCCGACGCGCCGGTGGAGCGGGTGTGGGCGGGGCTGCGGCCGGGCTCGGTGGACGGGGTGCCGACGATCGGCCGCGTGCCGGGCGTGGGCAACGCCGTCGTCGCGGCGGGACACTTCCGCGCGGGCATCCACCAGTCGGCCGGCACGGCGGTTCTCGTCGCGGACATCGTCACGGGCCGCACGCCGGCGCTCGATGTCGCGCCCTTCGCCGCGGACCGCCCGGCGGCCCCGCCGGGGCCCGCCTCCGTGTCCGCGATGCTGACCCGCGCGGCGGCCGCTCGCGGGTAATCGTGGCGCGGCAGTGGGCGGGAGGGTGATGCGCGACCTCGATTGGCCATCGCGACGTCGGGTGGTTGGTCACCGGGTGCAGACTGCCAGTCCGCACCTACGCGCTGCGCGGAGGCGATGGGTGGCCGGCGGGGCGGATCGTCTCAGGCCGCCTGGAGCGAGAGGCGGCGGTGGATCGACTCGATGTCGGCCGGATCGATCGCGCCGTCGGGCCGCGCGTCGGCCACGAGCGCGGCGAAGTCCGCCAACCGGGCCACCACTGCCGGAATGCCGGCGGCGATCTCGTGGATCGTCCGCGCGACCGCGGCGCGGGCCTCCGGATCCATGCGGCCCGGGCCGCCCGCGAACAACGACGCCTCGAGGGCGGCGCGGGTCTCCTCGGCCGTGAACGGACGCAGCACGGCCCGCAGGCCCACGGCCCGCACGAGCCGCGGGTCGCGCGAGACGAGCGAGAACAACCGCCCCTCGCCCGCCAGGACCAGGCTCGCCTCGGGCCGCCGCCCGCGGCAGGCGTCGAGGATGCGAATGAGCGCCGTCACGTCGGCCTCGTGGGCGTCGTCGGCGAGGACGACCTCCGGCAGGTCGGACGCGGCGCCGGCGAGCCAGGCGGCGAGCGGGCGGCGTTCCGAGCGGCGGCCCAGCACGTCGGCGAGGCCGTCGAGCACGGCCGTCTTGCCGGCGCCCGACGGTCCGCACAGCACCGCCACGCCGCCGGGCCGCTCCACGGCATAGGCGAGTTTCGCGATGGCCGCCCGGCGGGACTCGGTGAGCGTGCGAGGTGTCGGGTGGGTCATGCCGCGGCGTCTCCTTCGTGGGCGTCGTCCGCATCGGCCGGCGACGTGAACGTGAGCACCTCGCCGAGCACCTCGATCCCGAGGGCCTCGAGCGCCGCCTGCCGGGCGAACCCACCCGACGCGCCCGAGCGGCGCACGAGGATCGCGGCTTCGCATCCGAGGCTCGCCACCTGCAGGAGCGAGCGGCGGATGGGGCCCGGCGGAAACCAGATGCCGGCGTCGAGGAGGATGATCCGCTTGTCGTGCGTGGGGCCGCGGCCGTCGGCGCCGTCCGCGACCACGGCGAGGTCGTGCGGCCCCGCGCAGGCGACGTCGCGACCGCGGGACCGCAGCCGCGCGGCGAGGCAGTGAAGGAGCGTCGTGCGCCCCTCGCCGGCGCACCCGCCGGCCACCGCGATGACGCGGCGGCCCCGCTGCCGTGCCGCCTCGACGTGGCCGGCCAGCGCGTCCCACTGCTCGGGCGCCCGTGCGAGCAAACGGGCGACGAGCGGCTCGACGATGGCAGGCGTGGCGATGGCAGGCGTGATGATGGCAGGCGTGGCGACAGAAGGCTCCTCGACGGCCGACGATGGAATGGATGATGCTCCGACTGATTCAGCTGCGACGGATTGGTCCCTGACACTGGGTGTGCCGGCGGACCGGTTTCCGGCGGCCGGCGTCACGACGGCGGGCGCGAACCGCTTTCGCGGCTCGGCGGCCGGAGCCCGCGCGGACGCCGGGCGGGCGGCCGGGCGGGCGCGTGCTGCGAGTCGGCGCACGAAGGCGTCATCGACGGTGTCGAGGCTCATCGAACGACGGCTCCACCGGACGCCGGCCGTGCCGGCGCGATCGCCGGCGACACGAGCGGTTCGCGGGCGAGGCGGACCGCGTCGCGCTGCCGCTGGAGCCGGGCCTGGTCGTTCCGCGATGCGGCCACCCAGACCATGACGGCGATCACGGCCAACACGGCCACCGACCAGGTCGGGAAGGCATCGCCGATGCGGGCGAGGACTCCCCCAAGCCGCCTCGGGACGGGCCGGCGCGGAGCGGCGGCCACCCCGCCCCTTGGCGCGGTGGTCTCCGCCGGTGGCGAGACGTCCGGAATCCGCGCGATGACCCGCAGTGCCACGATCGATCCCCCCTGGGGGTTCACCATCGTCGCCGCAGGCGGGCGTGCTTGAGCGACCCGGGCACGATGGGCGGGGCGGGGGCCTGCGCGACCCTGCGGGCCCGCGAAACCGGTATGACGCTCGTCGCAGTATGCCCGGCCTTCCCAGTCGCCTATGATGCGGCGAACCCGAAAAAACCGGCCCGAACGCCGGATCCGACCGCCTTCCGACCGCCTTCCGGACGCCCGATGCCCACGCCCGCCCCGGCCCGCACCCCCGACATCCGGGAGATCCTCGCCAGCCGCATCGCGATCCTCGACGGCGCCATGGGGACGATGGTCCACCGGCTGGAGCTCGACGAGCGGGGCTTCCGGGGCGAGCGGTTCGCCGACCACGGCCGCGACCTCAAGAACTGCATCGACGTCCTCGCGCTCACGCAGGGGGACGCGATCCGCGGCATCCACGCGGCCTACCTCGAGGCCGGTTCCGACATCGTCGAGACCAACACCTTCGGGGCCACGAGCGTGGCCCTGGCCGACTTCGGCCTCCAGCGACACACCCGCGAGATGAACCTCGTGGCGGCGAAGCTGGCCCGCGAGGCGGCCGATGACTGGACCGCGCGGACGCCCGACAAGCCGCGGTTCGTGGCCGGCTCGATCGGCCCCACGAACAAGCAGCTCTCGATCGCCGGCAACGTGGCCGATCCCGGCCATCGGGACGTGACCTACGACGAGATGGTGGCGGCCTACCGGGAGCAGATCGAGGCGCTCATCGAGGGGGGCGTCGACGTGCTCCTCGCGGAGACGGCCTTCGACACGCTCGTGCTCAAGGCCTGCCTGCACGCCATCGAGCAGACCTGCTCCGACCTCGGCCGCCCGCTGCCGGTGATGGCGTCGTTCACGATCTTCGAGGGGGGGCGGACGCTCTCCGCCCAGACCGTCGAGGCCTGCTGGACGAGCATCTCGCACGTCGACCTGCTCTCCGCCGGCATCAACTGTGCCCTCGGGCCCGAGAAGCTCCGCACCCACGTGGCCGACCCCGGCCACCGCGACGTCACCTTCGACCAGATGGTGGCGGCCTACCGCGAGCAGATCGAGGCGCTCCTCGACGGCGACGTGGACCTGCTGCTCGCCGAAACCGCCTTCGACACGCTCGTGCTCAAGG
>JBJTJO010000226.1:0-7060 GCA_046095965.1 Planctomycetaceae bacterium
CACGAGCCTCTCCGGCGGGTCGCTGCCCGTGGCCGGCGGTGTGGTCATCGCCCTCAACCGGCTCAACAGAATCCTGGAGCTGGACCCCGAGCAGCGGCTCGCCGTCGTCGAGCCCGGGGTCGTCAACACCCAGGTCACGGCGGCCGCCGCTCCGCACGGCCTCTATTACGCCCCCGATCCCTCGTCGCAGACGATCTGCACGATCGGCGGCAACGTGGCCTTCAACTCCGGCGGCGCCCACTGCCTCAAGCACGGCATGACGGCCAACCATGTGCTCGGCATCGAGGCCGTGCTCGCCAGCGGCGAGGTCGTGCGGTGGGGCGGGGGCCGGGAGCGGCTCGGGCCCGACTGGTGCGGCCTGTTCACGGGCAACGAGGGGCTCTTCGGCATCGCCCTCGAGGTCACGCTCCAGCTCCTGCCGCGGCCCGAGTGCCATCACACGGTGCTCGCCGGCTACCGCACGCTCGAGGAGGCGGGGGACGCGGTGTCGGCCGTGATCGCGAGCGGACTGTTGCCGGGCGCCCTCGAGATCATGGACGCGCTGGCCATCGAGGCCGCGAAGGCCGCCGTGCACGCCGACTACCCGCCGGGCTGCGAGGCCGTGCTCATCGTCGAGCTCGAGGGGCCGCGGGAGGTCGTGGCCGCCGACCGGGTGCGGCTCGACGGCGTCCTCACGGCGAGCCGGCCCGTCGGGATGAGGCCCGCCAAGGACGCCGAGGAGCGGCTCGCCATCTGGAAGGGCCGCAAAAGCGCGTTCAGCGCGGTCGGCCGGCTCTCGCCCGACTTCATCGTGCAGGACGGGGTGGTGCCCCGCCGCCGGCTCGGCGAGGCGCTGCGGCGGATCGCGGAGATGTCGCGCGAGGCCGGCCTCCGCGTCGCGAACGTTTTCCATGCAGGGGACGGCAACCTGCACCCGCTCATCCTCTTCGACGGCCGCGACGCAGGGGGGCTCGGGCGGGCCGAGGCCCTCGCCGGCCGGATCCTGCGGATGTGCGTGCAGATGGGGGGCTCGATCACCGGCGAGCACGGCGTGGGCGTCGAGAAGCGCGACTTCCTGCCCGAGATGTTCTCCGCGGACGAGATCGACTGCCTGCAGCGGATCCGCGCCGCCTTCGACCCGCTCGGCATCGCCAACCCCGGCAAGATGTTCCCCGGCGGAGCGGCGCCCGCCCTCACGCACGTCGGCCTCCATCCGCTGGAGCAGGCCGGGGTGATCTCCCGCGAATGATCGCCCCCGCCACCCTCGCAGAGTTCCGCGACGCCGTGCTCGCCGCACCGCGGGTGATCGTCGTCGGCGCGGGCACGAAGCCGCGGCTGTCGGACGTGGACGCCACGCGGATCACGACGACCTCGCTCCGCGGCATCACCGAGTACGACCCCGCCGAGTTCACGGTCACGGCGCTCGCCGGCACGCCCGTCCGCGAGGTCGTGGCGGCGCTCGCCGGGCGCGGACAACACCTGCCCTTCGACCCGCTGCTCGTGGACGCGGGCGCCACGATCGGCGGCGTCGTGGCGGCCAACGCGTGCGGCCCGGGGCGATTCCGCTCCGGCGGCGTCCGGGACTTCATCCTCGGTGTCCGCTTCGTGGACGGCCTCGGCCGGCTCCTGCGGCTCGGCGGCAAGGTCGTGAAGAACGCGGCCGGGTTCGACGTCCCGAAATTCCTCGTCGGCAGCCTCGGCCGGTTCGCTGCGATCGGCGAGGTGACGTTCAAGGTGTTTCCCAGGCCGGCGGCCACGCGGACGCTCCGGCTGCCGTTCTCGGCGACGCGGCTGGCCGAACTCGCCCGCGCGCGGCACGAGCTCGACGCCCTCGACGTGCCGCCCGGCGGCGAGGCGCTCCTCGGGCGGCTGGCCGGCCCGGCCGAGGCGATCGACGCGCAGGCCCGCGAGATCGGCGGCGAGGCGATCGACGAGGGCGTGTGGCATGCGATCCGCGAGACGCCGTGGGGCTATGTGGCCGATGCCACGCCCAACGAGATCGGCCGGTTCACCTCCGCCCACGTGAGCTGCGGTGGCGAGGTGGCCTGGTCGCACGTCGCACCGCCCCGCGGGCTGGCGCTCCGCGGGAAGGGGCCGCTCTGGGTGGGCGGCCGCGCGAAGTGGACGATCGAGGACGCGGTCAAGCGGGCCCTGGACCCCGATCACCGGTTTCCGACACTGGACGACTGACTCGCACTCGCGCCCCGGGCCCGACCATGCTCCACGAGATCCCCACGGAAACACTCGGACCGCTCGGCAAGCCGATGGCCGACGCGGTGTCGGCCTGCGTCCACTGCGGGTTTTGCCTCGCAGCCTGTCCGACGTACCACGAACTCGGCCAGGAGATGGACACGCCGCGGGGCCGGATCGTGCTCATGAAGGAGGTGCTCGAGGGAACGATCTCCTTCGAGGCCGCCCAGCCGCACGTGGACCGCTGCCTCGGGTGCCTGGCATGCGAGCCCGCCTGCCCGAGCGGCGTGTCCTACCGCGATCTCATCAGCCCGTTCCGCACGCTCGCGACGCCACGGGCGAAACGCGGCCTCGCCGAGCGGCTGCGACGGTGGGTCGTCGCGGCCACGGTGCCGTATCCGGCCCGGTTCCGGCTGGCCATGCGGCTCGGTCGCATCAGCCTCGTCCGCCGGCTCACGCCGCAAGCCTTCCGCCCGATGCTCGGCCTCGTTCCCGACACGATCCCCGCGGCGGTGCCGCTCGCGACGGCGTACCCCGCCCGCGGCGCGCGCCGGGCCCGCGTCGCGCTCCTCGCAGGCTGTGCCCAGCAGGTGCTCGCCCCCGACATCAATGTGGCCACGATCGCGGTGCTCACGCGAAACGGCGTGGAGGTCGTGGTGCCGCCGGGGCAGGGGTGCTGCGGCGGCCTCGCCTGGCACACAGGCGATCTGAAGGCGGCGCAGGCATTCGCCCGGACGAACCTCGACGCCTTCCCGACCGACGTCGATGCGATCCTCACGAACGCCGCCGGCTGCGGCTCCGCGCTGCACGAATACCACCTCGTGCTCCGCGGCACCCCCGACGAGGCCCGCGCCGAGGCCTTTCGCCATCGGGTGCTCGACGTCAGCGTGTTCCTCACGCGGCTCGGCCTCTGCGAGCCGTTCCGCCCGCTGCCGCTCAAGGCCGCCTATCACGACGCCTGCCACCTGGCGAACGCACAAGGCGTCCGTCGCGAGCCCCGCGACCTCCTGCGGGCGGTGCCCGGCCTCGAACTCCTCGAGATCGCCGACGCCCACCTCTGCTGCGGCAGCGCCGGCACCTACAACCTCGACCAGCCGGACGTCGCCGGCTCGCTGGGCCTGCAGAAGGCCCGGCATGTCGTGGCCACCGGGGCCGACGCCGTCGTCAGCGGCAACATCGGCTGCCTGACTCAGCTGCGGCTGCACCTCGGGCGGCTCGGATCGCCGATCCGGGTCCGGCACACGCTCCAGGTGCTGCGGGACGCCCTGCCTCCCGCATGAGCGCAAAAAAATCCCGCACGGGTTGCCCCGTGCGGGATTTGTCCCGCGTTGAATCGAGACGAGGCGGGCTCAGTACGAGCCGCCCGACGAACCCCACGAGCCGTGGTGGTGCCGCCGGCCCCAGCTGCCGCCGCTGGAGCCCCAGCTGCCGCCGTGCGAGCCCCACGAACCACCCGACGACCCGTGCGACCCACGCCAGCCGGCGTCGGCGTTCAGGCCCATCGACATGACCGCGACGCACATGGCAGCCGCGACCACACGAACCAGAGTCTTCTTGCTCATCACAATCAACCTCCGTATGACCCGGACGAACGAGGCGTCACCCCATACGAAGGGTTCCTCTTCCGGGAGAATGCGAAGAATAGGCAGAGTGTAAGGGTGTTTGCAAGTGGGTGGCTTGGATAATTTGCGTGTTTTGCGTTGCCGAAGTCGGCAGACTGCCAGCACGAGTCGCTTTTTGCCCGGATGGGCGACCCCGACGGCCGGATCGACCGCCGACCCGTTCAGCCAGGTGGCGCGCCGGCATGCGCTCTCTCGAGCGTTGAAAATGCCCGGAAAATGCCGAAACTCTCGGGAACACGCCGCGAGTCCGTGGCCTGCTCCCGGCGGGACCGGCGGTGGCTCTCCGCCCTCGGCGAACCTGGGGCGTCTGGCGGTGACACGAGGGGCCCGGGAGCCCGTTCCCGCTCACCGCCGGGGTGGCCGTCGGGACAGCCGGGAGCCCGGGTCAACCGCCCGGCCGGAACACCGGCGGGTCGGACTCGAAGCCAACCGTCCGCCGGACGCGGTAGGGCCGCGCGTCGCCCGCCACGTGCACGATCAGCTCGGCGAGCAGGCCGGTGGCGAGGATCTGCACGCCGATCACGATCAGGAGCACGCCGAGCGTGAGCAGCGGCCGCTGCCCGATGCTCTGCCCCGTGAGCTTGACCGCCGTCAGGTAGCCGCAGATCGCCACACCGGCCAGGAACGACGCCGCCCCCAGCCAGCCGAAGAAGTGGAGCGGCTTGCGGTCGTACTTCGAGAGGAATGTGACCGTGAGCAGGTCCATGAGGCCGCGGAAGAACCGCCCGGCCCCGAACTTGGAGACGCCGAACCGCCGCGGGTGGTGCTCGACGACGATCTCGCCCACCCGGTAGCGGTTCCAGGCCGCGAGCGCCGGGATGAAGCGGTGCAGCTCGCCGTAGACCCGCACGTCGCGGAGCACCTCGCCCCGGTAGCACTTGAAGCCGCAGTTGATGTCGTGGAGCGGCACGCCGGTGAGCCGCCGCACCATCCAGTTGAAGACCCGCGATGGCAGCACCTTGTGCCAGGGGTCGTGCCGCGTCTGCTTGAAGCCGCTGACGACGTCGAGGCCGCCGTCGAGGGCCTCGAGGAACCGCGGGATCTCCTTGGGATCGTCCTGGAGATCGGCGTCGAGCGTGAACACGACGTCACCGGTGGCCCGTTCGAAGCCCGCCGCGAGGGCCGCGCTCTTGCCGAAATTGCCCCGCAACTCGACGAGCCGCACCTCGCCCGGATGCCGCGCCGCCAGCTCGGCCACCCGTGCCGCGCCGCCGTCGCGCGAGCCGTCGTCGATGAAGATCACCTCGAACGAGCGGCCCGTCGGCCGGACCGCCGCCGCGATCCGCTCGTAAAGTTCCGCGAGGGTGGGCTCCTCGTCCTTGAACGGAATGACGAACGAGATCGGGGCAGCCATGCCGGCACCTGCAGGAGGGTTACGCGTGGTCCGGGCGGGGACCATGAACTATACTTCGCACTCGCCGTCGGCAACGTCACGGGCCGCCTCTGCGCCGTGAACTCCGTCGATACGATCGGTGTCGAGAAGAATCTCAACGAGGCGGCCCGCAGGAAGGCCGCTCCCGGTGTGGAGCCGAGGCTGCGCAGCCTGCAGCGGCCGTTCCTGAGCGCCAACGATCGCAGCCGCTGGTGCACGGTGCGGGCGCTCGTCGAGCACGGGACCTACGCGATCGACGACATCGTCTCCCAGCCCAACTGGGACACGATCGACATGGTCAAGCACGACGGCCGCGGCCGGCCCGCCCCCGGGCCCGACGAGGGCCACCTCTACTCGAGCAAGCCGCCGCTGCTGGCCACGCTCATGGCGGGGGAATACTGGCTCCTCCACCGGCTCACCGGGCGGACGCTCGGCACGCATCCGCACGAGCTCGGCCGCATCCTGCTCTTCACCTGGAACGTGATTCCGTTCGCGCTCTTCCTCGTGATCCTGGCCCGGATCGTGGAGCGTCACGGCACGAGCGATTTCGGCCGGGTGTTCGTCGTCGCCGCGGCGGCCCTGGGCACGCTGCTCTCGGCCTACGCCGTCGTGTTCACGAACCACTGGCCGGCCGCGTTCGCGGCACTGGTGGCGCTCGACGCGACGCTACGGATCGTCTGCGACGGGGAACGCCGGCTGCGCTGGCTCTTCGTCGCCGGCCTCGCCGCCGCCTTCACGGCCGCCTGCGAGCTGCCGGCGCTCGCGTTCTGCGGCCTCGTGGGGCTGCTGATCCTGCGGGCCGCGCCGCGGGCCACCCTCCTGGCGGCGGCACCGGCCGCGGCGCTCGTGGCGGCCGCGGCACTCGGCACCAACTACGCCGCCCACGGCACGATCCGGCCGGCCTACGCACAGCGGCACGTGGAGGGGGGCTGGTACGACTACCAGTTCCGCCGCAACGGCCGCGTGGTCGAGAGCTACTGGAGCCCCGCCACGGCCAGGAGCGCGATCGACCGGGGCGAGCCGTCTCGCGCGGCCTACGCCTTCCACGTGCTCGTCGGCCACCACGGCATCTTCTCGCTCACGCCCGTGTGGCTGCTCAGCCTCGCGGGACTGGCACTGCTGCTCGCCCGCCGCGATCCGGCGGCCGCGGGGGAGCGGGGCGTCGCGGCGGCGATCCTCGCCTGCACGCTCCTGTGCCTCGCGTTCTACGTCACGCGGCCCCTGGAGGACCGCAACTACGGCGGCACGGCGACGGGTTTCCGCTGGGCGCTGTGGTTCGCACCGCTGTGGCTCTACGCGATGATCCCGGCGGCCGACGCCATGGCGGCCACGCGGCCCCGCCGGATCGTGGCGGCGATGCTGCTGGCGATCAGCGTGGCCTCGGCGAGCTACCCGACGTGGAACCCCTGGACGCTGCCCTGGCTCCAGGTCCTTCTCGACTCCCGCTGACGGCCCGCGGCGCCTTTCCAGCCGAACTGAAATCGCCGCCACGGATCGTGATCGTTCGCACTACGGTCGCCTCCGCGGAGCGTAGTAGGTGCAGACTGGCAGTCTGCACACGGTGGCCGACCAATCCGCACCGCGATGGCCGAACGGCATCACCCACCGCATTCCGCAGATTGCCAATCTGCGGCTACTTCCCCGACAGCCCTTGCGGCCCGTGCACCTTTTGCCACCGGCGTCGCGGAGATCCCCGGTCGCGAGGCCACCGGGCTATGAGGTGCAAACGGGCCGGAGTCAGGCCGGGCGGCCGAGAAACCAGTGGAAGGAGTCGGCGAGCGCGAGCCACGAGGCCTCGATCACGTTCTCGCTGACGCCCACGGTGCCCCACACGGCGTCGCCGTCGGTGCTCTCGATCGACACGCGGACCTTCGCGGCCGTGCCCTCCTGGGCGTTG
>JBJTJO010000227.1:0-6056 GCA_046095965.1 Planctomycetaceae bacterium
CTGCAAGCGCGCCGGCAGCGTCTCCCGCAGCCGCCAGGTGAGCACCGTGGCGCCGTCGTCGCCCGGCTCGGTGGCGAAATCGGCCGGCACGCTCGCGGCCGCCGAGCCCTCGACGAACGCGAGCCGCGCCGGCAGCGCGTCGGCGAGCACGATGCCCGCCAGCGGCCGGTCGCCCGAGTTGAGCATGAAGATCGTGAAGTCGAGCTCCTCGCCCGGCCGTGCCGTGTCGCTGCCGGCGCGGCTCGCGTTCGTCGAGGGCTCGGCGGCCGCGAGCGTGCCGGCCGAGTTCGCCACCGAGACGGGCGACGACGGCGCCACGGTGCTCACCTGGCGGCTGCGGGAGACGCTGCCGGCCGGCGCGAGCGGCTTCGTGCGGTTCCGCACGATCGTGCGGTAGCCCGCGGTTGCGGCCGCGGCGCCCCCGGGAGTACGATTCCGTGCCTTTCTTCCCACTGCCCGACCCCTCCGCGAGGCCCGCCATGTCCCGCCACCCGGCCCCTCCCCGCCGCCCGTGCGTCGCGGCATTCCTGCTCGCCTCCGCGGCCGTCGCCGCGCCGCTGCTGCTGTTGTCGCGCCCCGCGTCGGCCCAGCCGGCCGCGCCCGAGGCCCCGTCCGCGCCCGAGACGCCGGCCGCGCCGGCCGAGAGCGGAGGCCTCACCGTGCCGCCGGTGCCGGATGGCACGCCCGCGGAGTTGATGGCCTTCGTGAAGGGCCTCATGCCGCCCAAGGCCCAGCCCCGCTCGCCGCAGGAGGCGAAGGCCTACCTGATCGGCGTCGCGGCCGCCTCCACGCAGGTGGCCGACAAGATCCTGGCGCAGGTCAAGCCCGAGGACGCCGAGTACGTCGCCGCCGCGAAGCTCAAGCTCGAGAGCCTGATGATGCTCGGTCGCATGGGCGACGAGCAGGCCGTGAAGGACATGGCGACCTACGCGGCGACCCTCGCCACGAGTCCGAATCCGGCACTCGCCAGGGAGGCCGGTCGGATGCTCCTCGTGTCCGAGGCACAACACGCCTTCACCGCCGACGGCGCCGAGGCGGTCGAGGCCCTCGTGCCCAAGGTCGTCGCCATGCTCGCGGCCGATCCGGATGACACGCAGTCGGTGGGGCTCGCGATGCAGCTGGCGGGGGCCATCGAGCAGCGGTTCGACGGTGAACCGATCGTGGCGACGATCTACGAGGGCATCGGCCCGCTGTTCGCCAAGAGCACGAACCCCCGCGTGCAGAAGCTCGGGGCCCGGTGCGCGGGCACGCTGCGGCGGCTGACCCTCACCGGCGCGCCCATCGAGGTCGCGGGAACGCTCCTCGACGGCACGCCGTTCGACCAGAAGTCGCTGGCCGGCAAGGTGGTGCTCGTCGATGTCTGGGCCACGTGGTGCGGACCCTGCCGCGCCCAGATCCCCGTCATGAAGGAGGCCTACGAGAAGTACCACGACAAGGGCTTCGAGATCGTGGGCATCAGCCTCGACGAGGACCGCGAGAAGCTCGACGCCTTCCTCGCCGCGGAATCGCTCCCCTGGCCGATCGTGTACTCCGGCAAGGGCTGGGAGGATCCGATCGTGACGAACTACGGCATCTCGGGCATCCCCCAGATGATCCTCGTGGGCCGCGACGGCAACGTGATCTCGCTCAAGGCCCGCGGGCCGCAGCTCGCCGAGGAGCTCGAGAAGCTCTTCAAGGACGCCGGCTGACGACTCCCATGACAGCCACGCGGGGCCCCGTCTCGAAGCGGGCCGGGGCCTTCGATTCCTCAGGCATCCGCAAGGCGTTCGACCTTGCGGCGCGGCTCGCTGATCCGATCAACCTCGCGATCGGCCAGCCCGACTTCGCGATGCCGGAGGCGGCTTGTGCCGCCGCGAAGGTGGCGATCGACGCCGGCCGGAACGGCTACACGCCGACGCAGGGCATCCCCGAGCTCCGTGAGCGGCTCGAGGAGCGGGTGCGGCGCGAGACGGGCCAGCCCGACCGCCGGCTCTGCGTCACGAGCGGGTCGAGCGGCGCGCTCGTGCTCGCCCTCATGGCCCTGCTCGATCCCGGCGACGAGGTCATCGTCTTCGAGCCCGCGTTCGTGATGTACCGGCCGCTGGTCGAGTTCCTCGGGGCGCGGGTCGTGGTCATCGACACGTCGCCGTCGTTCACGATCGACGTGGACCGCGTGGCCGCGGCGCTCACGCCCGCCACCCGGGCGATCCTCCTCAACACGCCGTCGAACCCGACGGGTTTCGTGGCCGACGCGGCGACCGTCCGCGATCTCGCCCTGCTCGCCGACCGCCACGGCGTCACGCTCGTGAGCGACGAGCTCTACCGCTCGTTCTGCTACGACGCCCCGTTCGCCTCCCCTGCCCCGCATTCCGAGCACGTGCTCGTGATCGACGGCTTCTCGAAGAGCCACGCCATGACGGGCTGGCGGGTGGGCTGGATCCACGGCCCGCAGGCGGTGATCGACGCCTGCACGATGCTCCAGCAATACACGTTCGTGTGCGCCCCGCAGGTGGGCCAGTGGGCCGCGGTCGCCGCGCTCGACGCGCCGATGGACGCGCCGCTGGGCGAGTGCCGCCGCAAGCGCGACCGCCTCATGGCAGGCCTCCGCGACTGCTACGACTTCGTGCAGCCGGGGGGCGCCTTCTATCTCTATCCGCGGACCCCCAGCGGCTCGGGCCGGGCGTTCGCCGAGCGAGCGGCCGCCGAGGAGAAGCTGATCGTGGTGCCGGGAAGCGTGTTCGGCGCGGCCGACACCCACTTCCGCATCGCCTACACCGTGACCGACCGCACGCTCGACCGCGGCATCGCCGCCCTCCGTCGCCTGGCCGGCGCGGGGTGACCACTTTCCCAGCGAGGACTCGCATGCCAACCCGCACCGTCGCCGACGTGGCGAAGACGCTCGACCACGCCGTGCTCAAGCCGGAGTACACGGCCGCCGATCTCGCGAAGCACGCCGCCATGTGCGTGAGCCGCGGCGTGGGGTGCATCTGCGTGCGGTCGGCCGACGTGGCCGCCGCGGCGAAGCTCGTGGCCGGCTCGCCGGTGGTCGTGGCGAGCGTGATCGGGTTTCCGCACGGGGCCTGCCCCGCGGCCGTCAAGGCGCTCGAGTCGCGGCTGGCGGTCGCGGCCGGCGCCCGCGAACTCGACATGGTGATCAATGTGGGCGCGCTCAAGTCGGGCGCCGAGCGGACCGTCCGCGACGACATCGCGGCTGTGGTGGCCGAGGCCAAGCCCCACGGCGTGCTCGTGAAGGTGATCCTGGAAACGTGTTACCTCACGCCGGTGGAGATCGCGACGGCCTGCCGGCTCGCGGAGGAGGCCGGTGCCGACTTCGTGAAGACCTCCACGGGCTTCGGCGTGAAGTCGGGCGGCCCGACGGGGGCCACGCCCGAGGCCGTGAAGATCATGCTCGACACCGTCGGCGGCCGCCTCGAGGTGAAGGCCTCGGGGGGCATCCGCACGTGGGACGAGGCGGTCGCCTACCTCGACATGGGCTGCACGCGGCTGGGCGTGGGCGACGCCGCCGCGATCCTCGACGGCCGCCCCGCGACCGGCGCCTACTGACGCTCGCGGCGGTATGACGGCATTTCGCGGGCCCGCCGCGCACCACGCGCCTACAATCAGAGGTCACCACGCGAGGGACCGTTCATGGACCGCACGAAACTGCCCGCGACGCTCGCGGACCTGCAGGCCTCCGGCTGGAAGAGCCGCTCCGTCAAGGACGAGGTGCGGGAGAACTTCCTGCGGATGCTCCGCGACGGCGGGGAACTCTTCCCCGGCATCGTCGGCTACGACGACACCGTCGTCCCCGAGATCAACATCGCGCTCCTCGCCGGGCACGACATGCTGTTCCTCGGCGAGAAGGGGCAGGCCAAGAGCCGGCTCATGCGGCTGCTCGTGCGGTTCCTCGACGAGCACCTCCCCTACCTCGACGATCCCGCCATCCCGCTCCACGACGACCCGTTCGCGCCAATCACGTCGGCCGGCCGGCGGCTCGTGGCCTCGCGCGACCCCGCCGACGTGCCGATCGCCTGGTGGCCCCGCGCGGAGCGCTACGCCGCGCGGCTGGCCCCCGGCACGAAGTTCGCCGACATCATCGGCGAGATCGATCCCGCGAAGCTCGCCGGCGGCACGAGCATGTCGAGCGAGGAGGCCCTCCATCTCGGCCTCAGTCCCCGGATGCACCGCGGCATCTTCGCCATGAACGAGCTGCCGGAGCTCGACGAGCTCGTGCAGGTGGGGATGTTCAACATCCTCGAGGAGCGCGACGTGCAGATCCGCGGCTACCCCGTGAAGTTCGACATCGACGTGATGCTGCTCTTCTCGGCGAACCCCTCCACCTACAACCGCTCGGGCAAGGTGATCCCGCAGCTCAAGGACCGGATCGGCGCGGTGATCCACACCCACTACCCCCGCGAGCGCGACCTCGGCATCCGCATGGTCGAACAGGAGGCGGGCGTGGACCTCGGCGGCGAGTGGCCGGTGACCGTGCCCTGGTTCATGAAGGAGATCGTAGAGCAGATCACGATCTCGGCACGGAAGAGCAAGTTCATCGACCAGCAGTCGGGCGTGAGCGCCCGGTTCTCGATCGCCAACTACGAGACCATGGTGGCGAGCGCCCGGCAGCGGGGCGTGCGGCTCGGCGAGCGGCCGGCCGTGCCGCGGATCAGCGACCTCGGCCACCTCTACACGTCGAGCCTGGGAAAACTCGAACTCGACCTCATGGGCAGCCACCAGATGACCGAGCGGCAGGTGCTCGACGCCGTGATGGCGGAGGCGATCGCGACGGTGTTCGAGGAGTACGTGGAGAAGCACGGCCTCGACGAGATCGCGAAGGTCTTCGGCAAGGGCGTGAAGGTGGAGGTGGGCGACACGGTGCCGAGCCCCGCCTACGAGCAGATTCTGGCCGACGTGCCGGAGGTCTGGCAGAAGGCGTTCGAGGTCAACGCGGCGGCTGACCCGGCCGTGCGGGCCTCATGCATCGAGTTCGTGCTCGCTGGGCTCTACGCCACCGAGCGGATCTCACGCGTGCAAACCCACGGCCGCACCGTCTACGACACGGGAGGATTCCGGTGATGGATTCCTTGCCTCACGTGGCGAAAGCAGAGATCCCTCTCCCTCTCCCTCTGGGAGAGGGCCGGGGTGAGGGTGCTTCGGTGGCGTCACCCAAGCACCCTCACCCGGCCTGCGTCCACCCTCTCCCCGAGGGAGAGGGTTATCGCGAGATACCCTCATCCGGCCTGCGAACGGCCTCTCCTAGGGGAAGAGGCGAAGAGTCGCCCGTCCCCGCTTTCTTTTCCGGCCCCACTCATGCCCACCCGTGACACGCTCGGCGGGATCGTCCACTCGTACCAGAAGTACGACCCGGTGCGCATTCCCCCGCCCCGCGGGCCGGCGGCGGACCTGCTCTCGGCGGCGATGGAGCGGCTGCTCGAGTTCGGGCTCGACGACGGCGAGGCCGAGTTCACCGAGGAGCAGCTCGCCGAGGCGGTGGAGCTCTCGCCCGAGGACCTGAAGAACCTCGGACCCTCGATCGACGCCCTCCGCAAGGCCCTCGAGGAAAAGCGACGGCGGATCCTCGCCCGCTACGAGACCGATACGGTGCGGAAGAAGGCCCGGGCCGCGTTTCGCGACGCGGCGCAGCGGGCCGAGCCGCCCGCCACGCACCGCGCCGAGTTCCAGCGGGCGGTTCGCGAGGAGCAATTGCGCCGGCTCGAGCGGCTCTGGTATGCGCAGGACGACGACCAGGGGCCGTTCGCGTCCCGGCTGCCGGGCGTGATCGAGCGGCTCGGCGACGTCTACCAGGTGGACGAGCTGGCCACGAAGTGGACGTTCGACGGCCGCGAGAAGCTGTCGGTCGAGGAGGCGCTCGAGGTCAAGCGGTTGCTCGAGGAGATCGAGGAGTTGCTCACGCAGCTCGAGGAGGCCCGCAAGACAGCGAAGCTGTTCTTCATCGACGTCGAGTCGCTCGCGCGGCACGTCGAGCAGGGCGAACTCGACGACCTCGAACGGCTGAAGCGGCAGGTGCAGGACCTGGTCGAGCAGGCGGCCGCGAGCCAGGGCCTCGAGAAGACGAA
>JBJTJO010000228.1:0-9843 GCA_046095965.1 Planctomycetaceae bacterium
CCGCCGGCCCCCCCCGAGCCCAAGCAGCCGCCGCGGCCGCAGGTCATCTCCAAACTCTTCAAGGCGCTGCGGGCCCAGTACAAGCCGTTCGCGACGAACACGACGCGGCCGCTCCTCGACCAGGTGCTCTACGCGTGCTGCCTCGAGAACGCGATGCCCGACGCGGCCGAGAAGGCGCTCCAGAAGCTCCTCGAGGGCGCCTTCGACCTCAACGAGATCCGCGTGACCACCGTCGCGGAACTCGCCGAGTCGCTGCCGGACCTCCCCGACCCGGCCCGGGCGGCCCTGTCGCTGCGGCGGGTGTTGCAGAGCGTCTTCGAATCCACCTACACCTTCTCGCTCGACAACGCGAAGAAGCACTCCCTGGCCCACGGCCTCAAGACGCTCGAGCACCTCCACGGGGCCACGCCCTTCGTCGTGCACCACGTGGCCTCCACCGCGCTCGGCGGCCACTTCATCCCGCTCGACCAGGGTGCCCTGTCGGCGCTCTACCTTTGCGGCGCGATCACGCGGCAGGAGTACGACTCCGGCAAGGTCGCGGGCCTGGAGCGGATCATCCCCAAGAAGTCGGGCCCGGAGTTCTCCACCCTGCTCCACCAGTTCGGCATCGAATGCCTCACGAACCTGCACGGGCCGACGGTGAAGAAGATCCTCACCGCGGTGAACCCGCTCGCCAAGGACCGCTTCCCGAAGCGCGGCGAGCCGCTCCCGGCTCCGGTACCCCCGCCGCCGCCGACCGGCAAGGACGCGGTGAAGGCCGCCGAGGCCGCGCGGCTGAAGGCGGAGTCGCTGCGGCCCGCCGGGCCGCAGGCCGCGGCCCGGCCCGCGGGCAAGACGCCGCTCCCCCCGGCCGGCTCCGGCCCGAAGAAGCCGGGCGACGGGAAGAGCGGCCCGAAGCCGTTCGTGGTCAAGCCCAACGTCGGCAAGCCGCTGACGATCAAGCCCGAGCTCGCGCGCCCGCCGGCCCCCGCGGCCCCGCCGAAGCAGCCGACCAAGCCCCCCGTGAAGAGCGCCGCCCACAAGCCGGCGAACATCAAGCCCCGCGGCGCCATCGCCGCCAAGAAGGCCGACAAGTCGCACGCTCAGAAACTCGCCAATCGGAAGCCGAGGTGAGACGATGGCCGGCCATTCCCACTGGGCGAACATCGCCCGCAAGAAGTCGCTGATCGACGCCCACCGTGGCAAGCTCTGGAGCAAGCTCGCGACGGCGATCATCGTGGCCGCCAAGCATGGCGGCGCTGACCCCGACGCCAACCTCCGCCTCCGCTACGCGATCGACGCGGCGAAGGCGGTCAGCATGCCCAAGGACAACATCCAGCGGGCGATCCGCACGGGCACGGGCGAGCTCAAGGGGGGAGATCTCGAGGAGTCGCTCTACGAGGGCTACGGCCCGGGCGGCGTGGCCGTGATGTGCGAGATCCTCACCGACAACAAGAACCGCACAGCCCCCGAGGTCCGCAAGATCTTCGAGATGTGCGGCGGCAAGCTCGGCGGCACCGGCTGCGTGGCCTACCTCTTCGAGCGGAAGGGCGTAGTCCGCGTGCCGCAGGCCGCGGCCACGGAGGACCGGCTCATGGAGGCGGGCCTCGAGGCGGGCGCCGACGACGTCAAGCTCGTGGGCGACCGCTGGGAGGTGACCTGCGAGCCGGCGGCCATGGCGGCGGTGATCGAGGCCCTCGGCCGGGGCGGCATGCCGGTCGAGTCGAACGAGCTCGTCCGCATCCCGACGACCACGGTGGACGTGGAGGACGTGGACACCGCGAAGCAGGTCCTCGCGCTCGTGGAGCGGCTCGACGACCACGATGACGTCCAGAGCGTGGCCGCCAACTTCAACATCCCCGAGACCGCGCTGGCGCAGTTGGGGTAGCGTTTCGACGCGCAACCGTTGGGAACTCGCCCAACCCGGCTTCGGGGATGCCCGTAACGGTTCAGGAAGGCTCGGGGCTCCCCACCCCCTTGCGACGGCGTACACGGCCAGCGCAGACAGGCGGTCGGCGCGCAGACGACTCCGCGCGAGCCGCAGCCCGGAGGGCGTAGGTGAGCGTCCGGCGAGAGGGTGTGGGCAGTCCCGAGCCGGTTGGGCGAGTTGACCGCCGACGAACACGCGTCACTCCTCCGAGTGCGCGACGCCCGGCCAGTATTCGTCGAAGTCGAACTTCGGGCTGTTGTCGAGGTCGTGGCACTCGAGGCAGTTGTTGACCGCCTTCTGCCGGCCCTCGGGCGTGGCGAGCGTGAGCACGAGCTCCTGCCGGAGCCGGTCGCGTTCGGCCTCGCTGGCCCGGACGTCGCCCCGCTCCACGGCCGTGTGGGCGGCCGCGGGCCCGTGGCAGTTTTCGCAGCCCTGGTGGGCGAGGTGCGGCGTCTCCTTGGCGCCCACGAAGCCCCCCTCGAAGGGCTCGAACCGCTGGGGCGCCCAGCCGGTGACGTGGCACGACAGGCACTCGGGGTCGAAGTCGCGCCGTGGCTTCGCCTCCTCCAGCGTCGTCAGGGCCTTCGCGTGGCCAGAGCCCTCCCAGACCTCGAACGCCTTCGCGTGGCACTCCTGGCACGCGGCGCTGCCCGCGAAGCGCCGGCCAGTGGGATGCCGGACGGGCACGAGGCCCAGCCCCTGGAAGCCGAGCGATTCGAGCTTGCCCTGGTAGGTGCCGAGCAGGGTGATCATGTCGGCCGACTCGCCCCAGCGCGCGTCGAGCGGCAGGCGCTGCGTCCGCACCTGCTTCCCATCGCCGCAGAAGCCGACGACGACCGCGAACATGCCCTTGTGGCCGAGCTCGAGGAGCAGGCCGCCGCCGGGCAGTTTGCGCGGCTCCAGCGGCGGCTCGTCGGCCCCGCCGGCGGTCGCCACCACGTCGAACTGGGGGAACTTCGCCGCCAGGGCCTGCGTCTCGTCCGGCTGCGCGAAGCAGAGCAGCACCTGGTGGTCGCACCCGGCCTTCGCGAGCTCGGCGGCCACGGGCGTTAGCGCCTTCTCCGCGGGCACCACCTCCACGTCCGTGTTCTTGAGGTCGGCGGTCGCCTTGGCCCCGAGCACCGTGGTCACGCCGATCTTCAGGCCTCCCGCCTCGACCACGCGGAACCGCGGCGTGATGTTGGCATCGAGGCCGAGCAGCCCCACGTTGGCGCTCACGTAGGGCGTGGGCCGGTCGCCGATCGGGGCCACCGCGGCCACGAGCTCCTCGGCCGGCAGCCGCAGGTCACCGGGCCCGAACCCCACCGCCTCGTAGCGCATGGCGCGCAGGCCGTCCACGATCGACTGGAACTTGGCCTCGGTCTGCCGGCCGAACCGCTTCACCTGGCCGCCGATGTCGAGGGGCACGGCCGGCCAGCCCGCCTGCTCGAGCGCCCGCAGGAAGTTCTGCCGCCGGCTCAGGCCCCCCTTCTGGTTCTCCTTGCCGGTGCAGCCGCAGGGCTCGATGTAGCCGTCGAGCTCCCCGGTGACCACGAGCACGGCCCGCGGGTCGGGCCAGTCGGCGAATACGCCCCCGTTGCGCTCGCGAAACGTCTCCACGACCGCGTCGCCCACGTCGGGACCCCGGTCGGGGGGCGCGGCCCGAGAGCCGGTGGCGGCAAGGAATGGCAGGAGGAGAGCGGCGGCGATCCGGCGGGACTGCATGGGCGTCTCGGGCTGGCGGCGGGCGCCGGGCCGGTCACGGCCCGATCGCGACGCAGACGGGGATCGTCAGGGAGGGGACATCGGGATGGCCCGTGTCGATCACGATTCTGCCGGGCGGCCCCGACTCTGAACAGAGATGATTGGCGGGCCTGCTGCCGGGCACAATCTCGATTTCCAGGGGAATCCGCCGACTGCCACCCCCTCCGACGGGGCGTGAGTCACCCACCGTGACGACGAGGCCCGCCGGCTCCGTCTCGCGGACGACCGGCCGCACCGCCGCCGCGTGCCCGCCCCGGGCGGTGATGAAGAGCTGCGTCTTGAGGCCCACCCGGCCCGACACGGTGCCCAGCACGAGCGCCTGCCGCTCGGTGTCCCAGCCAGGGCCCGCGATGGCAAGGTCGCCACCGACGACGCCCTCGAGCGGGATCTCGGCGGTGATCTCGCCGTCCATGTCGAAGGTCAGCGTGATCGTGCGCCGCAGCCGGCCGAGGGGCACGCCGGGCCGCACCTCGACCTCCACGCGGAAGCCGCCGGTCGCCCCCGTCTCGCCTGCGACTGCCGCCGCGTCGGCCGGCACCGTCGAGACCGCGAAGAACCGCTCCGCGTCGGCCCCCTCGATGGCGGCGGTCTTCACCGTCGGCGCCGTCGCCCCGAACGTGAACACGCTCACCTCCCCCCGCGCGCCGCTCCCGGCGACGATCCGCGGCAGCACGACCGCGTCCGGCACCGCCTTCCACGTCGGCACGACGGTGCCCTCGACGACGAGGGCGATCTCCGGTCGGCGCGGGTCGTCGGTGAGGATCGTGACCTGCTGACGAAAGGAACCACCGCTCCCCTTCCCCGTCCACTGCACGGTGACCGGCGCGTCGGCGCCGGGCGCGACGACGACCGTGGCGTCGGGCTCGGTGCCCCCCGCGCCGCCGAGGTCGCCGATCGTGCAGGAGCAGCTGCTCGCGCCGCGGGTGAGCGTGAGCGGCCCGGCACCGGCGTTGCGGATGGTGAACACGTGGCGCCCCTTCGCACCGGTGCCGATGGTGCCGAAGGCGTGCAGCGTCTCGTCGATCTCGGCGCGGGGCGCGGCCGCATCGGCCCGGGGCCCGCCGGGACGAAAGCCGCCGATCTGCCAGGGGCGCAGCGTCGCGTCGATCGCGGCCGTGCCCGCCCCCACGCCGCCGCCCACGACGAGCGCGAACAGGGCGACCTTCCAGGTCTCGGGACCGTGCCTCGTCATGCCGTCACCGCCCCGCATCGCCGAAAGCGGACTCCGGCGCCGCGCTCGTGGCGCGGCTCGCCGTGGCCCGTGGCACCGGCTCGACGTCGTCAGAACTCGTCATCGCGGAGCGCGCCCTCGTCCTTGCCGGATCCGCCCTTCTTCATCGGGCACTCCGCCGGACAGCCCTCGCATCCGTCCTTGCACCCCGACTTGCCACGACCGTCCCGCTTGCCGGCGTGGACTCGCATCCACTCCTTCTGCCTCTTCTCCCAGCGCTCGAGCAGCTTCTCCATCACGGCCCACACGTCGTCGGCCGGGGCGTCCCACGAGATCATGCACGTCGCCCCCTCGGTCTTCGTCTCCAGGGCATCGACGAGCTTCAGGGCAGCGGCCTCGTCGCCGAAGCGGAGCCGGCCGAGCGCCTCGAACCCCTCGACGACGTCCTCGACCTGGTCGGCGGCCTCGGGCGACGTCATGTCGAGCTTCGCCCGGTAGAACGATTTCCCCTCGCTCTCCCCCATCGCCACGCGGAACGAGCGCCCCTGCCTGAGCACGGGGCACTTCGTCTCGGGATCGACCGCGGCCGCGCGGGCCACGAGGATCGAGCCGGGGCGCACGCGGCCCCCGAGCGGCCCGTCACGGTCGGCCGACTTCGCATCGCCATCGAGGACGTCGATCGCGGCCTTGACCCGCTCGGGCGTCTTTGAAAACACCATCACGTCGTCGCGGTAGAACGCGCCGACCACCTTCTCCCCCCGGTGTCCCTTCCAGCCCTTGTGGGTCCAGGCGTGGAGCGTGTACGTCCGGTGCTCCATGGTCTCGTGGTCCGGGGCCTTCGCGACCATCTTCTCGAGCAACTCGCGGTTGGCCTTCGCCCGCACGACCATGACGCCGTTCTGCTTGTCGGTGTCCATGCCGAAGATCGTGACGTCGCGAAGATCCTTCCGCGGGTCCATCCCCATCATCCCGGTGGCCATCTTCAGCATGGGCTCGGCGTGCGGATGCATCTTCATGGCCCGCTCCCAGCCCCGCTCGAGGACCGTGGACTCGCGGGCGGCGTCCATGTCGAGGTGCATCAGCCACCGCGCCGGCGCGGGCACCGTGGCGAGGTCGAGCGGTGCGGCGGTGGCGACCGCCGCCCACGCGAGGGCGACGACGCAGAAAGTCAGGACACGGGCGGTCATGAGAGCCTCCGGACGGGATGGGACGTGGAGCGGGGCCGGCAACCGGCTTCCCCGCCGGGACAGTCTATACCCCGCCGGAACCCGAGAGGTCTCACCGGGGATCAATACGCCCGCGCGAGCACGCTCCGCCGCGTCACGGGTTTCCCCGTGACCACGCACGTGCCCGGCTCGTCGGGGCCCTCCATGGGGATGCAGCGGACGGTCACCTTGAGCGGGTCGAAGGCCTCGGCCACGGCCGGGTCGTCGGCCACGTGGACCCAGGCGAAGCCCCCGGCCTCGGCCCCCTCGCCCGTCCCGAAGAAGTCCACGACCTCCGCCCGCGAGCCGAGCCGCTTCGACCGCGCGTCGCGGAAGCCACGGGCCCTCTCGAAGAGCCCCCGCTGAATCTCGTCGAGGATCGCCGGCAGCCGCGCCGGCAGGTCGGCCAGCGGCACCGCCTCCCGCTCCTTGGGCCCCCGGTCGCGGCGCGACACGCTCGCGGCGCCGGCCGCGAGGTCGCGGGGGCCGATCTCGACGCGGACCGGCACCCCCTGCTTCACGTGCTGCCAGACCTTGTCGCCCCCGCGCATGTCACGGGCGGCGATCTTCGCGCGGACCGGCTCGTCGGCGTCGCGGGCGGCCCCGAGCGCCGTCTCGAGGTTCCGGCACGCATCGAGCACCGCGGCCTTCTCCTCGTCGGTGCGGTGGATCGGCAGCAGCACGACGTGCTCCGGGGCGATCCGCGGCGGGAGCACGAGGCCGTCGTCGTCGGAGTGGGTCATGATCACGGCGCCCACGAGCCGCGTGGAGACGCCCCACGACGTCGTCCAGCAGAATTCCTCGGCGCCGCTCGTGCCGGCGAACTTGATGTTCTGGCCCCGCGCGAAGTTCTGGCCGAGGAAGTGCGACGTGCCGGCCTGCAGGGCCTTGCCGTCCTGCATCATGGCCTCGATGGAATACGTGTCCACCGCGCCGGGAAACCGCTCCGCGGCCGGCTTCGGCCCCTTCACCACCGGCATCGCCAGGTCGCGCTCGGCGAACGTGGCGTAGACGTCGAGCATTCGCAGCGTCTCCTCGACCGCCTCCGCGGCCGTGGCGTGGGCCGTGTGCCCCTCCTGCCAGAGGAACTCGGCCGTCCGCAGGAAGACCCGCGGCCGCATCTCCCAGCGGACGACGTTGGCCCACTGGTTCACGAGCACCGGCAGGTCGCGCCACGAATGGATCCACTTCGCGTACATCGCGCCGATGATCGTCTCGCTCGTGGGCCGCACGACGAGCGGCTCCTCGAGTTTTCCGGTCGGGATCAGCTTGCCGTCGGGGCCGAGCTCCAGGCGGTGGTGCGTGACGACCGCGCACTCCTTCGCGAAGCCCTCCACGTGCTTGGCCTCCTGCTCGAGGTAGGAGAGCGGGATGAAGAGCGGGAAGTAGGCGTTCACGTGGCCGGTGGCCTTGAACATCCCGTCGAGGATCCGCTGCATCCGTTCCCAGATCGCGTAGCCGTGCGGCTTGATCACCATGCAGCCGCGGACCGGGGACTGCTCGGCGAGGTCGGCCGCCCGCACCACCTGCTGGTACCACTCCGGGTAGTCCTGCGCGCGGGTGGGCGTGATGGCGGTGGCGGGCATGGCGGACTCCGTATCCAGGGTTCGTGACGGGCCGAGAGTGTAGTCGCCGCTTGTGATTCGCGCGAACGGCTCCGTAGACTTCCCCCACCATGTCGCGCCGCCTGATCACCGAGCTCCAGCCGCAAACGCAGATCGACCAGGTCTTCCTGGCCACCCACAAGCAGTTGCGGCCCAACCGCAACGGCGTCCTCTACCTCCAGGTCGATCTCGCCGACAGGAGCGGCTCGATCACCGGCCGGCTCTGGAACGCCTCCGAGGCCGACTTCGAGGCCTTCGAGGACGGCGACTACGTCCGCGTCGAGGGCAACACGCAGCTCTACTCGGGGGCCCTGCAGCTCATCGTCACGCACGTCGAGCGGGCCGACCCGCGGAGCGTGGACGAGTCCGACTTCCTCGTGCTCACGCCCGCCGACGTGTCCCGGCTGCGGGAGGAGCTCCGCACCCTCCTCGACACGATCCGTTCGGCGCCGCTCCGGGCCCTCGTCGCCGAGCTGCTCGCCGACGAGCCGCTCATGGCGGCCTTCGCCCGCTGCCCCGCGGGCATCAAGCACCACCACGCCCACGCCGGCGGCCTGCTCGCCCACGTCGTGAACCTCCTGCGGCTCGCCGACCGCGTGGCCCCGCTCTACCCGACGCTCGACCGCGACCTCCTGCTCGTGGGCGTGCTCGTCCACGACATCGGCAAGACCGTGGAGCTCGAGAGCCACAAGGGCTTCTCCTACACCGACGCGGGGCAGCTCCTGGGCCACGTCCTCCTGGGCATCGAGATCGTGGAGGCCAAGATCCGCGCGATCGAGGCCCGCACCGGAACGTCCTTCGACACCGAGGCGGCCCTTCGCGTCAAGCACATGATCGCCAGCCACCACGGGCAGTACGAGTTCGGCTCACCGAAGCTGCCGATGACGCTCGAGGCGATCGCGCTGCACCATCTCGACCACATGGACGCGAAGCTCGCCGCCGCGATCCAGCTCCTCCAGGCCGAGGCGTCGATCGAGGGGGGTTGGACGCAGTACCAGCAGTCCCACGGCCGCAAGTTCTTCCGCGGCCGCGGCTGACACGCGCCGCTCAGGACCCCGGTTTCCCGGCATCCTCGATGCGTTTGCCGAAGAGCGCGGCGATCCTCGCCACGAACGGCTTGTGCCTGTCGGGCACGGACTCGTGCCAGTCCGTCAGGTAGGCGTCGAAGGTCCGTACGGCGTCGGTCCGCCTCGTGTTGAGCCACCGGACCGATTCCCAATGCTCCGGCTGCGCCTCGAACTCCCGCAGGAGCACGACCGCGATGGACCCGTTCAGCTCGCGGTCGGTGGAGTTCTTGCGGAGCGCGGCCTCGCGCGTCGCGTAGAACGCCGGCAGGCCGAGCGTGAAGATCTCGTCCACGTGCGGCCAACGCCGCATGGTGTCATCGACGTAGTCCCGCAGGGAGTCCCGGTAGTCCCGCCAGTTCGGATAGGGCGGACTCGTCTTCCAGGTGCGGGCCATGCCCCGCATGGCATACAGCGACGCCATCTCGCAGAGCGTCTCCTCGAACCACTGGTTGCTCTTGTCGCCCTTCCTGGCTCCGCACAGCACGTGGCAGAACTCGTGGGCGAACTGGTAGGCGTACTGGCTCCAGAGCCGGCCGCTGGTGTCGAGCTGGATCACGATCTCGCGCCGCGCGTTCCGCTCGAAGAGCGTGATGGGCCCGGACTTGCCACGAACGACGACCATGGGTTCGAGCGGGTAGTCCGGGAAGTGTCGCCAGAGCTCGCGACCGGCCGAATCGCAGACCGCCTGGATGTCGGCCTCGCCGACCTGGAAGCCGGTCGCATCGACGTGGAACCGCGGCATCTTCGTCTCGGCGGCGGTCTTCGCCGCGGGCGGCGGACTCATCGCAGCGGCGGGTTCCGGCGACGCGGCCCGTCCCCCGAGAACCGAAACCGTCGCCACGACAAGGGCAATCAGGGCCGTTACGATCGGCTTCATGCGGGAGGGCTCCGCGGAGGCGAGGAAGCGGCGGCGGGATCGCGGGATCGATCCCGGATCTCCGTGTGCCTACCGGAACCGTGGGCGCTCCGTCAAGCCGCGGGCCGGTCCCGGGACGCGGGCCTCGACTCCCCACCGCGATGCGCCCCGCCGGGGTACGATCTGGCTGGACTCCGGCCACACGCCCTTGCGGGCGCTCGGGTTTCGAGAATCGATGCGCGACAAACGCCCACGCCCGTCCCGACGTCCCGAGGGCGGCCCGCGTGC
>JBJTJO010000229.1:0-23092 GCA_046095965.1 Planctomycetaceae bacterium
CATTGCGGGCTTGATGCCTCGGCCCGACGTCGGGTCGGGCAGTCGGGCGTTGTGCCGTGGCTTTGCCGCCGCCGGGGCCTGACACGGTGCGATGGCAGTCCTGATCGAGATCAAGAACGCCGTCAAGCGGTACGGCGACCAGGTGCTCCTCGACGAGGCCTGCGCCACGATCACCGACGACGGCCGCGTGGGGTTCATCGGCCGCAACGGCGCCGGCAAGAGCACGCTCCTGCGGATCATCCTCGGCGAGGAGGAACTCGACTCGGGCGAAGTCATCCGCCACCCCAGGCTCCGGCTCGGCCACCTGCGGCAGCACGACCCCTTCCTCCCCGGCGAGAGCGTGATCGCGTTCCTCGTGCGCGACAGCGGCAAGCCCGAGTGGAAGTGCGGCGAGGTCGCGGGGCGGTTCGAGATCAAGGGTGACGTGCTCACGGGCCCCGTGCACGCCCTCTCCGGCGGCTGGCAGACCCGCGTCAAGCTCGCGGCGCTCCTCCTCCAGGAGCCCACGCTCCTGCTGCTCGACGAGCCGACGAACTTCCTCGACCTGCGGACGCAGATCCTCCTCGAGCACTTCCTCCGCGACTGCCGCGAGGCCTGCCTGATCGTCTCGCACGACCGGGCCTTCCTCGGCGCCACCTGCGACCGCACGCTCGACCTGTCGCGCGGGAAGCTCACGACGTTTCCGGGGAAGGTCGATGCCTTCCTCGCCAACCAGACCGAGCGGCGGCTCCACGCCGAGCGGGCCAACGCGGCCGTCCTCGCCCGCAAGCGCGACCTCGAGGACTTCATTGCGAGGAATCGAGCGCGAGCGTCAACCGCTTCCCGCGCGAAGTCGAAGAGCAAGGAGCTCGAGCGGCTCGAGTTCGAGGAGCTCGCCACGGACGAGCCGACGGCGGCGATCCGCTGCCCCATCGTGCAGCCGCGACAGGGCCCGGCCGTCCGCTGCCGGGATCTCGCGATCGGGTATCCGGGCACGACCGTCGCCGCCGGCATCGACGTGGAGATCGTCCACGGGGCGCGGGCGGCGATCGTGGGGGACAACGGCCAGGGCAAGACCACCTTCCTCCGCACGCTCGTGGACTCGCTCGCGCCGCTCTCGGGCCACGTGAAGTGGGGCTTCGGGTGCGACCTCGGCATCTATGCGCAGCACGTCTACACGAGCCTGCCCGAGGACGACACCGTGCTCCGCTACCTCGAGCGGGCCGCGGCCGTGGGCACGAAGTCGCAGCGGATCCTCGACGTCGCCGGGGCGATGCTCTTCCGCGGCAAGGCCATCGAGAAGCGGGTGGCCGTGCTCTCCGGCGGCGAGCGGGCCCGGCTCTGCCTCGCGGGGCTCCTGCTCGGCTCGTGCAACGTGCTCATCCTCGACGAGCCGGGCAACCACCTCGACGTCGAGACGGTGGACGCGCTGGCGCGGGCCCTCGTGGACTACGCGGGCACGGTCATCTTCACGAGCCACGACCGGGCGTTCGTGTCCGCCGTGGCCACGAACGTGGTCGAGGTGAAGGGCGGCCGGGTCGTGAACTACATCGGCGACTATGCCGCGTATCTCGCGGCGATGAACCGCGAGATCGACGCGGAGGACGCGGCCGCGGGGCGCGGCCCGCCGCCGGGGGGCCGGCCGGGCAAGTCCGGCGGAAAGCCCGCGGCGAAGGCGGGCTCGGGCGGCCGCGAGCGCGACCTGCGCCGCGAGGTCGGGACCCTCGAGCGGTCGATCGCCCGGCTCGACGCCGCGCGGAAGAAGCACCAGGCGGACCTGCTCACCGCCACCGATCCCGCCGAGGCGCTGCGGCTCCACGAGGCCATGACGCAGGCGGCGACGGAACTCGCCGCCGCGGAGGAACGCTGGCTGGCGGCGAGCGAGGAACTCGCCGGCCTCGCGGCGGAGTGAGGCGGCGCGTCACGGCAGCAGGTCGAGGCTGCGCGGGGGCCGCAGCGATGCGTCGGGGAAGAACCTGTTGCGCGGCCGGCCGTCGGGGCCCGCCGCAAAATCCTCCGGCCGGGTCGGGATCACGAGCGGCCGCGTGCGGACGCCGCGCGACTCGAGGAAGTCCGCGCGGTCGAGCAGCTCGAGGGGCAACTCGAACACCGCGGGGAGGCCCTCGAACCGCTCGTCGGCATCCACGACCGCCCTGCCCCGCAGGCCGGGCGGCTGGTACATGAGTGCCCAGCCGTAGATGTCGAGCCGAAGTCTCCGCGGGAGGCGGCCAGCCCGGTGGTCGCCCGTCCCGCGGACGTCGAGCGCCGTCACGTCGAGCGGGCCCGCCACGGCCGCGCCCAGGCGGCAGGCGATCCCGCGCCGCACGAGCCCCGCGGCGAGCCGCTCGAGATCCTCCGCCCGCCGCGGGGTCCGCGGCCGCAGGAGCGAGTCGGACTCGAGCGCGACCGTCCACGTCGGCGCGCCCGGCGGGCGGCGGAGCAGCGCCGGGCCGGCCACGAGCGGCCGGTAGCAGCGGGCGAGCCGGGGGTCGGATGAGCCGGACACGAGCCGGGCGAGGGCCGTCGTGAACGTGGTGCGGGGCAGCATGCGGTCGTCTCCAGGGTGCGACTCGAGTCGTGCCGCGGACCGTAGCCGGCGCGCGGGACAATGCTGGTCCGCAAACACCCCTCCGGCGGGGAGTGTGTCGGGTGGTGCGTCATTCCGGTCGCTTCCGCTCCCGGCTTCCCGACGGGCGCCTGGAAGCCTCCTGCGGAAGCAGGTGGGCCAGTGCGGCGTCCATCCGGCTGTGGCATCACGTCGTGCGAGGTAGCCTTTGGGGCCCGGGCCACTCCGCCCAGCCCCGCCCCGAGAGCAGCGTCATGGACTCGATCAATCGCCACGAGCAGGTGCTCCGCGTCATCAGCCTCATCGACATCCTCTTCGGGGCCAGGCACCCCCTCACCACGCAGGAGCTCAAGGACCGGCTCCGGGCCCGGGGCGTGATCGACGAGATGTCCGACAAGAACATCCGCCGCGACGTCGAGTTCCTCGCGAACTTCGGCTACGCGGTGAAGCAGTCGAAGCGCCGCTCGCCGCGGGGCACGCTCTGCGCCGCGTGGTCGATCGAGCCGGGCAAGGGCGTCGAGGAGCTCGTGGCCCCGTCCGTCACGCTCGCCGAGCTCCTGTCGCTCGCGGTCGCCCGCGACTTCCTCGCGCCGCTTGCGGGCACCTGCTACTGGCGCGGCATCGGCCAGCTCATGGCGAAGCTCGAGAAGGTGGCGACGCCCGCGCTCATCGCCTACGCGGAGAGCCACAAGGACGGCCTCGTCGTCCATCCCCGGCCGGCCGAGGCCAAGTACCGGGCACGGACGCTCAACGCGGTCAACCGCGCGATCCGGCGGACGCTCGAGCTCGAGATCCGCTACACGAGCCTCGCCGACGCGCGGCCGCGGCGGACGACGGTCCGCCCGGAGGCGCTCGTGGTCTACGACGGTGCGATCTACATCGCGGCCTACCGCGTGCCGCAGGCGGCGTCCGGCCGGCGCCGCGACACCGCCGCCGACGCGATCCGGTTCTACAAGCTCGACCGGGTGGCCGACGCCCGCGTCACGTCGCGCACGTTCACGCGGCGGCCCGAGGGCGTCGAGGAGCTTCTCGCCGACAGCATCACCATCTACCGTTCGCCGGCCGCGCCCCGCCGGTATCGGATCCGCGTGGACGAGGGGCGGGCACGGTGGGCCCGCGAGAAGCCCTTCCATCCGCGGCAGAAGGTCCGCGAGCTCGCCGGCGGCGCCGTGATCCTCGACATCGACCGGGCCTGGGACGAGGAGCTGATCCCGCAGCTGCTCGCGCTCGGCGACGCGGTCGAGGTGCTCGAGCCCGCCGACGTGCGGCAGCGGCTCGCGGAGGAGGCGCAGCGGATCGTGGACCGCTACACGGGGCGCGCGGTCACGGCGACCCGCGGTTCGCGTCCCGCGTGAGGCGGGCGAGCCGCTCCACGGCCTCCGGTCGCACCTGCTCCGGTCGGAACCGCCACTGCCAGTTGCCCCACGCCCGGCCCGGCACGTTCATGCGCGCCGCGGAGCCCAGGCCGAGCACGTCCTGGAGCGGGCAGATGGCGGTCCGCGCCGGCGTCCCGAGGGCCAGGGCGATCATGTCCCAGTTGATCTCGGCCCCGTCGCAGCCCAGGGCCACCCGCACGCGATGCCGCTCGGCGGCGAGCTCCTCGGCCGTGCGGGTCGTGTCGCGGCCCGGCTCGGCGCGATACCAGCCCACGGTCGTGTCGTTGTCGTGCGTGCCGGTGTAGACCACCGTGTTCTCCGGATAGCGATCCGAGCGCTGCGTCTCCCGATCCTCGCCGCCGAAGGCGAACTGGAGGATCCGCATGCCGGGGAAGCCGAGGTCGTCGCGGAGCGCGTCCACGTCGGGCGTGATCACGCCCAGGTCCTCGGCGATGATCGGCCGGGGACCGAGCGCGGCCGCGGCGGCGTCGAAGAGCCTCCGGCCCGGGCCCGGCACCCAGCGGCCGTGCTCCGCGGTGGGGTCGGCGCCGGGAATCTCCCAGTAGGCCGCGAATCCGCGGAAGTGGTCGATCCGCAGCACGTCCACGAGCGAAAACGCGTGCCGCAGCCGCGCGATCCACCACGCGAAGCCCTCGGCCTCGTGCACGTCCCAGCGGTAGAGCGGATTGCCCCAGCGCTGGCCGGTCTCGCTGAAATAGTCGGGGGGCACGCCGGCCACGACGGTCGGCCGCCCGTCGGCGGCGAGCGCGAAGAGGTCGGGCCGGCACCACACGTCGGCGCTGTCGTGGGCCACGAAGATCGGCAGGTCGCCGACGATCGAGATGCCGAGCGCGGAGGCCCGGGCCCTCACCCGCGACCAGTGGTCGTGGAACAGGAATTGCCCGATTCGCGCATGGTGGATGCCGGTGGCGAGATCGCGCCGTGCCGCGGCCAGGACTCCCGGCTCGCGCGCCGCGGCGTCGGCGGGCCAATCGGTCCAGGCGCGGCCGTCGAACCGGGCCTTGAGCGAGACGAACAGCGCGTAGTCCTCGAGCCACGCACGCTGCTCGTCCATGAACCGCTCGAAGCCGGCGCGGAGTTCCGCCGCCGCGCGCCGCGGGAAGGCCGCCGCCACCTCGTGGAGCAGCGCCAGGCGGGTGCCGATCACGTCGCCGAACGCCACGTGGTCGTCGGGCAGCGGCGGCAGCGCGTCGAGGCGGGCCGCGTCCACGAGGCGTTCGTCGCGGAGCGCGTCGAACGAGATGAGCAGCGGGTTGCCCGCGAACGTGGAGAGCGTCTGGTAGGGGGAGTCGCCGAAGCCGGTGGGCCCGAGCGGCAGCACCTGCCAGAGCCGCTGCCCCATCGCCGCGAGCCGGTCGAGCCACGCGTGGGCCTCGGGGCCGAGTTCGCCGATCCCGAAGCGGCCCGGCAGCGACGTGGGATGCAGCAGGATGCCGGCGGAGCGGGTCGCGAGCGGGCCGGATGCGGAAGCGGTCACGTGGGGCGTCCAGGCACGAGTGGAAACGGTGGAATCCAGCGGTAGTGATCCGCACGGCGCGGCCGGCAGCGGGAGAGAAGTGTAGGAAATCGAACAGCCAACGGGGTGACATGGCAATCCCGTTTCGCACCACGAGCGGGAGCATCCACGAGTTGACGGGAGAGGGAGCCATCTTCCCTGGCTTCTCGCCTCTCCCTCGGGGAGAGGCCGACCGTAGGTCGGGTGAGGGTGCTGGTGAGGCAGAGCGGATTTCCTGCACCCTCACCCCCGCCCTCTCCCAAAGTGAGAGGGAGAGATGGAGCCCGGCCCGCTCCCGAAAGGATAGGGAGACATCGAAACCCGCGAGCCGAGCAGGGGTGGTGGCACATCGCTGACATGTGCCGCACAAGCTTCTACACTGCCAGCATGAGCAAGATAATCCAGATTTGGAACGTCCCGGACGGGGTTCATGCCACGCTGAAAGCGCGGGCTGCCATCGCGGGCCAGTCCCTCACCGACTTCCTGCTCGCGGAAATCAGTCGGGTCGCCGAACGCCCCGCGCCTGATCAACGTGCGGCCGTCGAAGTGATCGCATCCTGACTTCCGGCGATGCAACAACGCATGCACGATGCCTCCGCTGACGAGACCGGCCTCTCGGTGTTCGCGCTCGACGTGCCGGTGGGAACGGGCATGCGGTCGGCCGTCGTCTGTGCGCCCGCGGCGGCGCCGCCCCCCGCCGGCTGGCCGCTCGTGCTCGCGTTCCACGGCGGGCAGAGCCATCCCGAGGGGATGCGGCGGTTCTCGGGGCTCGACGTGCTCGCCGCGGAGGGCCGCGCGATCGTCGCCTATCCCGCGGGCACCGGCTCGCGGCCGGGCCTGCTCACCTGGAACGGCGGCAACTGCTGCGGCGCGGCCCGGGCCGACGGGTCGGACGACGTGGCGTTCGCGGCGGCCGTCGTGGAGGCGGTCGCCGCGCGGGTCGCGATCGACCCGCGGCGGGTCCACGCGACCGGCATGTCGAACGGCGCGATGATGGCGTATCGCTTCGCCGCCGAGCGGGCCGACCTCGTGGCCTCGATCGCCGCGGTGGCCGGGCCGCTCGCGCTCGACGCGATCGCGCCGAGCCGCCCCGTGCCCGTGCTCGCGTTCCACGGCACGCTCGACCAGTTCACGCCGCTCGACGGTGGCGTCGGTCGGCGCAGCGTGACGCGCGTGAGCCACCGGCCGATCCTCGCAGGGCTGCTCGACTGGGTGCACGCGAACGGCTGCCCGGCCACGTTTCGCCGCGAGCCGGTCCCCTGCTCCGACGACGGCATCACCGTCGAGCGATTCACGTGGGGCCCGGGCCGCGCGGGCAGCGAGGTGGTCTTCTACAGGCTCGACGGCGGCGGCCACACCTGGCCGGGCCGCGGCCCGGACTCGTTCTACCTCGGGCCATCGGCGCGCTCGCTCGACGCCAACGCGATCATCGACGCCTTCTTCGCCCGCCATCCGCTGTCGGCCGGCATCAGCTGAAGCGGCGGGGTTGGCCGGTGGCTTCGAGCACGGCCAGCCAGAGGTCCCCCTCGGGCGCCACCTGGTTGCGGTGGCTCACGGCCAGACTCATCGGGATGTGCACGTAGCGGCCGTGCCAGCGGCCGACCACCATCTCGGTGCGGCCGGCGAGCGCCGCGTGCACCGCGTTCTGGGCGAGCCGCAGGCAGTAGACGCTGTCGTAGGGATTCGCGGACACGCTGCGGATGGCGTAGCTCGGATCGATGTACTTGAGGTTGAGTTCGACCCCGGCGGCGGCGAAGTGGGCGGCGATCCGCTCCCGGAGGAAGAGGCCGATGTCGGTGAGTTTGCGGTTGCCCGACGCATCGACTCCCGCGACGCTCTCCGGCACGAGGTCCTGCCCCGCCCCTTCCGCCACCACGATCACCGCGTGGCGGCTGCGCCGCACCCGCGCGAGCAGGTGGTCGAGGAGGCCGTGCGGGCCGTCGAGTGTGAAGGGCACCTCCGGAATGAGCACGTAGTTCGCGTCGGGCTCCGCGAGCGCCGCGTAGCAGGCGATGAAGCCCGAGTGGCGGCCCATGAGCCTGACGAGGCCCACGCCGTTGGGCGACGCCTTGGCCTCGACGTGCGCCGCGCGGATCGACTTCGCCGCCTCCCCGAACGCCGTCTGGAAGCCGAAGCTCTGGTCGATGTAGGGGATGTCGTTGTCGATCGTCTTGGGGATGCCGACCACCGCGATGTTGCGGCCGCGCTCGGCGACGACGGCCGCGATCTGCATGGCGCCGCGGATCGTGCCGTCGCCGCCGATCACGAACAGCGCGTCGATGTTCATCCGCTCGAGACAGTCCACGATCTCGTGTGGATCCTGGCTGCCGCGGGAGGTGCCGAGGATCGTGCCCCCGTCCTCGTCGATCGAGCTCACCGCCGCCGGCGTGAGGTCGAGGACATCGTGGCCGTGGCGCGGGATGAACCCCTGGTAGCCGCTGCGGAACCCGTGGATCCGCTGCACGCCGTAGTGGTGGGTGAGCTCCATGACGACGCCGCGGATCACGTCGTTGAGTCCCGGGCAGAGCCCGCCGCAGGTCACGATGCCCGCCCGTATCTTGGCCGCGTCGAAGAAGATGCTGCGCCGCGGCCCGGCCGGCTCGAAGCCCGGCAGGTCCGCGATCGGCAGGCCCGCGGCGGCCGCCAGCCGGGCCGTGTCGTGGAACAGCACGCGGTCGTCCTCGGCGACGTAGTGGGCGGTCGTCTGGCGCGATTCGACGAGGGCCTTGAGCGGCGAATCGATCCGGCAGGGACCGAGCGACTTCACGGCGAGATCGGCGGCGGTGGGCATCGGGGCGGACTCCTATCCGGTGGTGCGCATGCCCGAGGCGATGCCCTGGACGCAGAGCCGCAGGAGGTCGCGGAGCGCGTCGTCGGGAGCCGCGTCGGGGCCGCCGGCCGCCCGCCGGCGCATGAACTCGATCTGGATCAGGTTGAGGGGGTCGATCGACGGGTTGCGGGCCTCGATCGACCGCTGGAACCACGGCGTCGTGGCGAGCAGCTCGCCGCCCCCCACGATGTCGAGGATCGCCTGCCGGGTGCGGTCGCGCTCCGCGGCGATCCGCTGCCAGATCCGGCGGCGGACGTCGGCGTCGGTCGTGAGCTCGGAATAGCGCTGGGCGATGTACATGTCGGCCTTGGCGAGCGCGAGCGTGGCGTTGTCGATCGTGGCCTGGAAGAAGGGCCACTGGCGGTACATGTCGCAGACGGTCTGCCAGGCATGACGGTCGTCGTACTTCACGTCGGTGAGCGCGGTGCCGAGGCCGTACCAGGCCGGGATCATGCAGCGGCTCTGCGTCCAGGCGAACACCCAGGGGATGGCCCGCAGGTCGTCGAGGGTGCGTTCGCCGCGGCGCCGCGCGGGCCGCGAGGCGATCGGCAGGTTCTCGATGTCGTCGATCGGCGTGGTCTGCGAGAAATACTGGATGAAGCCCGGCTCCTCGACGAGCTCGCGGTAGGCGGCGTGCGACCGGCCCGCCATCCGCTCCATGAGCGCCGTCCACTCCGGCCGCGGCTCCGACCGGCGGCCGGCCGACGCGACGAGCGTGGCCCACGACACCGGTTCGAGGTGGCGGCAGGCGATCTCCGTGGCGTCGTAGCGCTCGGCGAGCACCTCCCCCTGCTCCGTGAGCCGCAGGCTGCCGTCGAGCGTTTCGGCCGGCAGCGAGAGGATGCCGCGGGCGGCCGGCCCGCCGCCCCGGCCGAGCGACCCGCCGCGGCCGTGGAAGAACGTCAGCGAGACGCCGCGGGCCGCCGCCGCCGCGTGGAGCCGGCTCAGCGCGGCCTGCAGGCCCCAGCAGGCGGCGAGGTAGCCGCCGTCCTTCGTGCTGTCGGAGTAGCCGACCATCACGACCTGCCGGTTGCCGCGGCCGGCGAGGTGGGCCGCGTAGGCCGGCGTGTCGAGGATCGTGCCGAGCGTCTCGTGGGCGTGGTGCAGGTCGCGGATCTTCTCGAAGAGCGGCACGACCGCGATGTCGTGCTCCGCCACCCGGTCGCCGCGGTCGGCCGCCTGCCGTTGCGCCCAGCGCCACAGCCAGAGCACGCAGAGCACGTCGGCGGGCGACCGCGTGAGGCTCACGATCGCGCCGCCGAGACAGTCGGGGCCGAACCGCACGCTCGCCCGGTGGAGCAGGTCGAAGAGCGCGAGCGTGTCGGCGGCGAGCGGGTCGAGGCCGGCGGTCGGGACCGCGCCGACGGTGCCGAGCGACCCGGTGAGCACGCGGACCTTCGTGGCCTCGTCGTCGCCGGCGAGGCTCGCGGCGTCGGCGATGCCGGCCGCGCCGAGGATCGCCGCCATGATCGTCTGGTAGGCGCGGGCGTCCTGGCGGACGTCGAGCCGCGTCATGTGCAGCCCGAACGTGCGCGCGAGGTCCAGCCAGCGCCGCACGGGGGAGTCGGCGGACAGGCCGTGGTCGCGGTCGAGGCAGTCCGCAAGGGCGGCGACGTCGGCCTCGAACTCGGCGGCCGAGGCGTAGGCGCCGGGCAGCACCGGGTCGGCGAGGCTCGCCGCGGCCGAGCACTCGAGGCGGAAGTGGATCATCCGCAGCCAGCGGCGGTAGGCCTCGTGGGGGGCGGGACCGTCGAGGACGGCGCCGAGGTCGGGCCACTCGGCGGTGAGCGCGGCGAGGCGGCGCTCGAGCGGCGCGGCGCCCGGCGCCTCGTGCAGCGACACGGTGAGCAGGTCGTGGAGCCGCGTGCACCAGGCGAGGTGGGCGTCGATCGCGGCCGCCCGCAGGCGCACGAGCGTCCGCTCGGTGACCTCGGCCGTCACGAACGGGTTGCCGTCGCGGTCGCCCCCCATCCAGGAGCCGAAGGTGAGGAACGGGGGCACGCGGAACGCGTGGCCGGGGTACGCGGTCGCGAGCCCGCGGCGGAGCGACTCGTGCACCTGCGGCACCGCCTCCCACAGGCGGGGCATGATCGAGAGGCCGCGCTCCATCTCGTCGAGCACCGTGGGCCGCGTGGGCTTGAGGAACTCCGTCTCCCAGAGGATGGCCAGCTCGCCGTGC
The DNA here is from genome assembly GCA_046095965.1 of Planctomycetaceae bacterium. GTDB lineage: Bacteria > Planctomycetota > Planctomycetia > Pirellulales > UBA1268 > QWPN01. Next base: position 10,447 of record JBJTJO010000229.1, read on the forward strand.
ACGTCCCCCTCGTGCCGGGCCCGTTCGCGCGGCAGCAGGTTGTCGCGGTCGAGTTCCTGGAGGCTCTGCCGCATGCGGCGGAGCTTCGCGCGGATCGAGCGCCGCTTGGCCTCGCTGGGATGCGCCGTGAACACGAGCTCGATCGAGAGCCGATCGAGCGCCTGCTGGATGTCGGCCGGGGTGAGCCCCGCGGCGGCGAGCTCGGCGATCCCGGCGGCGAGCGACTCGCCGAGCGGCTCGGGATGCTTCAGCCGCTCGCGCTCGCGGAGCACGCGGGCCCGCTGGCGGTCCTCCGCGATGTTCACGAGGTCGAAGAAGATCGACAGGGCCCGGGTCACGATCCGGGCCCGGGACACGTCGAGCGACTCGATCCGGGCGGCGAGCGCCCGCTCGGCATCGTGGCCGCCGGCGCGGCGGTCGCGGGCCAGCCGCCGGATGTCGGCGACGAGGGCGGAGGCGTCCGCCCCGGCGAGCTCCACGATGACCGAATCGAGCTTGCCGTCGAGCAGGCGCACGTCGCGCCGCAGCCGATCGTCGTTGACCACGGGATGCAGGTCCTGGAATTGGCCGCCGCGCAGCATCCTACCCGAAGACGATCGGACGTGGGCGCGGGCGGACGGCGATTCGCTACCTGGCCGAATTCCCGGTCCGAGGCCGGCCCCCGCGCGCGGCGTGAGGCGAGTCGCCCGGGATGCGGCGTCGGGGAGCCTCCTGCGGAAGCAGGTGGGATTGCGGCGGAGTCGGCGTTGCGGCGGCTCTGATGCGGCACAGCCCCGTCACCCGCCGCTCACGGCCCCGGCGGGCAGGGCTGCGTCTGCACCGGGCCCTCGTAGGACACGGGCACTGCGCCGGTCGCATCCACGCACGGCGGGCACGAGCCATCGGCGTTGGCGGGCACGACGCCTCCCGCGGCGGTCACCGGCACGCCGGTGACGACCGGCGCGGCCTGCATCGCCGGTGCGGCGACCACCGGGCCCGGCGCGCCGACCGGCTGGGCGACCGTTTGCGGCTGCGGGTAGACCGGCGGCATCAGCGGCGGCGCGTAGGCGTATTGGTTCGCGTTGTGGTGCGCGCAGCCGGCCGCGAGGGCGGCGACGAGCGCGGCGACGGAGAGCGGAGCGATCGCGGTCCGATGCATGCGGGGGCCTCCGGTGAGCGCCCGGACGGTAGGCGGGCGCGGCCCCCGCGACAACCCCGGAAAAACCCGGTCAAGACCGCTTCGATGCCGTGATGCGTGAACGACTCTGCCCGCCGCGAGTAGGTGCAGACTGGCAGTCTGCACCCGGTGACCAACCACACAGCCTCGCGGTGGCCTATCAACGTCGCACACGACGATTCCGCCCCTGTGCTGGTCGCGACCGGGTGCAGGTTGAACAACCTGCACCTACACCGGACATACGACGCCACCTCGGCACAACGTCCGTCCGCCCGCCTGCAACGATCACCTCCGCGTAGCGACGGTACGTCCGCTTCACCCCGCCTCCGCGTAGCGACGGTACGTCCGCTTCACCCCGCCTCCGCGTAGCGACGGTACGTCCGCTTCACCCCGCCTCCGCGTAGCGACGGTACGTCCGCTTCACCCCGCCTCCGCGCAGCGAAGTAGGTGCAGACTGGCAGTCTGCACACGGTGGCCGACCAACCGGTATCGCGATGGCCGAACGGCATGGCGACCCGCATTCCGCAGAGTGCCACTCCGCGGCTACGTCCGGACAGTCCACCCGGCCCCGCGGTGGCCGAGTGGCCCGGGGCCTACGCGGGCTCGACGAGGGCGATCGAGGCCGTGAAGCCGTGGAGGCAGTTGAGCCGGCCGATCGGGCCGAACTCGCCCTGCGCGAAGAAGCCCGCCGCGGGCAACGGGCCGAGCGCGTCCGCGAGGCAGCGGGCGTCGTGGTCGGGCTCCGGGAACAGCCGCGTGCCGCGGCCGTTGCACGTGAATACGAGCGCGCCGGCCGGCGCCGCCCCCGCGGCCCGGGCGTCGGCGAGCAGCGAATGGAGGTCGTCGTGGGCGCTTGCGGCATCGCGGACGTGGAACTGCACGGTCTGGCCGGTCCGCACCAGGTCGCCCACCGCGAGCACGCCCGAGTCGGGGTCGGCGCCGGCCACGCTGCGCACGAGGAAATCGCCCGGGCCGAAGCGGTCCTGGTACTCGGTCGCCGCGCGGCCGATGAACAGCGAGGACTTCACCAACTCGCGGTCGGCGGGGCCGAGCGTCGCGAACACCTCGCGAAGCCGCTCGAGCGCGGGGCGGCCGCCGAGCTCGATGATGAGGTTCGACTCCGCGCGGGTGATGACGTAGGTCGCGCCGATCGGGCGGCAGCCCTGCGAGACGACCGGCCGGATCCGCGCCCCGCCGCCGACGAGGACGCCGACCGCCCCCGAGTCGTACGTGCGCGCGCCGATCGCGAGCGTGTTGCCGCCGGGGCGCAGGCCGCCGCTGGCCATCCCGCCGATGATCGGCAGGCCGGGGTGATCCTCGGCGACCCGCTTCAGGAACGCATCCGCCGGGAACGAGAACGGGTCGGCGAGCAGCAGCAGGGCGGCGTTCTCGGGCCACGGTACCGCGGCTCCCGCGCCGGCCCCGGGGGGCCAGCCCACGAACATGCCGCCATCGGGCGTGCGCGCGTGCTCGATGGAGACCGGCACGAGCGTGGCGCCGGGCATCCGCGCGAGCCACACGGCCACCGCCGGCCCCTCCTCGTGCTCGCGGCCGTTGCAGAGCACGGCCTCGGCGCTGGCGCCGAGCACCGTCCGGGCGCCGATCAGGTCGGCGAGCCCCTCGAGCGCCGGCCGGACCTCGGTGCCGTAGGCGCCCGAGACGAAGGCCACCGCGAGGTCGGCCTCGCGCGGCTCCGCGCCGAGCTGGGCCGCCGCGTCGCGGAGCGCCTCCGCGAGCGCCGCATCGAGCTGCCGGCCGGTCGCCGCGCCGGCCCCGCACCGCACCTTTGCCGTCATGTGACGATCTCGGCGAACGAGGCGACGGGCTCGTGCTCGAACAGGCCGCCCGGCGGCCGGTTGCCGGGCCGCACGGCGAGCGCCGTGGCCAGGCCCGCGCCGCGGGCCGCGTCGAGTTCCTCGCCCACGTCGCTCACGAACAGGATCCGCCGCGGCTCGAGTCCCATGTCGGTCGCGATGCGGGCGTAGCTGCCCGGCTCCCGCTTGGGGCCGGTCGTCGTGTCGTAGTGGCCGCGCAGGAACCGCGTGAGGTCGCCGTGGGCCGTGTGCCCGAAGAAGAGCTGCTGGGCCTCGACGGAGCCCGACGAGTAGATCCGCACGTCGAGCCCCGAGTCGGCCCACTGGGCGAGCGCCGGCGGCACGTCGTCGTAGACGTGCGCCACGATCTCGCCGGACTCGAAGCCGCGCCGCCAGATCATGCCCTGGAGGGCCTTGAGCGCCGTGTCCTTGACGTCGCGGTTCATGAGGTCGATCGCCGCGTGGGCCACGCGGGCGACCGCCTCGGGATCGGCGAGGTCGGGGGGGGCGAGGCCCGCCGTGGCCGCGATCCCGGCGGCCGCCGCGCGGACGGCCGGGTCGTCGCGGTGCCGCACGAGGAAGTCGCCCGCCTCCGCCTTCGCGTGGGCGAAGAGCACGTCGTAGACGAACGAGATCGACGACGTCGTGCCCTCGACGTCGAGGAGGATGCCGCGGCCGTCGAAGACGATCACGAGGCCGTCCCCGCCGCTCCCGGAATCCAGGCCGGGCCGAAGCAGATCGGCGCGTAGAGCGAATGCACGCCGTCGGCGATGTAGTGGGGCGTCCAGCCGCTCATGTCCTGGAACAGCCGGATTGCGCGGATGCGGCGGTCGCCGCAGAGGTCGAACCAGTGCCGCGTGCCGAGCGGCACGCTGATCAGGTCGCCCGCCCAGACCTCGATCGCGAACACGGGCCGGTCGCCGGGATTGATGTGGAACACCCCGCGGCCCTGGAGGATGAAGCGGATCTCGTCCTCGGTGTGCGTGTGCTCCTTGCTGAACTTGGCGAGCATGGCGTCGAGGTTCGGCGTGTCGGGGTAGACGTCGATGACGTCCGCCGTGACGAAGCCGCCGCGCCGCTTGAGCTCGTCGATCTCGGGCGCGTAGGCGGCGAGGATCCGCTCCGCGGGCGCCGCCGGGTTCACGCGGTCCTCGAGGGGCCAGGTCTCGTAGTGGATGCCGTGCTCGGCGAGGAAGCCGGCGATCTCCGTCTTGTCGGTGATCCGGCGGGCCGCGGCGGGGACGGTGACGATCGCCATGGAAAGCCTCTCTGGGTCAGGCGGACAGCATGCGGGAACGGGCGACGCACTCGAAGAGGAACTCGTGGATCTCGACGTGGCGGCGGGCCTCGGCGAGGTCGCGGCCCCAGGTGTAGAGCCCGTGCCGCGAGAGCAGGAAGCCGTGGGCCGGAGGGCGCGGGGCCGACCAGTCGAGGCCGGCGAAGCGGGCGCGGACGCGGTCCGCGAGCTCGGTCATGTCCTGCGTGTTCGCGAACACCGGCACCTCGACCGACGTCTCGTGGGTGCCGATCCCCTCGAGGCCCTTGAGCATCTCGTAGCCCTCGATCCGCACGCCGCCGCGGGCGAGGTCGGCGCCCGAGAGGAGCGTGGCCCACACGGAATGCGTGTGGAGCACGGCGCCGACCGACGGGATCAGCTCGGCGATCGTGCAATGCAGGAGCGTCTCGGCCGACGACTTGCGGCCCGGCATCCCCTCCACGAGCCTGCCCGCCGCGTCCACGCGGACGAAGTCGTCGCGGCCGAGGGCCGACTTGTCCTTGCCGCTGGCCGTGATGAGCAGCTCGAGCGGGTCGCGGCCCGCCACGACGCTGTAGTTGCTGCTCGTGCCGAGCGACCACGACCGGGCGTGGAACTCCCGGCCGACGGCCCGCAACTGGTCGATGGGGTCGGTCGCGGCGGCGGGCGGGGCGAGCGTGCTCGTCATGCGCAAGACTCTATTCGAGCCCCCGGGGGCGCGGCAACGACGCCCGGCGGCGGGGCCGGGCCGCCCTGCGGTAGGCTGTTCGGGGTCGGCCCGCGTGCGGCCGACGAGCCCCTCCCTGCCCCGAGGCCACGACATGCCAGGCACCGGTCTTCGGGCGCACCGTGCGCCCTGTGGCGGCACGCGGCCCGCCGTGGTGGTCGCGAGCGCGGCACTGCTCGCCAGCCTCGCGTGCGGCCGCGGCGTGGCCGATGACCGGGCGCCGGCCGCGGATCCCGAGATCGTCGTGCTCGAGGGGGCGCCGGAAGACATCGGACGCGATCACGGTCGCCGGCTCGGTGAGCGGATCCGGCTGCTGGAGGAGCGGTACCTCGGGGCCCTGCTGGGCGGGGATCTCGGGCGGGCCGTCGCCGTCCAGGCCGCGGCGGGGTTTCGCGAACGCCTCCGGCCCCGGCACCGCGCCGAGCTCGACGCCATGGCCGAGGCCGCGGGCCTCGATGCCGCGCGGGCGCTCCTCGCCAACTCGTTCCTCGACCTGCTGCCGAGCGTCGGCTGCTCCACCGTCGCGCTCCCCGCGGCCGCCGCCCCCGACGGCGTGGCCCGGTTCGGCCGCAACCTCGACTTCCCCGCGCTCGGCGTCGCCGACGGGCAGTCGCTCGTGGTCGTCGTGAAGCCGGCCGGCCGCCACGCCTTCGCCGCCGTCACCTGGCCCGGGCTCGTCGGCGTGCTCTCGGGCATCAACGAGCACGGCCTCGCCCTCGCCAACATGGAGGTCTCGCGGCCGCCACGGGTGCCCGCCGCGATGCCGTACGCGCTGCTCTACCGCACGGTGCTCGAGGAGTGCCGCACCGTGGACGAGGCGCTCGCGCTGCTCGACCGCGAGCCGCGGCAGACGGCCAACAACCTGATGCTCATGGACGCCTCCGGCGCCCGCGCGCTCGTCGAGATCACGCCCGAGGCGACCGTCGTCCGCAAGGCCGGGGACGACGAGCCGCTCGTGGCGACCAACCACCACCGCTCGGGCCGCGACGAGCCCGCCCGGTGCCGGCGCTACGACGGCATCACCGCGGACGCCGCCCGCCACTGGGGAACACTCGACCTCGACGCCGTGCGGCGGATCCTCGATCGCGCCGGCCAGGGTGACCTCACGCTCCAGTCGATGGTCATCGAGCCCCGGAACCTGGTGCTCCACCTCGCGGTCGGCAAGGAGGCGACGACGCGGGAGTACCGGCGCATCGACCTGGGCGCGTGGCTGCGGAAGTGAGCGGTCGCATCACGCCGCGCCCGACGACCGGCCGGGGCTCGCGGTGACGCGGCCCGAGGCGACCCGCCGGCTCACGCTCCGCTTCGCCAGTCGTCGGGAGTGTTGAGGTTCGTGAACTCGCGGGCCGGCACGCGGCCCGGGTCGAGCGCGCGGGCCCGCGCCTCCGCGAGGAAGCCGCGGATCGAGCGGCGCTCCGAGGCCGCGAGCCGGCGGGCGAGGTCGGCGTTCGCCGCCGTGACGCGGCAGACGAGCGGCAGTTCGCTGACGGCGTAGTGCGCGGCCGGCGCGTCGGGCGGCAGGCCGGTCACGAGCGCCTCGAGCGTGCGGACCTCGAGCCGCGGCATGTCCACCGGCACGACGAGCGCGAGGTCGGGCCGCCCCGCCTCCGGCGCCGCGAGCAGCGCCCGCAGGCAGGAGGCGATGCCGCCGAGCGGGCCGCCCCCCGGCACCTCGTCCGCGATGCAGGGGTGGCCGGGCCGGTCGCCGCTCACGCGCACGCTGCCGACCTCGTGCCCGAGCGCCGCGGCCACGAGGCGGATCGCATGGTCGAGCAGCGGCAGGCCGCGATGGTCGAGCGTGGCCTTGTCCACGCCCATGCGGGTGGACGCGCCGCCGGCGAGCACGATGCCGACGACGCGGTCGCGGATCGCGCGACCGGCATCCCGCGCCGGCCCCGCCGCGATGCCCGGATGCGTCCAGCGGCCCGACTTGCCCCCCTCCTTCTCCACGAGCCGCACGTCGGTGATCTCGAGCGCGGGATCGATCGCCTTGGCGAGGTCGTAGACGCACGCGAGCGCCGCCTGCACGCCGATGAGCGCCTCCATCTCGACGCCGGTGCGGGCCTGGCAGACGACCTCGCACCGGGCCTCGACCTCGGGATCACCCGTCGCGCCGCGCGCCGGCCCGAGCGCGACGCGGACGGAGTCGAGCGGCAGCGGATGGCAGAGCGGCAGGAGGTCGGGCGTCCGCTTGGCGGCCATGATGCCCGCCACCTCGGCGAGCGCGAGGGCGTCGCCCTTGGGCAGGTCGCCCGCGAGCACGCGGCGGATCGTCTCCGGCCGCGCGCGGAGGCGGCCCGTCGCGACCGCGCGGCGCCGGGTGACGGCCTTGCCGCCGACGTCCACCATCCGGAAGGTCGCGTCGTCCACGGGGTCCATGCTGGTCTCGGCCTCCGCTCAGGCGTGGGCCGGCTCGGCGCCGGCGAGGGTCCGTCTCGCGATCGCCGCGAGCGCCGCGATCCAGTCGGGGTGGGTGTTGAGGCAGGGGATCTGCTCGAACTCGGCGCCCCCCTCCTCGAGGAACGATTCCTTCGCGCGGATGCCGATCTCCTCGATCGTCTCCAGGCAGTCGGCGACGAACGCGGGACAGATGACGAGCAGCCGCCGCACCCCCTCCTTCGCGAGCCGCTCGACCTCGAGGTCGGTGTAGGGCTTGAGCCACGGGTCGCGGCCGAGCCGCGACTGGAAGGAGATCGACCACGAGGTCGGCCGGGCCAGGGCCGCGAACGCGGCGGCGGTCGCGCGGCACTGCGCGCGGTAGCAGGTCGCGTGGGCCGGGCTCGGGCACTCGCAGCAGGCCGGCGACGACAGGCAGTGGGCGTGCGAGGGGTCCGACTTGCGGAGGTGGCGCTCGGGGATGCCGTGGAAGCTGACGAGGAGGTGGTCGTAGGGGCGGTCGAGGTACGGGCGGGCGCTGGCCGCGAGCGCGCGGACGTAGCCGGGGTCGGCGTAATACGGCAACGCGGTCCGCAGCGAGAGCCCGGGGGCGACGCGGCGCCGCTCCTCCTCGACGTGCACGACCGCGGTCTCCCAGCTCGACATCGCGTAGTGCGGGAACAGCGGCACGAGCGCGACCTCGGTGACGCCGCGGGCGACGAGCTTCTCCAGGGCCTCGGCCGCCGACGGCCGCCGGTAGCGCATCGCCAGCTCCACCGGCAGGCCGGTCGCCTCGGCGAGCCGGTGCTGCACCGCGCGGCTCGTGACCACGAGCGGCGCCCCCTCCTCCGTCCAGATCTTCTCGTAGGCCTCGGCCGACTCGCGCGGCCGGAACGGCAGGATGAGCCCGCGCACGAGCAGCGTGCGGAGCGCCCACGGCACGTCGATGACGCGCGGGTCCATGAGGAACTCCCCGAGGTAGCGGCGCACGTCGGGCACGGACGGCGAGTCGGGGGAGCCGAGGTTGATGAGCAGGATGCCGGACTGGCTCATGATGCAGCGCTCGTGGCGAGGGGAACGGGGGTGGAGGACCGGAGATGGTCGCCGAGACGCTCGGCGGCGCGGATGCCGCCGAGGATGCAGTCGCCGAGCGACACGCCGTGGCGGTACTGGCCGGCGACGAACAGGCCCGGCGCGCGGGCTTCGAGGTCGTCGAGGAGCGCGAGGTGCCGGCCGTGCCCGACGACGTACTGCGGGATGGCGTGCTGCCAGCGTTGGATCGCGGTGAACACCGGCCGGCCGCTGACGCGGAACAGGCGGTCGAGGTCGCGGACCACGGCGTCCACGAGCGGCCCGTCGGCCTGCGCCGCCGCCTCGGGGTTGCGGGCGCCGCCGACATAGGTCGTCAGGGTGACGTGGCCCGCGGGCGCGCGGCCCGGAAACAGCGCCGAGGAAAAGATCGTGCCGAGGATGCCGCAGCGCTCGCGGTGGGGCACGAGCAGCCCGAAGCCCTGGCAGGGGTGGGCGACGTCGCCGCGGCGGAACCCGAGCACCACGCTCGTCACCGGCGGATGCGGGATCTCGGCGAGCGGCGCGAGCGACGGCAGGTCGCCGCCGAGCCGGAGGCGGGCGAGCGTGTGGGCGTTGCCGGTGAGCACAACGGCGGGATGCGTCGCGGTCTCGACGCGGTCCCCGCGGCGCACGGTCACCCGCCAGTCGCGGCCGGAGGGCTCGACCGCCTCCACGGCCGCGTCGAGGAGGACGTCGTCGCGCAGGGCGTCCCAGGCGGCGTCGGTGAGCACCTGGAGACCGTCGTCGAACGAGAACTTGGGGGCCGTCGCCTTGGACACGTCGCCGCGGCGCCGCCGCTCCCCCGCACCGAACACCTGGCCGCGGATCAGCGAGCCATGCCGCTCCTCGAGCGCGTGGATCCGGGGGAAGGCGTGGCGGATCGAGACCCGCTCGGGGTCGCCCGCGTAGATGCCGGTCACCAAGGGATCGATCGCGTAGTCGAGGAACTCGCGACCGAGGCGGCGCCGCACGAACGCGGCCACCGACTCCTCCTCCGTGCCGCGGCCGATGAAGGGCTCGCCGAGCAGCCGCAGCTTCGCGCGCCACGAGAACGCGGGGCCGAAGACGAAGCCGGCCACGCCGGCCGGCAGCCGCACCGGCCGGCCATTCCGCACGATGAACCGGGCCGAGGCCGCGGGGTCGGCGTGGACGCGGCGGCCGGCGATGCCGAGCGCGTCGATGAACGCGGCGATCCGCGGCGACGTTTCCAGGAGCGTGTTCGGTCCCCCCTCGGCGAGCCAGGGGCCGTCGCGGCGGCTGACGATCACGCCGCCGGCCCGCGGGCCGGCCTCGTAGACCGTCACCGGGAGTCCCGCCCGGCGCAGGTGCCACGCGGTGGAGAGGCCGGAGATGCCGGCGCCGAGGATGGCGACCGGGGGCGTGTCGGGGTTCGACTCGGCGTGGCTCACGGCAACCCGGCTCGCTGCGACATCGGGAGTTCAGATGGTCTTCGAGAAGCGCCGCTCGCCGGGCGCCGGCAGGGTGGCGTCGAACCGCATGGCGATGTTGCGCACGAGCAGGCGGCCGAGCTCCGAGATCTCGATGCCCCGGTCGGAGCGGACGAGCAGGCCGTCGGCCTCGAGGTCGGCCAGGCCCGCGATCTCCGCCGCGAACCGCTCGGGGATCGACACGCCGAGCTCCGCGGAGAGCTTCGCGTAGTCGAGGCCGAGGTTGCACATGATCTCCATGATCACGGCCCGCCGCAGCTGGTCCTCGGCGTCGAGCCGGCAGCCGCGGGCCACCGGCAGCTCGCCGCGGTCGATGGCGGCCGCCCAGGTGGGGAGGTCCTTGTGGTTCTGCCAGTAGGCATCGACCGTCTGCGAGATGGCCGACATGCCGAAGCCGAGGATGTCGGCGCCGGCGCGGGTGCTGTAGCCCTGGAAGTTGCGCTGCAGCGAGCGGCTCCGCTGGGCGACGGCCAACTCGTCGTCGGGCCGCGCGAAGTGGTCCATGCCGATGTAGACGTAGCCGGCCGCGCCGGTGAGCCGCTCGATCACGAGCTTGAGCACGTCGAGCTTGGTCTCGGGGGCGGGCAGGCTGGCGGACTTGTCGAAGATCTTCTGCTGCGGCTTCAGCCACGGCACGTGGGCGTAGTTGAAGACGGCGAAGCGCTCGGGGGCGAGCTCGAGCACCGCGTCGAGCGTGCGGGCGAAGGAGTCCGGCGTCTGGAGGGGCAGGCCGTAGATGAGGTCGATGTTGATGGAGGAGAAGCCCGCCGCCCGCAGCCAGTCGATCACCTGCGCGGTGAGCTCCCGCGACTGCACGCGGTTGATCGCCTCCTGCACGGCCGGCTCGAAGTCCTGCACGCCGATGCTCGCGCGGTTGAAGCCCGACTCTTGGAGGGCCCGCACGTGGTCCTCGGTGAGGCCGCGGGGGTCGATCTCGACGGAGGCCTCCACGTCGGCGGCGGAGGTGAAGTGGCGGCGGATCGCGGCGCCGAGGCGGCGGATCTCGTCGGGCGCGAGGAACGTGGGCGTGCCGCCGCCCCAGTGGACCTGCACCACCTTCCGCCCGGGCTGGAGCCGCGGCGCGACGCCCGCCATCTCGCGTTCGAGCGTGTCCACGTAGCCGCCCCCCCGCCCGTGGTCGCGGGTGATGACGGTGGTGCAACCGCAGAACCAGCAGAGCGTCTCGCAGAAGGGCACGTGGAAGTAGAGCGAGATGCCGCGGGGCGGCTCCGACCGCCGCCCGATCTCCTCCGCGGCGTCGGCCGGTCCGAACGACTCGTTGAACCGGGTCGCCGGCGGGTACGACGTGTAGCGGGGGCCCGCGACGTCGTGCTTCCTGATCAGGGCGAGATCGACCTTCATCGGAAGCTCCGCACGGTGGCCATGAGGCTCTCGAGGTTCTCGAGCGGCGCGCCCGGGGGCACGCCGTGGCCGAGGTTGAAGACGTGGCCGGCCCGTCCGCGCATCGATTCGAGCACGCGCCGGGTTTCGGCGGCGACGCGGTCGGGCGTGGTCTCGAGGATGGCGGGGTCGAGGTTGCCCTGGATGCCGACCCGCGCGGGCAGGCGGTCGCGGAACCAGCCGAGGTCGGCGGTCGAGTCGAACCCCAGCACCTGCGCGCCGGTGGCGACGAGGTCGGACCAGTTCGCGTGCGCGCCCTTCGCGAACACGATCACCGGCACGCGGCCCGCGACCCCGCGCACGATCTCGCCGAGCCAGCGTCCGGACGCCGCCTGGAACTCGTCGGGGCCCAGCAGCCCGCCCAGCGTGTCGAACACTTGGACCACCTCCGCGCCGGCGTCGATCTGCATCCGCAGGTAGCGGATCGTGGCGGCCGTCAGCCGCTCGGCGAGGAGATCGTAGGCGGCCCGGTCGCGGGCGAGGAGTTCCCGGGCCCGGGGGAAGCCCGCGCCGCTGCCCCCCGCGATCAGGAAGCAGGCCACGGTCCACGGGGAGCCGGCGAAGCCGATGAGCGCGGTCTGGCCGGCGAGCTCGCGCTTCACGAGCCGCAGCGCGTCGGCCACGTAGGCGAGCCGCTCCTCGACCACGGGGCCGGCGAGGCGCTCGACGTCCTCGGCCGAGCGGATCGCGCGGTCCATGGCGACGCCGCCGCCGTCGCGGAACCGGTAGGGCAGGCCGAGCGCCTCCGGGATGACGAGGATGTCGCTGAAGATGATGGCGGCGTCGAAGCCGAACCGGCGGATCGGCTGCAGCGTGACCTCGGCCGCGAGTTCCGGCGTGCGCACGAGCTCCAGGAAGTCGTGGCGTTCCTTGAGCGCGCGGTACTCGGGGAGCACGCGGCCCGCCTGCCGCATGAGCCAGACGGGCGGCCGGTCCACGGGCTCGCACGCGCACGCGCGCAGGAAGCGGTCCCGGGCGGACAGGACGGTGGCGACGGGGGCGGGTGTGGTGGCGGTCACGCTCGAAACGGTGCCTCTGGCAGCCCCATCGTACCCCGGAACCCCGCCCCTGCACGGCACGGCGATGCCCCGGCCCCGTTCCGGCGTCGCGGTGGCCGAACGACGATGCGAACCGCATACCGCAGATTGCCAATCTGCGGCTACGACGGGACGACCCACCGCCAGAAATCGCTTCCGCGCAGCGAAGTAGGTGCAGACTGGCAGTCTGCACACGGTGACCCACCGCTCAGCGTCGCGGTGGCCGAACGACGATGCGAACCGCATACCGCACATGCCCCGACGCGCCGGCGCACCCCGCGTCACAGGTAGGGGCTGAACAGCCGGGCGACGCCGTCGCGGAGGCGGACCGGCAGGCTGCGGGCGTCCACCTCGGCGAGCG
>JBJTJO010000230.1:0-2848 GCA_046095965.1 Planctomycetaceae bacterium
GGTCGCGGCTCAGCGGGGCCGCAAGGTTTCCCCATCCCCGGCGGTCCCGCGGGCCAGGGCGTGCCGCCGGAACGTGGCCTCGTCGAGGAACACGGCCGGACGGACGAGCAGGAACATGAGCGGGTGCCCCGGCCAGCCGAGTGCGGCGAGCAGCCGGTCGAACTCGGCCGGCGGGCAACAGCCCCGCAGGTCCACCAGCAGCACGCGGCCATCCCGCTCGGCGGCATTGCCATCGACCTGCCACGAGAGGCCCTCGCGCGGACTCGTCCACACGAATGCCCCGTCGGGCTCGACGTACATCCGCTCGAGCGCCGCCAGCCGGCCGAGCATCGCGTCGAACTCCACCGCCACCGGCGCGGACAGCGCCGCCCGCGGCACCTCGAGCGCCGGCCACTCGCCCCACGCATCGACGTGACGGCGCCCCGGCCGCGCCTCGGCGGGGAGGGCATGGATCGTCACGTCGAAGGCATAGAGATCGCTCGACATCACGTCACCAGCAGGGCGAAGCCGGCCGGCGGCCTCACGTCTCGTCCACGCTCTCGCGCACCCAGGCCGCATAGGCCGGCGAGGCCGTGGCCGGCGACTCGACGATCTCCGGCAGGTCGTATGGGTGGCCGGCCGTGAGCGCGGCGCGGCACGCGGCGGCCCGGCGAGGCGTGGTCTTCACGGTGCAACGCCATTCCGTGGACGTTTCGACCGCGCCCCGCCACGCATACGTGGCGGCGACCGGGCCATCGATCTGCACGCAGGCCGCGAGGCGTTCCCGCACGAGGCGCGCGGCGCAGGCCTCGGCTGCCGCCCGGTCGCCGAACGTGGTGCGGATCTCGACGATGTCCGCCGAAGCGGACGGGGGAGTGGGCTCGCGCATGCTCTCGCTCCCGGATCGACCGGCACCGTGCGCGGGGTCGCGCCGCGTCGGCCTCTCTCGCCGGCCTGCAGGTTACCACCCCGAGCAGAATACCGTTGACATCCATGGATGCATTGCATTCGCGTCATTATGTGACCTGCGATCGCACTCGCGGCGCGAAGCCGCATGCATTCTCTCCCTCTCCCTTTGGGAGAGGGCCGGGGTGAGGGTGCTTCCGATGCAGCGGGAGAGGCACCCTCACCCGGCCTGCGGCCGGCCTCTCCCAGAGGGAGAGGCGAGAGGCCCGGGCACGCCGCTCCATCGAATGCCAACTCTTGAATGCCCTCGGTAGGAGCACCGGGCGGCGACTCGCCCGCGAACCGCGTCAGGCGGCGTCCACCACGAGCGCGGGGGCCGTTCCCGGCTCCGCCTCCGATAGCCCGTCCCCGCCCGGCCAGTGCCATTCCAACCGGTCGCCGGCGCTGCGACACGTGACGGTCGCGGGCCCCGCCGCCGGCGCCGCGACCACGCAGGCGACGTCGGCCGCCACCGCCGCGCGGACCACCGCCACCGGCTTCCGGCCTCCCGGCGCCGGCCGGCCGAGGCAGACCGTCGCCGCGTCGCGAGACGATGCCGGATGCCCGAACACGACACCCCGGCCGGGGCCCGTGGCCGCGGCCGCGACCGGCGGCCTGGTGTCGAAGAGCGGCGCGAGCGCCGGTGGCGGCGCTGCGGCTGCGGCACAGAACCACGCGGCGAGCGACTCGAGGGGACTGGCCGTCGTGCCGCAGTCGGGGGGCTCGCGCCGCGCCACCCGCAGCCAGGCCTCGACCGCGCGTGCCCACGTCGCCTCGACGTGCCGTCGGGTCGCGTCGCCGAGCGCCGTGGCCGGACCGGCCGCGGTGCTCCAGGCGGCCAGGGCGGCCGGCCCCGCTGATCTGCCGGCCGCGACGAGTGCCTCGACGAGCGGTGCGGTCGCGCGCGGCTGCACGCCGCTGTCGGCGAGCCGGCTGGCGAACGCGGTCACGAGATCGATCGTCACGCTCTCGGCCAAGGTCGGCGGTCGCTCGCGCGTCTCCGCGTGCGCGACGTGGCAGGCCGGGTCGAACTCGTGACCGTGCCGCACGAGCACGCTGCCGTCGGACCAGGCAGGGGCCACGGTCGCCCCGCGCGCGGTGATCCAGGCAGCCGCCTCGGCGACCTGCCGGTCGCGGTCGCCCGCGAGCAGCGCCACGCGCACGGGCACCCGTGCCACCGCCGCCGGCGCCGGCCGCCCACGCCGGTCCGCCGCAGGCACGGCAAGCCCCGCCCGCGCGAACCGCGCGAGCCCGGCGAGCCACGGGGCGGCGTGGCGGGCGCAGCCGAGCAGCACCCTCCGGCCCGTCCCGGCCGCGCGGGCACCGCCGCGCCACGGCCGGTCCCCGCCGCGCCACCCGGTCGATGCAAGACAGTCGAACGTGTCACCGGCGAGCACGATGTCGATGTGGGCGGGCGGACGGTAGCGGCCGTCGCGGCCGAAGCCTGCGCGGATCGCGGCGAGACGGACGTCGCGGAGCCACCCGCGCGCGGCCCGGGCGCGGCCGGCGGCGGCGGCGACCGTGCCGTCGGTGAACGCCCAGTTCGCGGTGACGACGAGCATGCACTCCCCCGCCCTCGCATCGGCGCCCGTCACCCGGGCCGTGCACGACCCGATCGGTCGCAGCGATTGCGGGGGCGCGGAGATGCCTGCGGGTCCTGCAAGCCGCTACGGCAGGAACTCTGTCTGGCACGACCGGTCGATGCGGCCGTCGAGGTTCGATCCCGACAGCGTCGCCGACGCCGTGGCCCGCCCCGGCTCCGCCGCCCCGTAGGAAACCTCTTACGACTGCTGCCGGCCGGCCGGCACGTCCACCGGATCGAACGACACGCGGCCCCCGTCCACCCGGCTCCGCGAGTCGCCGACGAGCCGGGCGCCGCGGGGCAGGTCCACCACGACGCTCAGCGGCCCCGAGGGCGCGGCGC
>JBJTJO010000231.1:0-4120 GCA_046095965.1 Planctomycetaceae bacterium
ATGATCAGCCTCGAGGGCCGCCGGTTCTGGATCCTGGGCCTGCTCCCGGTGCACCGCGACCAGATCGTGTGGTCGAAATTCCTCTTCGCACTCGTGGGAGGCCTCGTGCCCTGCGGCCTGCTCGTGGTGCTGAGCGACACGATGCTCGGCCTCGGCTGGCGCGCGATCGCCCAGCACGAGGTCTGCTGCGCCGTGCTCTGCGCCGGCCTGTCGGGGATCGCCGTGGGCCTCGGCGCCTGGATGCCCGACCTCCGCGAGTCGTCGCCGGCCAAGATTTCCTCCGGCTTCGGCGGCACGCTGTGTCTCGTGCTGAGCTCGCTGTTCATCATGGTCGTGGTGCTCGTGGCGGCGGTCCCCACCCACCTGGGACTTCTCGCCCG
Source organism: Planctomycetaceae bacterium (assembly GCA_046095965.1). Classification (GTDB taxonomy): domain Bacteria; phylum Planctomycetota; class Planctomycetia; order Pirellulales; family UBA1268; genus QWPN01. Next base: position 381 of record JBJTJO010000231.1, read on the forward strand.
GGCACTCGGCCAAGGAGCCGATCCGGCGCGGCGGCTGTTGGCCTGGACGGCCGGGCCCCAGGGGACGGCGGCGTGCCTCGCCCTGGTGCTCGCCCTGGGACTCGGGGCCACGATCGTCCCGCTCCGGCTGGGGCTAAGGGAGTTTCGCCGCCTCGAGCCGTGAACCGGTGAGCAGGGGCTGGAGCGACCGGAAGTCCGTGAGTTACGCCGCCCGCGAAACTGCGGTTTTCCAAGTGGAGCCCGGCGGCGACAATGCGGGATGCGTGACCATGATCCTCCAGCACCGCACCGTCGGAGTCGGTGACCAGCGATTCTCCGCTCCGTGCGTGGGTGCGGTGCAGTACCTGAACACCCGACCGTTGGTCCACGGCCTCGCCACGGCGGGAGTGGACGTCCGCTACGACCTGCCGAGCCGGCTGGCCGACCGCCTGCGGTGCGGGGACCTCGACGTCGCCCTGATACCGGTGATCGAACTGTTCCGCGGCCCGCGGTACGAGATCGTCTCGGACGCCTGCATCGGCTGCCGCGGGCCGGTGATGAGCGTGAAGGTGTTCTACCGCACGCCGCCGGAGCGTGTCGCCACGCTGGCCGTGGACGAAGGCTCGCGGACGAGCGCGGCCCTCGCGCGGATCCTGCTCGCGGAGCGGCACGGCGTCGCGCCGCGGGTCGAGGTGCTGCCGATCGGCGCGGGCCTCGCCGACACGAGCGCCGACGCGGTGCTCATGATCGGCGATCGGGGGCTCGGCCCGGCGGGTGGCACGTCGGGCGCGGGATCGTTCCAGGTCGTGCAGGATCTCGGCGACGAGTGGTGCCGCTGGACCGGACTGCCGTTCGTGTTCGCCGTGTGGGCAGCCCGGCCTCACGTGGACACGGCGACGCTCGGGCCTCTCCTGTCGCGGGCCCGCGATGCCGGCACGGCCAATCTCGCCGCGATCGCGGCGGCCGAGGCGGCCCGTCATGGGCTCACCGTGCCGCAGTGCCTCGGCTACCTCCGCGACAACCTCCACTTCCACCTCGGTCCCCGGGAGCGCGAGGCGATCTGGCTGTTTCGCGACAAGGCCGCCACACTGGGGCTGGCGGACCCGGTGCCTCGCGCAGCGGCCACCCCGCCGCAGCCTCGCCAGCGGGTGTCATGAGCACGAGCGCCATCCTCGATCGCGTCATCGCGGGCGAACGGCTCTCCAATGCCGACGCCCTCCTGCTCCTCGAGTCGCACGACCTCGCGGCGCTCGGCCGCGCCGCCGACGCGGTCACGCGCCGGCTGCATCCCGAGCCGTGGCGGACCTACAACATCGACCGCAACATCAACTACACGAACGTCTGCACCGCGGTCTGCGACTTCTGCGCCTTCTACCGCGGCCCCAAGCACCCCGAGGGCTACGTCCTCGATCGCGACGTGCTCATGGGCAAGATCGCGGAGATGGTCGAGGTGGGGGGCGACCAGATCCTGCTGCAGGGCGGCCTGCATCCCACGCTGCCGCTCGAGTGGTACGAGGAGCTGCTCCGCGACATCAAGGAGCGCTTCCCGCAGGTCAACGTGCACGGCTTCTCGCCGCCGGAGATCCACCATTTCACGAAGGTCTCGAAGCGGCCGCTCCGCGAGGTGCTCGAGCGGCTGGCCCGGGCCGGGCTGGGCTCGCTGCCGGGCGGGGGCGGCGAGATCCTCGTGGATCGCGTCCGGGCGGCGATGACCCGCGGCAAGGTCATGACCGACGACTGGTTGGAGGTTCACCGCCAGTGGCACCTGCTCGGCGGCCGCAGCACCGCCACGATGATGTACGGCCACATCGAGACGCTCGCGGAGCGGGTCGAGCATCTCGACCGGCTGCGGGCGCTGCAGGACGAGACGGGTGGCTTCACCGCCTTCATCTGCTGGTCGTTCCAGCCCGACCACACCGAGATGGCCGACATCCCGCCGGCCGGGGCGTTCGAGTATCTGAAGACGCAGGCGGTTGCTCGGCTGTACCTCGACAACTTCGCCAACATCCAATCGAGCTGGGTGACGCAGGGGCGGGAGATCGGCCAGCTCGCGCTGCTGTTCGGGGCCAACGACATGGGCAGCCTGATGCTCGAGGAGAACGTCGTCAGCGCCGCCGGCACCGTGCATCACCTGACGCTCGAGCAACTGCGTTCGGCCATCTCGGAACTGGGCTGGACTCCGCGGCGGCGGAACGTCTTCTACGAGCTGTTCGAGGACGACGACGGGCCCGTGCCGGCCGACCCCGAGCGGGCCCGGGTGCGGTCCGTGCCGCTGCCGCTCGCGTCGGTGCCGTGAGCCTCGGCATGCGTTCGTTCACGGTCCGCGCGCGGCACGTGCTGCCGATCGCGGGGCCGCCTCTCCTCGGCGGCTGGCTCCGCGTCCAGCGCGGGCGCATCGTCGCCGTCGGCCGCCGCGCCCCGCCCGCGGGCTGCCGCGACGTCGGCGACTGCATCCTGCTGCCGGGGCTCGTCAACGCCCACGCGCACCTCGAGTTCTCCGGGCTCGACCGGCCCCTCGATGCGGCGGGAGGCCTGCCGGCCTGGATCGCCCGCGTGGTCGCCTGGCGCCGCGCGCGGGAGGCGAGCCCCGGCGCCGCAGCCGCCGTCCGGGCGGCGATCGCGGCCGGCCTGGCCGAGAGCGCGGCCGCGGGCGTGACGGCGATCGGCGACATCGCCACGTCCGTCGCGGCCCACGTCGCTGTGGGCCCCGGCCCGCGGCTGCGCGTCTTCCGCGAGGGCCTCGGCCTTGTGCCAGCGACCGTCGAGACGGCCACCCGCACCGTCGCGCGCGACCTCGACACCCTCGCCCGTGCGGGCATCGACGCCGGCATCTCGCCCCACGCGCCCTACACGGTCGCGGCCCCCCTCGGCCGCCGGCTGCTCGCCACGGCGCGCGACCGCGACCTGCCCGTGGCGATGCACCTCGCCGAGAGCGACGCCGAGCCCGAGTTGCTCGCCCGGGGCACCGGCCCCTTTCGTGATCTCCTCGCATCGCTCGGCGCGTGGGACGCGGCGCGGCCGCCGTCGCTCCTGCCGGCCGAGGAGTGGATCTCGCTGCTCGCCCGGAGGTCGCGCGGCGTCGTCGTCCACGCCACGCACATCGGCTGCGCCCCAGACGCCCTCGCCCGGCTGGCACGCCACCGCGACCGCCTCTGCGTGGCCGTCTGCCCGCGGACGACGCACGCGATCTCGGGCGTCCTGCCGCCGCTCGCGCTCCTTCGCGCCGCCGGAGTCCGCGTCTGTCTCGGGACCGACGGCCGCGGCTCGAGTCCCGACCTCTCGATCCTCGCCGAGTGTCGCACGCTCGTGGACGCCGGCCTCGCGAGCCCCGCCGAGGCCCTCACGATGGCCACCCGCGACGGCGCCTGGGCCCTCGGCTTTGACCACCGCTGCGGGACCCTCAACCCGGGTCGCAACGCCGACTTCCTCGTCCTCCGGCCCACGCAGGCGCACGCCGACCCGCATGACGCCGCCCTCGACCCCGCGACGCGTATCGTCGCGGTCGTGCGATCAGGCCGACTCATCCACGGCGTGCTGCCGTGATGCCGGCGGGGCACCGTCGCACGCGTCGGGGCTGATGGATCACAACGCAAGCCGGGGGCGGACGTCGGAGGAGCCTTAAAATCGTTGCTCCGCAGGATCTGCCACCACCCAGCGGGAGCAGCGACGATTTTTCAGCGACGGAGACGTTCGCCCCCGGCGCCGCCTCGCGATCGGCCAAGTCACAGCCGGCAGTTTGCGATCCGGGTCTCGATGATCGC
>JBJTJO010000232.1:0-6757 GCA_046095965.1 Planctomycetaceae bacterium
CCGTGCGGTCGAGCGTGGTGTCGAGGGCCTTGAAGACGGCCCCCATCCCGCCGCCGCCGATGAAGGCGTCGAGCCGGTAGGGACCGAGCATCGTGCCCTCGAGCGCCCGGCCGATGTCGGCGGACGACGACGGGCCGATCGGGGCGGCCGCCGAGATCACCGTGTCGTCGTCGCGGGCCTCGCGGACGGCCGAGCGGGAGCCGATCCGCGAGCCGATTCGGGAGTCGGGAACGGAGGTCGAACCATCCTGCGGCGCTGCCATGAACGCGACCGTACCACCGGCCGACGCGGGGGGTCAACGCGCGGGCTCGACCCCCGCGCCGCGGCCCGACCCCCCGGAAAACGAACAACCCCGCCCCTCGCATCGCGAGGGACGGGGCGCTCGTAGGTTCGGGTTCGAGGTTCGAGTCAGGTCCGCCTCAGGCCGCGACCAGGTCGGCCGCGAGGGCACCGGCCTTCCGCCGCCGCTTCAGCCAGTTCGCACCGCAGAGTCCCACGATGCCGAAGGCGGCCAGCGTGATCGTCTCGGGCTCGGGCACCGGGGCGATGCTGCTCCCCACGCGGAAGCCCGCACCACTCGTGAAGGTCGAGGGGACCTGCACACCCGTGCCCGCCGCACCCCACTGGTTCGCGTTGGACAGCAGCGTGTTGTAGTTCGCACCGAAGGTCAGCACGTTGCCCGAGGTCGTGCCGGCCGTGTCGGTGAACTCGAGCACGTTACCCCACATCCCGTACAGGCCGTAGGCGGACGTGGTGTTCGAGTAGGCGTCCACGTTGACGGGGAAGGTCGCGACCTGACCCCAGTTGCCGGTGTTGGGATTCGCCAGGGAACCCGAGGCGATCGTGGCAGCCGGCTGCGAGCCGCTGTTCGTCGGGAAGCCCGTGTAGCTCGTCCCGTTGTAGAAGCCGGCCTTGTACCACTCGTTGCTGCTCGGCAGGAAGTAGGTCGTGCCGGGATTGCGGGCCACGATGGCACCGGAGGTCGCACTGTTGACCGTGTACACCCCGGCGTTCATCGCGGTCGAGTTCGTCGGCTGCCCGGCCTCGAGCCAGTTCACGTACCGGGCCGCGGAGAACCAGCTCGTGAAGTTCACCGGCATGTTGCCGTACGACGTCCCGGCAGGAGCACCGGCCGGCGCACCGCTCTTGACGGAGTACTTCGCCCCCGAGCCGGCAGCGGCGTTGAACGTGATGCCGCCCGCGGCATTCGACCCCATCGAGGAGTTGTAGACGCCGAAGGGATTCGTGCCCGACGCGTCAACCTTGTTGAGGAACTCCACGTACTGGGCGTTCGTGGTCTCGGACCGCGACATGTAGAACGTGTTCGCGACGGCACCCAGCCCGTTGGTGTTCGCGAAGTTGCCGGGGTTGCCGATCGTCAGCATGTCGAGCAGGTTGACCTGAGCCGACGCACTCCCCGCGATGGCGGCCACCGCGACTGCCAGGCAGCCGGCGAACGCCCTGAGATTCGCCATCCGCGCCCCGCGGCCGGAGCCCCAGCTCCACCGCTTGTTCCGCCGGCAGTGCATGCCGCTGACGCGGGTCGGAGCCGAGCCCTTCCGCCGATACTCGGGGTGGCGGCTCCTCGTCTTCGTCTGCTCGCGATCCCGACTGAAGTCGGCCGCGTAGCTCGCATCCATCTCGTAGGTGTAGGACCCATTGACTGCGCTCATGACACTGCTCCTTCGCAAAAATGTCCCGTGTGTGGGACGACCTCGAACCTTTGTTTGCCCCGGCCGCGCGGCCGGTGGCGACGAACCAAAAACCTCGAATCAGGAATTGGGTGGACTGGGCTGGAAGAACTAGGCGAACTGGAACTCCCCGCGACGCTCGGCCAGCCGACGGGCGTCGGCGAACAGCGACACCAGGGCGTCGCCGCCGGACACGCCGGGCAGGTAGACCCAGGCACCCATCTGCCGGGCCCAGAGCTCCTCATCGACGCTGTCCTCGGAGCCACAGACGACGAGCAGCGTGCCCGGACGGGCGGCGAACTCCTCGGCGATCTCGACCGAGTCGTTGACGCGGTCGCCGAGCGGCTGGGCGATCTCGACGATGACGAGCCGGTAGTCGCCATCGACCACCGCCTGGAGTTCCGACGCGTCCTCGGGGGCGTCGCAGCCCGACCAGCCACTGAGCTCCGTCACGGCGTCGAGCCGGTTGCGGAGACCGCGGTTGCCGGACAGCACCAGGCACTTCATCAGCCCGGGGCCGCGGACCGTGCGGGGGGCCGACGCCTGACCGGCGAGCGACCGCACTTCCTCGGACGTGATCCCAACAGCGACGACCATCATCTCGCACCTCCTTCGTGTCTCGACCTGCCGCGGGCTCCGCGACACAGGGAGGAAAAGCACGGCGCGTGCCAAAGCGGCCCGCGGCCTCGTGCGCGGCGGCGGAGACCCCGAAAAACGGCCAGAAAAACCAATAAAACGGCCGAAAAAAATTTTTCAGCGCGGCCAATTCAGGCCGGAGGGCGATCACCGGGCTGGTGATGCGGGACGCGGCCGATTCGCCGCCGGCACGTGTCAGAAAGCGTGTTTTTCCCGGCAAAAAACGCGGTTCACCAGCCCGGTGAGGGCCTCACGGCCGTGGTGACCGCCGCTGCGTTCCGGAGACAGGGGGCGCGGCGTATGCGAGTGGCCTCCCGGCTCACGCGCCGGGCTGGAGCCGCTGCCGCACCACCCGCTGGCGGCGGCCGGACCGCCGCACGAAGAAGATCGACCGATGCTGCAGCGGATCACCCGACCGGCCGCGTTGGTCGCGGTTGTTCCAGTGGGAGATGGCCGCGTGGGAGGTCTCGTGATACCGGTCCACGGCCCCCGGCTCGCCGTACCAGTCGAGGTGCAGCGCCTCGTAGGGCTCATAGACACGGATCGCCCGCTTGAGCCGCCGGAAGGGTTCGCCCGCCCTGTGGACGGCGAACGTCGTGTCGATCGGGCACTCCTGGTAGGCGACCTGCCCGCGCGTGCATGCCACCCAGGCCGGCCGCCGCCCCCAGGCGAAGGGCACGTGGATGTTCATCACGCGGTTGTACAGTGGGTACGACCGCGGGATGTCGCGGATCCGCAGCATCGGCCCCACGCACTCGACCTGCCGGAAGCGATCGAGCAATTCGTCGTAGACATCCAGGGCGTCGGCGTCGGCAACCGACAGATCGACGTCGCAGTCGCTCACCGCGTAGCGTCCCGGTTCGCCCCACTCGGAGAAGAACTCGGCGACCGTCTCATTGACCCGGTTGAGCTCGTCCGGGTGCCCGATCGCCCCGCGGCGGAACACCCGCACCCGCTGCCGCTCGAGGCCGGCGAGGATGTCGAGGGTCTCGGGATCGGTGCTGCCGTTGTCGTGGACCACGACCTCGAGCGGCCGCGACAGGTGCCGCAGGCCGGCGATCGACCGCTCGAGCATGCGGCCGCGATTGAACGAGATGAGGAACACGGGCAGCGGGGCCGACCGTGCGTCCCTCGGCGCAAGCCGCGGCCGCGGGCCGTCTTGGACCTCGTCGAGGCGGTGCCGCGGAAACGCCGCGATCAGGTCGGCGGCGACGAGCGTGCTCTCCCGGGGCTCGGCCTGACGGGCCAGCGACCGGGCCGTGTCCCAGAAGCCCAGCCGGCGCGGCCGCGGCTGGGGTCGGCGGGTCGTCGAGAACCAGTCGTCGAACTTGAACGTGCCGCCGGCGATGTCCGCGGTGGCCGTGAACCAGACCGACGGCAGGCCGAGGGCCTCGGCGAACACGAGGCCGTGGAGCGACGAACTGGCCACCGCGGCGCAGCCCGCCATGCGTCGCAGGAACTCCTCCGGCTCGAGCCGCACGTCGAGGTCGCAGACGCCCGGCGTGGCCAGGAGGCGCCGCACGGCCGGATGCCAGCGATCGACGTAGTGGGCCACGATCCCGAGGTCATGAACCGGGGAGGAGGACCGGGCGATGCCGAGCAGGGACGGCGCGAGCCAGCCCGGATCACCGAGCGGCACGTCCCCCGGGTCCATTCCCTGCCGCGCGAGTTCGGCCAGCGTGAGCCGGCCCCGCACCGCGAACACGTTCTCCGGATGCACGGCGCCGATCCCGTACTGCGGATGCATCACCCCGGTGCCCCACACCAGGTCCGCGGCCGTCGCGGCGGCCATCATGCTGCCCGCGCAGAGGAGGTGGGGCAGCGCGGCGCTCGCCGCCACGCACGTCGGCTGGCCCGTGATGGCGGTCACGACCGCCGGGTTGATCCGGTCCCCCACGTTTGCGATCCGGAGGAAGTAGCGAACGCGAAGGGCGGTGGCCACGTTCGGGTCTTGCATCGCGGCCTCGCGTTCGGGGAAGGCAGCCGGTTTTCAGGGCTTTTTCCCGCTCGACGCCCGGGGGGAGGCGGGTCTATAGTCCGCCCCTCGACGCCACTCAAGAGCCGCTTGGCCGGCCAGGGCCACCTCCCAGGGCCTCCTCACCTCCTCATGGAACGACACGCTCCGCAGGGCGACGAACAGGCCGGCGACGGCCAGGCGGCCGCGATCGCCGCTCTCAAGCCCGGCGACCCCGAATACCGCGCCTACGTCGGCCCGCCGGAGCAGTACGACTTCATGGGGGCGACGCAGTTCCGGCTCCTCTGCAGCCTCGGACTCCGGGCCCGCCACGCCGTCCTCGACCTGGGCTGCGGATCGCTCCGCGCCGGGCGCCTGCTCATCCCCTACCTCGACCCCGGCAACTATTTCGGGATCGAGCCGAATCGCTGGCTCATCGACGAGGCGATCGAGCGGCAGGTCGGCCGCGATCTGATCCGCATCAAGCGGCCGTCCTTCGATGGCAACGAGGCCTTCGACGCCGGCGTGTTCGGCCGCCGGTTCGACTTCATCCTGGCACAGTCCATCTTCTCGCACTGCGGCCCGGACCTCGTCGCGAAGGCACTGCCCAGCATGCGCGGGGCGCTCGAGCCCGGCGGCCTGATCGCGGTGACGTTCGTCGAGGGGGACCGTGACGAGGAGCAGCCGGGCTGGGTCTATCCCGGCTGCGTCACCTACACGCGCGACCGCATCCGGCGGTTCGCCGACGCCGCGGGGCTCTGCACCTGCGCCATCCCCTGGTTCCACCCCCGCCAGTCGTGGCACCTGTTCGCGCTCGACCGGAGCCGGCTGCCGGCCCCGGCGGAGGCGGCGCTGCTCCGCGGCGTCGTGCTCCGCGACCCCGAGTTCGCGGGGAGTCTCCGCTGATTCGGCGCGGCGCGCGTCGGTGCGGGGGGCATGGACCGGTTGCCCCGGCTCCGACCGGGCCGCGGCGCTCCGGTGTCCCGGGGGCGCCGTGGTAAACTTCGGCCTCGCGGGGCCCGCGCCGCGCCCCGATCCTCGGTCCACCCAGGAGCCCGCCGTCATGCCCGCAGAAACCTCCCGGTCAGCCGTCCCGCATCCCACGCGTCGCACGGTCCTCGGTGCCGGCGCCACGGCCTCGGTCGCCGCCGGGCTGATGGTCCACTCCTCGCGGGCGGCTGCGGCGGAGACCCGGGAGATCCGCCTCGGGCTCGTGGGCTGCGGCGGTCGCGGCGCCGGCGCGATCCAGAACTCGCTCACGGCCAACGAGGGCGTGAAGCTCGTGGCGGCGGCCGATCTCTACGAGTCGAAGTGCGCCGACCTCCGCAAGGGCCTCCAGGAGAAGTTCGCGGCCAAGCTCGCCCTCGACGACGCGAAGCTGCACGGCGGCCTCGACGGCTACAAGCGGGTGCTCGACGACAAGGATGTGGACGTCGTGCTGTTCACCACGTCGCCCGGCTTCCGGCCAGGCCACGTCAAGGCCGCGGTCGAGGCGGGCAAGCACGTGTTCGCCGAGAAGCCCGTGTGCGTCGATCCGGCGGGCTACCGCACCTGCCTCGAGGCCCACGACCTGGCCGTGGCGAAGGGGACGGCGATCGTCACCGGCACGCAGTACCGCCGGCAGGCCAACTACATCGGCGCGGTCGAGCAGATCCGCCAGGGGGCGATCGGCGACGTCGTCGGCGCCACCAGTCGCTACTGCTCGGAGGGCATCTGGTACCGCGCCCGCAAGCCGAACATGAGCGACGTCGAGTACCAGCTCTCGAACTGGATGCACTTCGTCTGGCTCAGCGGCGACCAGATCGTCGAGCAGGCGGTCCACAACATCGACGCGATCAACTGGGTGATGGGGACGAACCCGGTGTCGGCCTTCGGCTCCGGCGGGCGGTTCACGCGGCCCGACGACAGCGAGATGTGGGACAGCGTGACCGTGGATTTCACCTACCCGGGCGACCGCGTCGTGTCGTTCATGTGCCGGCAGATTCCCGGGGCCGCGAGCGACAACGGCAGCGTGATCTACGGCTCCACGGGCACCTGCCACATCGCCGCCATGAGCGGCGGCTCGCAAATCTTCGACCGGGCGGGAAAGAAGGTCTGGGAGCAGGCAGGCAACATCGCCGCCGCCTACGAGCAGGAGCACAAGGACCTCATCGACTCGATCCGCGCGGGCAAGCCGATCGTGGAACTGAAGCAGACGGCCGACAGTTCGCTCGTGGCCGTGCTCGGCCGGGTGGCGGCCTACACCGGCCAGCGGGTGACGTTCGATTTCCTGGCGAAGGAGTCGAAGCTCGACCTGTTCCCGAAGGACCTTGCCTGGGACGGCGCGCTGCCCGCGCCGAAGTTCGCGATCCCCGGCAAGACGAGACTCGTCTGAAGGCCCCGTCCCCTTGGCCCTCTTCGCGCCCGTAGCTCAGCTGGATAGAGCATGGGATTTCTAATCCCAAGGTCGTGGGTTCGACCCCCACCGGGCGTACTG
>JBJTJO010000233.1:0-3972 GCA_046095965.1 Planctomycetaceae bacterium
CTTGAAGATCACGTGCGGCGTCGTGTCGAGATCATCGAAGCTCGCATAGAAGAGAGAGCCCGGTCCCCCGCGGAGCTCGGCTGCCAGCGCCCCCGCCTCGAGCCGCACGATCACGTCGAGGTGGTAGGGGTCTTCGCCGGCCGGGAGGCGATACTCCACGTCGATCGGAGCCCCGGTGACCGCCTCGTACAGATAGTGGACCGGCCCGTGCCGAAACCGATAGAGGAGGGCGGCGGGAATGCCGCCGACGTCGGGCGGGGGGCCGGGATCGAACGCCGGTGCCGCCGCCGTCAGCCGCCACGGTGCCGCCTTCGCCGAACGCCGCAGTGCCGCTCCGGCCGCAGGCCGCATGCAGCAGTGCCGCCGTGCCGCGGCCGCGGCCGCGCGCCGTGATGCGGCCCCCGCCGACTCACGCGTCGCGACCTGCCCCGCGTCATCGCCCGTCAACCGCCGCGCGACCATGAGGAACAGCAGTAGGAACAGATTGATGATCGGGATCATCAGTCCGACGACGATCTCGATCCATCTCATCGTATGCATGGAGTGTGCGGGGCGCTACGTCGTTTCGCGGATCGTCGTCGCCGGCCGAAGCGGCCATCGGTTCCTCGGGCGTTCGCCGCCCCCTTCGCCTACCGCGTGTGGTTTCGCCGGGCGCCGCTCCAGAGAACCGGCTCCGTCAGGCCTTCGCGAACAGCGTGCCCCGCTCCGCCACCGTGAAGCCGAGCTTCTCGAAGAGCTTCACCGCCGCCTGGGTCGATTCCGCGGAGGATAGGTCCGCCCATGGCAATTCGGCAAGCGTCGGCCTGGCGGGGCGGATCATGAGGAGCAACGTCCGGGACCGGCCGGGCTTGATGCGGCCCGATCGTGGAGGTTCCGAGGGGCGTCCTATCCACGCTCGAGGCCGAATTTGTCTCGTCGGCTCGAGCCAGCCCCAACAGGCTCGGCCGCGCGGGTGCGGTATCGTCCGCCGCACGTTCCCGATGATAGAGTACGGCTTTGGCATGTTCGACGGCCTGGGTCCGGGCGGAATCGACCGCTCGCCGGCCGACGGGCGGGCCGTCCCGGTCCCCCGTCTCTTGGCAATCCCGACACGAGAACGCCCATGACACGCTTCGCTCCCGCCCCGTCGGCTCGGTTCCGGCTGCGCGCAGTCGCGGCCGTCATGGCGACACTCAACGCCCTGCTCCTCGGGGTCACGGCGCGGGCCGAGGAGCCCCCGACGGCCGACCTGCCCGCGATCTTCAATGGCAGCGACCTGGCCGGCTGGACGGTCGTCGGCGAGCCGTACTGGAAGGTCGTCGATGGAGCGATCGTCGGCGAGAATGACGCCGCGAAGAAGGGTTCGATGCTCTACACCGACAAGGCCTACGGCGACGTGATCGTCGAGGGGGAGGTGCGGTTCACCGGCGAGATCGACAGCGGCATCATGGTGCGGAAGCCCGAGTTGCAGGTGCAGATCGGCGTTTCGCGGAGCCTGAAACGCGACATGACGTGCTCGTTTTACACCGGCACGTATCCCGAGGAGGCCCGGGCGCCGAGCGCCACCGAACTCCTCAAACCCGGCGACTGGAACCGCATCCGCGTCGAGGCGAAGGGCGACACGTTCACCGTCTGGCTCAACGGCCGGCAGGTGTCGCGCTACACGAGCGAAACATATCGGGAACCGGCCCCCATCGGCCTCCAGATTCACGCCGGCCTCGTGATGAAGGTCGAGTTCCGCAACCTGCGGGCCAAGCCGCTGTAGTTCCGTGCCGCCTCGGGCGATCGCGCGCCGGGCCGGGGCGGCGTCAGCGCGTGGCTTTTTCCCATGACCACCCGACAGCCTCCGGTGCCGCATCCCGGCCGCTTCGCCCGCATCGCGTGGGTCCTGCTCGATTGGGCCGCGAGCGCGTTCTCGACTGTGCTGATCACCCTCGTGGTGGCGTACGTCGAGAAACTGGTCTTCGCGACCGGTGGCTGGGGCGTGTCGGCCGGGGTCATCTGGGCCTGGACGCTCGCGGCGGCGATGCTCGCCTCGGCCGTGATGGTGCCGTGGGCCGCCGCCTGGGCCGATCGCCGCGACGGCCATCAGCGCGCGCTGATCATCGCCACCTGCGTCGGCGCCGGAGGCTTCGTCATGCTGGCCGCCGTCCCGCCCCAGGCCCGGGTCGCCGTCGTGGCCGCCGTCGCCACGGCATCCGTCGGGTTCGACATCGCCCAGGTGTTCACCGGGAGCCTGCTGCACCGCGTCGCCGGGGAACGGGATACCGATCGCCTGTCCGCCGTCGGTTTCGCGGCCGGCTATGCGGGCGGCGCGATCGCGCTCGTGATCGCCACGGCCGTCGTCACCGCGCACGCCCGCCTCGGCCTCGACATGGCGAGCGGCCTCCGGCTCGCCTTCGCGGTCACGGCGGCCTGGTGGCTGCTCTTCTCCGTGCCGGCGGCGGTGGCCCGCTTCGATCACGGCGACGGCGCCCGGCATGCTGCGTCGCCCGGCCGCGAACTCGGCGCGTTCGCCGCGAGCCTGTGGCGGGCGCCGCCGGGGTCCGCCGACCGCGGGTTCGCCGCGGTCCTCGGCGGGGCGATGCTCGCCCTCGGCGCCGTGCAGACGGCGATCGCCCAGTTCTCGAGCCTCGCCCTACAGCGGTTCGACCTCGACGGCCCCGCGCTCGTGCGGCTCGTGCTCCTCGTGCAGGCGGTGGCCCTGCCGGGGGCGATCGCCGTCGGCTGGCTCTCCACGCGGGTCGGTCGCAGGCCGGCCACCGTGCTCTGCTTCGGCGGCTGGATCGTCGTGCTCGTGCTCGCCTGGTTCGTGGACTCGACGCAGCAGCTGTACGGTCTTGCCGTCCTGCTGGCGTTGGTGCTCGGGGGCATCCAGAGCCTGCTGCGCGCGGCCGTCGCCGTGCTCGCTCCACCCGGCCATGCGGGCGTTTCGTTCGGCCTCTTACAAGTGGGCACGAAGCTCTCGGGTTTCGCGGCCGGCCTCGCGTTCGGCTGGCTCCAGATGGTGACGGGCAGCCCCCAGTCGGGCCTCGTCGCGCTGGTCGCCCAGCTCGCCATCGGCTGGTGGCTCGTCCGCCGCCTGACCTGACACGCCACCCGCCGACATCGCGCCCGGATCACGAGCCGGCGAGGACGTGCTGCCGCGCGGCGGGCCGGGGTATGCTCGCCGCATGCGCGCCACTCCCGCGCAGCCGGCGCCGGCCCACGATGACCGAAGACCTCGCGCAACTCGTCGCCACGCCCCCGGACCGTGCGGCCCTCGTCACGCGGCTCGCCGCGCTGTTTCCGGAGGCGGACCGCGTCCAGTGCGTCGAATCGGTCGCGGGCATGGCCGTGCGGGGCGGCCGCCGGGCGGCGCTCGAGCGGCTCGCCACCGTCGATCCGGTGGCCTATGCCACCACCCGCAACCACGTCGGCGGCGCGGTCACGCGGCTCTCCCCGTGGATCCGCCACGGCGTGCTCTCACTCGCGGAGGTCCGCGACCACGCGCTCGCGCGGGTGCGCGTGCCGCAGGACGCGACGAAGCTCGTGTCCGAGCTCGGCTGGCGCGACTACTGGCGGCAGGTGCATGCCGCGATCGGGCCTGCCATCGACGCCGACATCGAGCCGCCCGCGGCCCGGCGCCGCGGCGGCTGGCCGCTCGACCGCGTGCCCGACGACGTGCTCGCGGCCGCCACGGGCCTGGCGTGCATCGACGCCTTCGTCCGCCGCCTGCACGAGACCGGATGGCTCCACAACCACGAGCGGATGTGGCTCGCGTCGTGGCTCGTCCACGCCCGTGGCGTGCGCTGGCAGGCCGGGGCCGCATGGTTCCTCGAGCACCTGCTCGATGCCGACCCGGCGAGCAACCACCTCTCCTGGCAGTGGATCGCCGGCACCTTCGCCGCCAAGCCCTACATCTTTAACCGCGAGAATCTCGAGACGTTCACCGGCAACGCGCACTGCGCGGGCTGCCCGGTCCGCGGCCGCTGCGACGTCGAGGGCACGTAC
>JBJTJO010000234.1:0-2805 GCA_046095965.1 Planctomycetaceae bacterium
TCCCCTGAGTGCGGAATCGAGGGCCTCCCCGCCGCTGAAGGGCCGCATCGTGCGGCTAGAGGAAGCGGCCGCAAGCGGGCGCCAGAAGGCCTCCTGCCGGCTTCAGCGGCGGCCTCCTGCCGCCGAGCCCCCGCCGCCCCCGAGGCTGACCTGGGCGAACTGGCGGCCTGCGGCGGCGGCGTCGTGTCGCGGCCCGGGTTGGCGGGGCTCCGCTCCCGCGGCGGCGGCTCCCAGGGGCTCATCCTCAGCCCCGATCGCCGCGTGCCGCGTCCGCTCCCGGGGCGATTAGCTGGGCCGCAGGCTCCCGGCGGCGACCTCGGGCGTGTTCAGCGGAGCAGCCCGGCGGCCGGCTGCGGGGCGGCGGCCTGCCGGTGTCAGCGGCGGCATCGTGCCGCCGTCATTGGCCCTGGCCCAGCCGCCGTAGGCCGCGTTCTGCTTCCGCCACGACCTCCATTTTCTTGATCCGTTCCGCTGCATTCGATCTCTTGCTTTGGATGAATGCGAGGGCGATGGCCCCGACTACTGAGCTGGCCATGCCAATGCTCGCCGCGGTCTGCCCAATCGCGCCAAGGTAGGTCGCGCCAGCTAACGCAGATATTGCGATGGACCACGCTGCTACCTGGCCCCACGTCGCACTTCGCTGGTCATGGGACTGCTGTTTTGACTCCATCGCTATGCGATGAGCAGTCTGTGCTTCCTCTCGGCGAAGGTTCGCCCGAGCCATCTCCTCTTGGAGTTGGAGGATCTTGGCCGCCCGCCCGGGTTCGAGGCGGTCGAGCGCCTCGTAGTCCGCGGCCGATCGCGGCAGAAAGACGTTGTTGATCTGGATTCGGCTGAGGCCAGGGCCGGAAATTTGGCCCGCGGGCGGCACCGGCTGTAGCGGCGGGTTCGCGCGACTTAGGCCGCGATCACCCCTGCGCTTCTTGCGGTTCGACATGATCCTCACTCCAAGCGGCGTCCGAATCCGCCGCCAGAGCCAGGCGATCCGCAAGCAGAGCCCGTGCGTCAGCGATTTCGGCTGATGGCGACGTGTTGTACAGCGTCATCGTGGCACCGAGATCCAGCACTCGGCCCACGCCCTCCAAGAAGGACGACCTCGCGAACAGAAACGACGTGTACTCGCTCATCGCACCAACCTTCGCCCGGCTGCACTTTCCATTCCACAGAATCGTACGCACTGGCCACACGACCGTAAACTTTTTGGCGATTTTCCGCGAGACCGCCCGATTCCCCGGTGTCTCCCAGGCCCGCCGTACCCGGTAGCACCGTCGCGAAACCGCTCCTGCGGTAGCACCGCGGTAGCGCAAGGCGTTTTCAGCGCCGCGGCGGCCGAATGGCCGCCGCACAGAATCCATCTGTTTTGATGGATGAAATCGGGTTCGCCGGGCTTCGAGGCCAGCCCCTCGGCGCGTGAGAGATAAAAACTGGGGAACTAGGATTCGAACCTAGACTAACTGGTTCAGAGCCAGTCGTGCTACCGTTACACCATTCCCCAACGGGGCGCGACCGCGAAGCGATCGTGCCGCGATGTTCTCGCAGGGTACACGCTGTCGCCACGGTGGGCAATCGCGGCGGCACGGCGCCACGCGTCAGTCGGCGAGCCGGATCGGCAGCACCGCCTCGATCGTCGTGCCGCCCCCCGGACTGCTCGTGATCGTCGGCTCGCCGCCGAGCAACCGGCATCGCTGCCGGATCCCCTCGAGTCCGAACCGCTCGTCCGAGACCGCCGTCGGGTCGAAGCCCCGGCCGTCGTCGCGGACGCGGACGCGGACGTGGCCGTCGGTCCGCTCGAGGGTCACCTCGGCGTTCCCCGCCCCGGCGTGCCGGCGGGCGTTCGTGAGCGCCTCCTGCACGATCCGGAACACGATCGTCTCGAACTGCGGCGGCAGGCGGTCGCCGGGAAGCTGGTGGCGATACTCCACCCGCGGAATCTCGGCCCGGGCCTCGGCCACGAGGGACTCGATCGCGTCCACCATGCCGAGCTCGTCGAGCGCGGGAGGCCGCAGGCCACTGATCAGCCGCCGCGACTCGACCGCCGCGGCCTGCAGGAGCCGCATGCCATCCTCGAACTCCCGCGGCACGGTTCGCGTGCCCTGCTCGTGCGCGTAGGCCTGGAAGTGCATCATGGCGCTCGCGAGGTATTGAGCCACGCCGTCGTGGATCTCGTACGAAACGAGCTGCCGCTCCCGCTCCTGGATCTCGAGCAGCCGCTTGAGCACGTTCCGTTCGCGGGTGAGCGCCTGCTCGGTGTTCCTGAGGGGGCGCACATTCTCGCAGCACACCATCGCCGCCACGACCCGACCGTCGCGGCTGATCGGCGCGAGCCGCAGCGCGAAGTAGCTGAGCGCGCCGTCGAGCCGCCGCACGGTGGTCTCGAGCGTGCGCAGCTCGCCCATCTCGAAGACCTCTCCCAGCATCTCGACGAGCGCCGCCGACGACTCCGGCACCGTGAACCGCACGAGGCTGTGGCCGACGACCTGGTCCATCGTGAAGCCGTCATCGACCCGGTTGCAGGTGCGGATGATGCCCGCGTGATCGACCACGACGACGTACTCGCCCGTCGTCCGCCAGATCGCCTCCCAGAGCGCGGCGGGATCGCGAAGGGCCGCGAGCACGGCCGGATCCGGATCGGGAGCCGGCGGCTTCGCCCGCCGCGTGTTGTCGGAGGTAACGCGTCCCATGACCACAATCGTAGGGATCAGGCCCGCGACAGAACCCCCCTCTGGCCAACACCGCGGTGGCGGCCGCCGCCCGCCTACAAACTCTTCGGCCGCGGGATCCGACTGCCGCCCGACCCGCCCCGGC
>JBJTJO010000235.1:0-3564 GCA_046095965.1 Planctomycetaceae bacterium
CTCTCCCCGCCGCCGCCTCCGATGGCCATTCTCGTCGTCTGTCCGGGCTGCACGTCGCGGTTCACCGTCAGCGACCAGTTCGCGGGCCGGACCGGTCCCTGCCCGACGTGCACGAAACCGATCACGGTGCCCAGGCCCGAGGCCTCGGCCGTCACGATCCACGAGCCCACCCCCGCGGGCACGACCCCGGGCGGCAAGCCGATCACGGTGCCCTTCAAGAGCTTGGATCGCCCCGTGCCGCCGCTGGCCTTCGTACTCGGCGGAGCCGGCGCCGTCGTGCTCCTGCTGGTCGCCTGGCTGCTCCCCGGCATCGCGGGTGGCCGGCCGCCCGAGTGGGTGCTGCTCACGGCCGCCTTCCTTGTGGGCATCCCGTGCGCGGCGATCGGCTACGCCGCCCTGCGCAACCGGGAGATGGCGGCCTACACGGGCACCGCGCTCTGGCTGCGGTGCCTCGCCTGCGCCGCGGTCTGGGCGGTCCTGTGGGGCGTCCGCGGCCTGTTGCCCGCCGACACGACCCGCGAGATGTGGCAGTGGTTCGTCATCGCCCCGCCGCTCGTCCTCGCCGGTGCGCTCGCGGCGCTCGCGGCCTTCGACCTCGACTGGGGCACCGCGGCCGCCCACTTCTCGTTCTACGTCCTGTTCACGTCGCTGCTGCGCTGGCTGACCGGCCTGCCGCCGTTCTGAAGCCCGTGCCATGCCGCTGGTGCTGCCCGAGATCGCCGCCCTCGACGCCGCGCCCGACGGCGTGCGGATCCCGCCGGGCGTCACCGTTCCGCTGACGCCCCGGGTGCGGGCGCTCCTCGACACGGACGTCGTCCGCCGGCTTGCCCGCGTCAGCCAGCTCGGCCTCGTGGGCCTCGTCTATCCCGGTGCCGTCCACTCGCGGCTCGAGCACTCGCTCGGCGTCTACCGGCTGGCGCTCGAGTTCCTCGCACGGCTGGGCCACGACGACCGCTTCGCCGCCGCCGTCGGCGAGACCGATTCGGCCGCCTTCGTGGCCGCCGCGCTCCTTCACGACGTCGGCCACTGGCCCTGGTGCCATCCGATCGAGGACATGGGGCTGCCGGAGATCCCCCGCCACGAATCGCTCGTCCGCAGCCTGCTCGGCACGGGCCCCGCCGCGGCGGTGCTGGAACGCGACTGGAGCCTCGATCCGGGGAGGGTCGCGAGCCTCGTCGAGGGCACGGCGGCCGATCCCGCGGGGCGCATCCTCACGTCGCTGCTCTCCGGTCCCGTGGACGTGGACAAGATGGACTACCTCGCCCGCGACAGCCTCCACGCGGGCGTGCCCTACGGCCGCAACTTCGACCAGGACCGCCTGCTCGCCAGCCTGTGCCTCGACGAGACCGGCACGGCGCTCGCGATCAGCCACAAGGGCCGGACGGCCGCCGAATTGCTCGTGTTCGCCCGCTACGTGATGTTCAGCGAGGTCTACTGGCACCACGCCGTGCGGACCGCGACCGCGATGCTCCAGCGGGCCGTGTGGCTGGTCCGCGACCGGCTCGACGTGCCGCGGCTCGTGCGGTCCGACGACGCCTCGGGCGCCGCGTTGCTCCGCGCCGCCGCGGCGGGATCTCCCGCCGAAGGGCTGCTCGACGGGCTGTTCGGCCCGACGCGCCGGCTCTGGAAGCGCGTGGCCTCGTGGGACGCGGCCCACCCTTCCGGCCTGCATCGCGCGCTCGCCGGCAGGCCCTATGCGGCGATGGCGGCCGTGTCGGCCCGGCTCGCGGACCTCGTCTCGTCGCGCCTCGGCCGGCCCGTGCCCGCCGACGCCATCCTCATCGACGCCCCACCGGCCGAGAAGGAGGTCGAGTTCCGCCTCCAGGTCCGCGAGCGGCCGGCCCGAGAGACAGGGAGCCGCGGGAACCCCGGCCCCGCCTGGCGACGGCTCGAGGACGTCTCCCCGCTCGTCCGCAGCCTGGCCCACGAGCAGTTCGACGACCTGGTCAAGCGGGTGCGGATCTTCGCGGCCCCGGAAATGGCCGAGGCCGTCGCGAGCTGCGACGGCCTCGAGGCGCTCGTGGCACAGGCGGCCGCCAGCTGACCGGCGCCAGCTACCGGCTACCGGCGGCGGGGATTCTGGAGCCGGTCACTCGCAGGGAAGCTTGCCGTCGGCGATCAGGTCGCCGAACGTCTTGCCTTCCACCTTGCTCGGCATTTTCGCGACCTCGTCGAGGGCCTTGCGAATCTTCTCCTTGTTTTCCTTGTCGGCCTTCTTGTCGAGGAGCTTGTCGAGGGCCTCGCCGTAGGCGTTGCGGTCCTTCTTGTCCTTGCCGACGTGACAGACGTTGCACTTGGCCGTCTCCACCGCCGCGGCGAGCGGCGTCCCGTCCTTCACGTAGGCCGCCTTGAACTCGTCGGCGAACTGCTTGATCGCGAAGGCCGGGGCCGGCGCGAGGCCCGCGATCACGGCCAGGGCGGGAACGAGGACGCACGCATACCTGCAACTGCGGGTCATTCGGAGGCGCTCCGGGGAGGGGGCCGAGCCCAGGCCCCATCCAGGGGCCGTCACGGGCCGGCACTCACCATGAGACTCAACGGCACGGGGGCCGTCAAGAATTTTGCGGTTTTTGTCGGCCCGTTCAGCCCGGCGGCGCCCGGTCGAGCGCGGCCTTGATCCAGAGGCCGGCCACCGTGGCGACGAGGACGAGCAGCGGCACGAGCCACGGGGCGAGCGCCGGCCGCGGGGCCGGTTCCTCGACGGGCATGGCGACCGCGGCCGCCGCCATGGCCGTCGGCAGCCGGATGCCCTCCGCCTCGGCACAGGCCGCAAGGTCTGCCACGAGCTCGGCGGGGCGCTGGTAGCGGGCCGCCGGGTCCTTCTCCATGAGCCTGCCGACGATGGCCGCGAACCGCCGGGGCACGTCGGGCCGCACCGCGTCGAGCGCCGGCGGCGGCTCCTGCTGGTGCTGGAGGAGCTTCTGCACCATCGAGCCCTCGGCGAAGGGGGGCCGGCCCGCGAGCATGAAGAACAGCGTGCAGCCCAGCGAGTAGAGGTCGCTGCGGACGTCGGCCTCCCGCGCGTCGCGGGCCTGCTCCGGCGCGATGTAGTCGAAGGTGCCGAGCGTCATGCCGCTGGCCGTGAGGTCGCCGTCGCCGGCCACGGGGGCCAGGCGGGCCAGCCCCATGTCCACGATCCGCGCCCGGCCGGCCGGCGTGATCACGATGTTCGAGGGCTTGATGTCGCGGTGCACGACGTCGCGACCGGAGGCGTGCTCGAGGGCGTCGGCGACCTGGATGCCGACGTCGATGGTCCGGGCCAGGTCGAAGGGGCCGTCCGCGCGGACGATGTCGCGGATGTTCCGCCCCTCGATGTACTCGAAGACGATGTAGTGCCAGCCGGCGTCGGAGCCGACCGCGTGGACGCGGCCGATGTTCTCGTGGTCGAGGCGGGCCGCCGACTGGGCCTCGTTGCGGAAGCGCCGCAACGTCTCCTCGTCGTCGGCCTGCCGGCCGGCGAGCACCTTGACGGCGACCGTGCGGTCGAGCGTGGTGTCGAGGGCACGATGCTCGGTCCCTACCGGCTCGACGCCTTCATCGGCGGCGGCGGGATGGGGGCCGTCT
>JBJTJO010000236.1:0-32590 GCA_046095965.1 Planctomycetaceae bacterium
GAGCACGGCTACGGCCTCGCCGCGTTCAACGTCAACAACATGGAGCAGATCCAGGCGATCATGGAGGCGGCGAAGGAGACCGACTCGCCGGTCATCATCCAGGCCTCGCGGGGCGCCCGCAGCTACTCGCAGGACAACTACCTGCGGCACCTCATGCTCGCGGCCGCCGAGCTCTACCCGAAGATCCCGGTCGCGATGCACCAGGACCATGGCAACTCGCCGGCCACCTGCCAGAGCGCGATCGACAACGGGTTCACGAGCGTGATGATGGACGGCTCGCTCGCGGAGGATGGCAAGACGCCGGCCGACTTCGACTACAACGTGAAGGTCACGAAGGAGGTCGTGCAGTCGGCCCACCGGCAGGGCGTGTCGGTCGAGGGCGAACTCGGCTGCCTGGGGTCGCTCGAGAGCGGGGAGGGGGAGGCCGAGGACGGTCACGGTGCCACCGGCAAGCTCTCGCACGACCAGCTGCTCACCGATCCCGACGAGGCGGCCCGGTTCGTGGCGGCGACCGGCGTCGATGCGCTGGCCGTCGCGATCGGCACGAGCCACGGCGCCTACAAGTTCACGCGGAAGCCCGACGGCGAGGTGCTCGCCATGAAGCGGATCGAGGAGATCCACCGCAAGCTCCCCAACTG
Organism: Planctomycetaceae bacterium; assembly: GCA_046095965.1. Classification (GTDB taxonomy): domain Bacteria; phylum Planctomycetota; class Planctomycetia; order Pirellulales; family UBA1268; genus QWPN01. The sequence continues at coordinate 639 of JBJTJO010000236.1, forward strand.
CCACCTCGTGATGCACGGCTCGTCGAGCGTGCCGCAGGACCTGCAGGACATCATCAACAAGCATGGCGGCAGGATGCCGCAGACCTGGGGCGTGCCGGTGGAGGAGATCCAGCGGGGCATCAAGCACGGTGTCCGCAAGATCAACGTGGACACCGACTGCCGGATGGCGATCACGGGCGCGATCCGCAAGGTGCTCGGCGAGGCGCCCGAGAAGTTCGACCCGCGCGACTACCTGAAGCCGGCCCGCGACGCGATGAAGAAGGTGTGCGCCGAGCGCATGGTGCAGTTCGGCCAGGCGGGTAACGCCGGCAAGGTGAAGTGCATCACGCTCGCCGACATGGCGAAGCGGTATGGGGTGGCCTGAGGTTCCTCTGGCCCAACCGGCTCGGGGGCTTTCCACACCCTCTCGCCGGACGCTCGCTCCGTCCATCCTGGACTTCGCTCGCTCGGAGACGTCGGCGCTCCGACATCCTGTCTGCGCTTGCCGTCTACGCCGTCTCGAGGGGATGGCCAGCCCCGAGCCTTCCCGGGTGGTTTTGCGTGTCGTCCCGGCGTTTGGGCGAAGAACCGTGAACCCCCCTTCACGCCGACGACGCGTGGCGTGGCCGGCACCGAGCCCCGCTCACTTCGTGAACTCGTCGCTGTCCGTCACGGGGGCCGGATCCGGGTCGGCCTCGATTTCCGCGATCAGTTTTTCGATCGCCAGCGTGTCGGGCCCGAGCTGCTTCTGCCACTGGTTCGCCGTGTAGCCCTCGCGCATCGCCACCATGGTCTCCCGCAGGCGGGGCACCACCTCCCGCGCGGCCCCGCCGTATCGCCGCAGGGGCTCGAGGCACTGCTCCTGCCGCGCGCCCCACTCGAATTCGTTCATCATGTCCACGCACAACCCCATGCCCTCGCGGATCCGGAACCGCGCGAGGAGGTCGAGGCCGGCCCAGCGGATCCCGAAGCGGAACATCTCCCCGCTCGGCGCGTTGTGGCGGATGGCGGCCACGATGTCGGGCAGCAGGGCCTTGGCGTCCTCCGCCTCGAGCAGCGGGTAGACGTTCGCCGCCAGGCCGCGGACGAGTCCGTCCTCGTTGGCGAGCACCTCCCGGATCGCCGCGTGGAGCGCGGGCCGGTCCACGCCGGCGAGGGACGTCGCGAGGATGGGCTGCGGCCCGTCGCTGCCCGGCGCGCGTGCGAACAGCGCCGTGGCCACCTCGGCCACGAGCCGGCGGCGCGGATCGGCGGGATCCACGAGCGTTGCCGCGCGGAGCAGGTCGGGCACGGCCGCCGCCCGCGCCTCAGGACCCAGGCACGGCAGGGCCCGGGCGGCGAGGATCCGCAGCCAGGGATCCGGGTCGGCAAGCAGCGCCCGCAACCGCGGGGCCGCGGAGTCGGCCCGGGGGCCGGTCTGCGCCAGCGCCTCGCACGCGCCGTACCGGCCATGCCGATCCGGGCCGTCGAGGAGCGCGAGCAGCCGCGGCAGGACGTCGCCGTCGCGGCGACCGAGCGCCTGCGCCGACCGCTTCCGCACGGCCGGCGACCAGCTGGAGAGGCCCGCCAGGAGCGTGTCGGTGTCGCGCGCCGGGTACCAGTCCTTTCGCGCCGCGGTCCCGAACGTGAAGTCGCGCCCCGCGGCGATCGTCGCGTCCACGTCGGCCGCCGAGAGCGCGGGCGCGACGCCCGGCCGGCGACCGAGCAGGACGAGGCTCCGCCGGGGCAGGGCGTAGCCCAGGAGGTAGGCGCCGGTGCAGTCCATCCCGTCGTAGGAGCTCTCGCCGGGAAAGCCCACGTGCGCGAGCCGCCCGTCACAGCCGCGGGCCAGGTCGTAGTACCAGGACGTCTCGGCGAAGTAGGCGGCGGTCGCAGCCGGTCCGCAACGGGATACGCCTGGCAGCGCCCAGAAGATGTTGAACAGGTTGCCCGTGTGGCCGCTTTCGCGCTCGTCGTAGGCGGCCGTGCCCATCCGCGCGTTGAAGGCCGCGGCCTCGCGGTCGTCGAGCAGGTCGAAGAGCACCGCCGCGCCGGAACACTTGCCGTTGTCGTCGTGCCAGGGCCACGCCTCGTGGTCGCCGTAGGGAATGGCGCCGCGATCGACCCACTGGCGGAGGAACGCGGCCCCCTTGGCGATCGCCCGGTCGAGATCGGGCGCGCGCACGCCGGCCTCGCGGGCGAGTGCCATCGCGAGCGTCAGCGGGATGCCGGTCTGGTTCATGCACCCGTAGCCGTAGAGGTTGCCGTTGGGCTGGGCGAAGCGGTGGCCCCACGTGCCGACCCCGCTCTGGCCGCGGGCGATGGCCAACGCCGCCCGCTCGAGGCCCGCCATCACGGTCTCGTCGCCGGTGGCCAGCGCGTATTCCGCGAGGAAGATCGTGTTGTAGGCGTATTCCCACGACTCCGGAAATCCGGGGCCCGGGCGGCACGCGGCGACCTGCCGGGCGTACTCCGCCACGAGCGGCCGGTGGTCCTCGCTGCCCGACGCGAGGAGCGCCAGCGCGTTCATGTCGTTCTCGATGCTCACCTGCACGCGGCCCGCATCGTCCGTGAAGCCCCGCGCGGCGATCGCGGCGCAGCCGTGCGCGAAGATCCGCTCGGACTTCGCGCACCCGTAGGGCGCGGTGGCCGCGTACGTCCCGAGCACCGGCAGCTTCAGCTCGACCTCGTCCGTCGCTCCTGCGCGCCAGCGCACGAGCCGGAGCACGCCGCCCCCCGTCTCCCGTTCGGCCTCGGTGACCGCCCGCGCGAAGAGGCGGCGGGCGTCGCCCGCGAACGGGCGGCCATCGACGCCCGTGACGACGTCGCCCGGCTCGAGCACGCGGTGGGCGGGCGAGCCCTCGGCGACCGCGGTGACGAGGATCTGCCGCGCGGCGGCGCTGTCGCATCCGCCCCCGGTGCCCACGGTCCAGAGCCAGCCGCGTGCGCCGGTGGGCCCGAGCGTCCAGCGATGCTCGTTGGTCGGGACGCCGCCCTGCGTCAGGTCGGGGATCGGCGCGTTCGCCTGGCCGCGCGGGGCGGCGCACGCGGGGATCGGCGCGGCGAGCCAGCCGGCGATGCAGGCGACGGCGACGAGCGGGGCGGCGCGGTGCAGGGTGCGACTCCGGCAGGTGGTCGGCGGTTCCGCCGCCGCGGCCGCCCGCGTGAGGAATGTATCACGGCGGCCCCGGCCCCGACCGCCGGCTGGCCGGCTCGGGCGGTCGCGCCGGCCCGCCGAAACCGGCGTTGCGGCCCTTGCGCAGACGGCCTATCGTCCCGCCCCCCGCACGGCGGTCGATGCCGGCTGCGCGCGGACAGCCTCCCGTGGGATCGGCGATGGACGACGTGCGCGACGACGAGATCCTCGACCACGGCCGGCGCATCCTCCGCGCCGCGGGCGAGGCCGTGCTCCGCGCGGCCGACGGCCTCGGCGGCCCGTTCGCGCGGGCGGTGCGGATCGTCGAGGGTTGCACCGGCAGCGTCGTCGTCACGGGGATCGGCAAGGCCGGCCTCGTGGCCCGCAAGATCTCGGCCACGCTCGCCTCCACCGGCACTCCGAGCCACTTCCTCCATCCGGCCGAGGCGCTGCACGGCGACCTGGGCGCGCTGCGGCGCGACGACGTCGTGCTCGCGCTGTCGCAGTCGGGCGAGACCGACGAGGTGACGCGGCTCCTCCCGCACGTGCGGGCGCGGCGGATCCCGATCGTGGCCTTCACGGCCCGGCCCGACAGCACGCTCGGCCGGGCCGCCGACGCCGTCGTGGCGACCGGCGGCGTCCGCGAGGCCTGCGGCCTGGGCCTGGCCCCGAGCACGAGCACGTCGCTCATGCTCGCGCTGGGCGATGCGCTGGCGCTGACGACGAGCGGCCTCCGCGGCTTCACGGCCGAGGACTTCGCGGCCCGCCACCCGGCCGGCGCGCTCGGCCGGCGGCTGATGCTCGTCGAGGAGGCGATGCGGCCGCTCGAGCAGTGTCGCGTGGCCCGGCCCGACGACACGGTCCGCGACGTCTTCTCCCGACCGCTGCCGGCGCGGCGGACCGGCGCCGTGATGATCGTCGGCGCCGACGGCCGGCTGGCCGGCATCTTCACCGACAGCGACCTGGCTCGGATCTTCGAGCGGCACGAAGATGCCGCGCTCGACGCCCCGATCGCCGCCGTGATGACGGCCCGGCCGACGACGATCCTGGCCGGCGTGCGGCTCGGCGACGCCGTCGCGGTGCTCGAGGCCCGCCGGCTCAGCGAGCTGCCCGTCGTCGATCCCGACGGCCGGCCCTTCGGCCTGCTCGACATCGTGGACCTGGTCGGGCTCGAGCCTGCCGCCGCGGCCGCGGAAGCCCCGCGGCCGGGGACCGCCGCAGCCTGACGCAACCCCGCCGCCATGCCCGCTCCCGCCGACCTCGACAGCCGTCTCGCCCAGGTGGAGCTTCTGCTCCTCGACGTGGACGGCGTGCTCACGGACGGTGGCGTGACGCTCGGGCCCGACGGCGGCGAATCCAAGACCTTCCACATCCGCGATGGCCTGGGACTGCGGCTCTGGCAGCGCGCCGGCTACCGCGCGGGGATCGTCACCGGGCGCACGAGCCGCGCCGTGGAGCGGCGGGCGGCCGAGCTCGGGATCGACCTGGTGCGGCAGGGGGTGACCGACAAGGGCGCGGCTGTCACGGAGCTTGCCGCGGCGTGTGGCCTCGATCTCGCGCGCACGGCGTTCATGGGAGACGACCTGCCCGACCTCGCGGCTCTCGCGCGGTGTGGCGTGGCGTTGGCGCCCGCCGACGCGTGCGCGGAGGTCCGCGCGGCGGCGGCGCTCGTCACCGGTGCCCCCGGGGGCCGCGGCGCGGTCCGCGAGGCGGTCGAGCGGATGCTCCGCGCGCGCGGCGCGTGGGAGGCGCTGGCCGCGCGGTGTGCGGCCGGCAGGGACTGAGTGGCGCGGAGCACGACGGGCATGGATGACCGCCTCGGCCGCACCGTGCGGACGTTCCTCGTCGTGCTCGCGGCGGCGGGCTTCTACCGGCTCGCGGTCGTGCCCTGGGTCGAGCCGCGGATCCCCGACCCGCAGGCGGACCTGCAGCTGTCCCCCGAGCAGGCCGCGGCGATCCGCGCCCGCGCCGACCGCCGCCTGGCCGCGCTCTCCGAGGTCTTTCCGCCCGGCTCCTGGGAGCGGGAGGAGCCGATCATGCTCGAGAGCCGTCAGATGCGGCTGCTCTTCAAGGAGTATCACACGCTGCCCGACGGCCGCGTGAACCTCATGCCCTGCACGCTCGTGGTGCTGCCCGACCGCAACCGCGCCGCGGACGCCGGGACGGGCCGCACGCTCGTGCTCCGGGCCCCCCAGGGGGCGGTGCTCGAGTTCGACGAACCGCTCGACCTCAAGGCGGGACGTCTCGCCAAGCTCGTCGGCGGGAGCCTCCGTGGGCAGGTGATGATCCGCGGGCTGCCCACCGCCCCGGGCGGCGAGGACGAGATCGAGATCGTGACCCGCGACATCGAACTCGACGAGTTCCAGGTGCAGACCATCGAGGCGGTGCAGTTCCGGTATGGCCGCTCGACGGGCAGCGGCCGGGGGCTCGTGGCCAGGCTCATGCCCCGGTCGGGCCCGGCTGGACAGGGGCCGAACATCGGCGGCGTCGAGTCGATCCGGCTCGATCGCGACGTCCGCATGCGGCTGGAGGGGATGGCCGGCGGTCTCCTGCCGGGGCGGTCGGGCGCGGCGGATCCCGCCGCGTCGCCGCCCGGTACGCCACCGCCGCCGGTGCTCGTGAGCTGCCGCGGGAGCCTCAGCCTGAATGTCGGGGCCGACGTGATCACGCTCGAGGACCACGTCGAGGTGGTGCGCACGGGCACCCAGACGGGCACCGACCACCTGGCCTGCGACCTGCTGGCGATCATCCTCGGTCGCCCCGCTCGGGCCGCGGGCCCGGGCGCCGCCCCGCCCGGCAACGCGACGGCGGAGGCGGACCGCGGTTCGCTCGAGCCGGTCGAGATCCAGGCCCAGGGCGCGCCCGTCGTGGCCACGAGCGCCCAGTGGGGTCTCGAGGCCCGCGCCGCGCGGCTCGGCTACGAGATCGCCACACGGCGAATCGTCCTCGACGGCGACGAGCCCGTGTCGCTCGTGCTGCGCGACACCGAGATGGAGGCCCGGAAGATCGACTACTGTCCCGGCCCCGCCGGCAGCCCCGGAGCGCTGATCGCGGTCGGCCCCGGCCGGCTCGCCGCGCGGCCCGCACAGGGCAGGCCCGCCCGGGCCCGTTGGCAGCAGTGGCTGCGGATGCGCCCCGACGGGGAGCGGCATGTCGTCTCGCTCGCGGGCGACGCGGAGGTCAGCGCCGAGGGGCAGGGTCGGCTGGCCGGCGCGGAGATGCACCTCTGGCTCGACGTCACAGCCGCGGCAGCGGACCGGGCCGCGCCGCCGACCGAGGGGCCCGATCTGTCGCGGATCAGGCCGTCGAGGCTCCTCGCCCGCGGCATGGTCGAGGCGGACGCCGACCAGGTGGAGGCACGGACCGACCGTCTCGAACTCTGGTTTCGGCAGCCCCCCGCCGTGGCCGCTGCGCCCGCGCCGGGGCCCGCGCCGGCCGCGGCACCCCAGCCGCCGCCACCGGCGCTGCGCGGCCCCGAGCCGGCCCGTGCGACGGGTCGCATCGCCGCCAGCGCAGCCCTCATCCGTGGCATCGTCGTGATGGAGGCCGCCGGCACGCAGCTCGAGAAGCTGTCGATGGAGGGCCAGGTGCGCCTCGTCGAGCAGCCGGCTGCCGCCGTCCCCGGCGCGCCACCCGCCGAGCCCGGTCTCGAGGTGCTCGGCGACCAGATGGAGGTGTCGGCGGCCACCGGGCCCGACGCGCGGGCCATCGTCTCCGGCCGTCCGGCCCGCGTCCGCGGCCGAGGCCTCGACCTCACCGGGCCCCTCGTCGAGTTCGACCGCGGCCGCGGGCGGATCACGGTGGATGGCGCGGGCCGGCTCGCGCTGCCGTTGCCAGGGGACGCCGGCGGTCTCGATCTCATGGGCTTCGCATCCACGAGCCCGGCCGCGGCGCCGCCCGCGGCCGCCGCGCCCGGGAAGCTCGAGGTCGATTGGCAGGGGCGGATGGACTTCGACGGCGGCACCGCGCGCTTCGTGGACCGCGTCGTGGCGACCAGCGGCGCCGCGGCGCTGAAATCGGGCTCGCTCGATGTCATGTTCGACCGGCCGTTCGATCTCGGCGGCCCGCCGCGTCCCGGCGCCCGGCAGCCGGAGGTCGTGAAGGTGGCCTGCGGCGGTGGCGTGCACGTGGAGAGCGAATCGACCGCCGCCGACGGCGGCCGCTCCCGCGACCGCCTCCATGCCCGCGATCTCGTCGTGGACCGTGTGACCGGCGACATGACGGGCACGGGGCCCGGGCGACTGACGAGCACCCGGCTCGGACAGCAGCCGGCGCTCGCCCCGCCGGCCGGGCCGCCCGGCCTCGCGGTGCAGCCCGTGTCGGCGCCGCGGCCCGCGGCGGGGCTCTCCTACCTCGGCGTCGATTTCCAGCGCGGTCTGCGCGGCAACATCCACCACCGCCGGATGGAATTCCACCAGCGCGTCGAGGCGGTCTGGGGCCCGGTCACCACGTGGGAAGACACGCTCGATCCGCACGCGGCCGCGGGCCTGCCGCCGGGGGTCGTCACGGTGTCGTGCGATGTGCTCGGCGTGGGGCAGGTGCCCCCCGCGCCGGATCGGCCGAAGCCGAGCATGGAGCTCGCGGCCGGCGGAAATGTGCTTGTCGAGGGGGAATCGTTCACGGCGCGCAGCGCGCGGCTGACGTGGGCCGAGGCCAAGGATCTGCTCGTCTTCGAGGGGGATGGCCGGGCCGACGCGCAGCTCTTCCGGCAACTGCAGGTCGGCGCCCAGCCGCAGAGCTCGTCGGCCGGCAAGATCCTCTACTGGCGCGGGCTCAATCGCGTGGACGTCGAGGACGCCCGCTACCTCGATCTCGACCAGATCCGGGGCGGCCCGGCGCCGAGCCTGCCTGGCGCAGCGGGCACCGCGCCCGCCGCGGCGCCGCAGCGGCCGCTGCCCGGCACATGAGCGACGGCCGTCGGTCTTCAGCGACCGGTGACTCGTTCCTGCCCGCGTCGAGCGGGCGGATCGCGATGGTGCGGAAGGCGGCCGTTCAAGCGATGCGGCGGGACTCGGCGTCGAGCGCGTCGAGGACGAACCGCATCACGTCGGGTGCCACCCGGTCGTAATACTCGACCGTGTGGCCGCCCCCTCGCGGCTCGAGCAGGGCGAGGTGGGGGATGCCGAGGGCCACGAGCTTCGAGTGCAGGCGGACTGCGCCGTCGTGCCAGTGGACGTCGTCGGGGTCGCTCGCGAAGCACTGGTGCCGCGGCCAGTTGAGCGGATGGACGTGGAGGATCGCGGTGTCCTGCCGGGCCCGCTCCACGTCGCCGTAGATCCCCCAGAGCGTGTCGTAGTATTCGCCGTCGTCCCGATCGTGGGCCTCCCGCATCGCGAGGTGGAAATCGACCGCGGGCGCGATCGCGGCGGCCACCGGGAAGACCGTGGGATGGCGGTAGGCGATCCGCAGCGCGCCCTGGCCCCCCATGCTCGTGCCCACGAGCGCGATCCCGGGCGAGGTCACGCCGAACCTTCGCTCCACCTCGCCGCGGACCGCGTCCACGACGAACCGCTCGGGCGCGACTGCGGCGTCGAACGACGGCACGATGCGGTCGAGCCACCAGGAGCGGCCCGCGCGGGGACCGAGGATGGGAATCCGCGCCGCCTCCACGAGGTCGCGGAGCACCGGCATCTGCTGCAGCCAGCGGCCGCGGACGCCGTGCAGATAGATCAGCGCGCGGCCGGGCAGCGGGTCCGGCGGCGCGAACGACTCGCAGGCGTGACCGGCCACGTCGATCACCGACCAGTGCGGTCGCGGCGGCGGCTGGTGGTGCGAGATGGTCATCGGCTCTGCGACCGGAGAGGCAAGCGGGTCTTCTCCGCCTCTCCCTCAGGGAGAGGCCAGCCGCAGGCCGGGTGAGGGTGCCGGACGTTGTGCCGACGACCGGGGCCCCCTCACCCCGGCCCTCTCCCAGAGGGAGAGGGGGGAAGGGCCGGGCCGCTATCCTACCGCCGGCGAGGCGGGTAATCTGCCGGCGTCACGACGACCGGCACCGGGACGCGCCATGGAAATCCTCCTCACATCCGACGACCTCGCCGCCGGCATCGACCGGCTGGCGGGCGACGTGCGCCGCGAGATCGGCGGCCGGCCGCTCACGGTGGTGGGCGTGCTCACCGGCAGCATCATGGTCGTGGCCGACCTCATCCGCCGGCTCGATGGGCCGGTCAACGTGAGCATGGTGTGGGCGAGCAGCTACCGCGGCCCGGCGACGTCGCCCGGCGCGCTCGAGATGCGGCTCGACCTGCTGCCCGACCTGACCGGCCAGCACGTGCTCCTCGTGGACGACATCTTCGACACGGGGCGGACGCTTGCGGCGCTCCTCGAGGAGCTCCGGCGGCGGGGGGCGGCGAGCGTGCGGTCGCTCGTGCTCCTGCGGAAGGCCGGCCGCGCCGAGGTGGCCGTCGAGCCCGACTTCGTGGGATTCGAGATTCCCGACACGTTCGTGGTCGGGTATGGTCTCGACTTCGACGGGGCGTTGCGACACCTCCCCCACCTCGCGGCGCTCGACGACGCCGACATCGCCGCCGCCCGCGGGGCGGCCGCCACCGATGCCACGAAGCCCGATCCTGTTGGCGGTCCGCGGGCTTGATCCGGTCGGCACCGGCAGGCAGGTCGAGTTGCTCGCGGCGGGCCTGCGCGCCGCCGGCCGCGACGTGCACGTCGCACTGACGACGGCCGGCGGGAGTGTGGCCTCGCGGCTCGAGGAAGCCGGCATCCCGGTGCACGGCGTCGGCCTGCGCCCGCTTCTGCCCGACGTGGCCGCCGCGGCCCGGCTCGTGGCGCTCGCCCGCCGGCTGCGGCCGGCCGTGCTGCTTGCCTGCGGCCGTTCGGCCCTGCCCGCGGCTGCGGCTGTGGCCGTCGCGGCCCCCTTCACCCGCGTGGCGGCGCACCTGGCCGTCGCCCCCCGGCGGCTCCGCCACGCCTGGGCGCTCCGCCGCGTTGCCCTCGTGATCGCGACGACGCCGCACGTGGCGGAGGCCTGTCGCCGCGCCGGTGTCGCCCCGCACCGCATGGCCATGATCCTGCCCGGGATCACGGCCGATCCCGGCACCGGCCTCGACCGTGCGGCCGTCGCCGCGCGATTGGGACTCGACCCGGCCTGCCGGTGGACGGCGTGCGTGACGCCGCTCGACGCCGAGGCCCGGCTCGAGCGGCTGGAGTGGGGCATCGATCAGCTCGGCGTCGTCCGCCGGGACGTGCAGCACGTGGTCGTGGGCGCCGGGCCGCTCCACGCGCGGCTCGTGCGTCGGGCGCGGCTGCAGGAGTTCACCGAGCGCATCGTCCTGGTGCCGCGTTGCGACCTCCTGCCCGACCTCATCGGCCACGTGGCCCTCGTCTGGCAGTCGGGCCACGCAGCCCACGGCGGCGCGATCCTCGACGCCATGGCCCGCGGCGTGCCCGCCGTGGCCGTGGAGGGGGACGCGGCGCGGCAACTCGTCGTGGACGGCGTGACGGGCCGGATCGTGCCGCCGTTGCCCGAGAGCGAGTTCCCGCGGCGGGCGTTCGACATCCTCGAGGACGACGCGCTCGCGGCGCGGTGGGGCGCGGCCGCGCGGGCCCGCGCGGCCGCGGAGTTTTCCGCGGAGCGCATGGTGGAGGCGCACCTCGCTGCGCTCGAGCAACTGGGGTGACGCGCCGATCTGCGTCATGAGTAGCCGCAGATTGGTAATCTGCGGAATGCGGTTGGCCACTTCGCTCGGCCACGGCGGAGCCGGTTGGTTGGCCACCGTGTGCAGACTGCCAGTCTGCACCTACGCGCTGCGCGGGTGTGCCGTGAGGGTTTGGCCCGCCGGGGTGGCGCGGAGGTGGCCGTCCTCGGCCACGAGGATGCCCGCCTTGAAGACCTTCGCCGGCATGGAAAACATCCGCGCGAGGTCACGGTCTGGGCGGTAGAGGGTGATGTCGGCGTCGGCGCCGGGGCCGAGGTGACCCTTGTGGGGCAGGCCCGCGATCCGGGCGGGCGCGGCCCGGGTCACGATGCAGAGTTCCTGGAGCGTGTACTTGCGGGTGAGGTCCTTGAGCGGGCTGTGGTCGCGAACGGCCGCCGGCAGCCGGGCAAGGGCCTCGCGGCGGAAGGGCTCGTCGCCGAGCAGCCGCATGAGGTGCGGGTAGGCCGTGAAGTGGGCGCCGTTCGGATGGTCGGTCGAGAGCGCCACCCGCCACGGGTCGGAGGCGGTGAGGAACCATTCCAGGCCGATCGCCCACTGCCAGGCGTGGATCACGCTCGTGTCGCGGTAGGCCATCGGCAGCACGCCGCAGCCGCCTTCGAGATGCAGGTCGTGCGCCATCCAGGGCACGCCGGTCGCCGCGGCGAGGTGCTCGGCCGCCGCAGCGTCGCCGGTCATTGCCACCGTGTTGCCGAACAGGATCTGCCCCACGTCGAGCGTGAGCGAGTCGTGGGCGTTGAAGAACTCGACGAGCGGCGCGACGCCCGAGCCGAAGGAGCCCTCGTCGAGGTCGCCGCCGGAGTAGCTGTGGAACTGGACGTGGGCGAGATGAGCGCGGCGGCCCGCGAGTGACCGCATCGTCTCCAGCATCGTCCGCCAGTTGCCGGGCAGGCCGAGGTTCGCGGTGTGGACGTGGAGCGGGTGCGGCAGGCCGAGGCCGCCGATCGCCTCCGCGAGCCGTTCGAGAACGAGCCGGGGCGTGAGCGATCCGTGGCCCGGCAAAGGCGTGTCGAGGTCATGGTGGTCGCCGCGGCGGCCGTGCTTCCAGAAGGTCGAGCCGCCGGGGTTCGCCACCTTCACGGCCCAGCCGCGGCCCGCGGCAAGGATGTCCGCGAGCAACCGCTTCGTTTCGTCGGCATCGGCACGGGCGAGGGCCGCGAGCACATCGCCGCGGTCGGCGGCCAACAGGAAAATGCCCTTGTCGAGGATGGGGAGTTCGGCGAGTTCGAGGTGGGCGAGGTCGGCGGCGGCACAGGCGATCGCGGCGTCGAACACGGTCGTGTAGCCGAGCGCCGCGTAGAGCGCGCCCGTGGCGTGGATCGTGGGCACGGCCGCGACGGGACGATGCGGCCCACGAGCGAGGTGCGGCGCGATCCGGCGGCCGGCGCACACCTTGGGTCCGGCGACGTGGCTGTGGAGATCGACGCCGCCGGGCATCACGACGAGGCCCGTCGCGTCGATTCGCGCGTGGCCCCGCGGGTCGGTCGGCCGCGGCACGATCTTCCCGTCCGCGACGAAGACGTCATCGACGACGCCGTCGCGACCGTGGGCCGGATCGTGGATCGTGCCGCCGGCGAGGACGAACCGTGCGCTGGAACTCACGCGGCACCTCCGTCCCGGAGGCCACCGCGGACGGCGGCGACCAGGGCGTCGAGTCGTGACCGCTGCGTCGCGTCGTCGCCGGCGATGCGGATCACGGCGAGGGCGGTGCCGCGCGCGGCGATCGCCGCCTCGACCTCCGGCGCCGGCGACCCGACCGCGACCACGACATCGACCTCTCCGCGGGCGACGAGACGGGCCGCGTCGCACTCCGCCGGCCGGAACTCAGCGCCGTGGCGGTCGGCGCGGGCGATCGCACCGGCGGCGCCGTAGCGCCACGTGGAGACCGCCGCCGTGGCCCCCGCCGGCACGAGCGGCACCTCGAATGCGGGTTTCGCGTGCGCGAGCGCCCGCACGAGGCCGAGAAGGCTCCACGGCTCGAGGCCCACGGGATCGCGGTGGTCCGTCACGAACGCCGCGCACCCGGCCGTGTCGATCGCACCCTCGAGCGCGTCGCGTTCGGCTGCGAGCGGGCCGGCGGGCACGGCACGGCCGGCCACGGCCGCGTGCAGGAGCCGGGCCAGATCGACGGCGCGATCCGCGGCGACTCGCACGTGACGTCCGGTGGCCGCGGAGGTCACCACCGCGTGCGGGCCGACGGCGATCAGGTGTCGCGGGCGGCCGGCCGCCGTGGCGGGAGTGACGAACCGCTCGACGAAGCCCGGCGCGGTGTCGGGATCGCAGAACCAAAACACGACGAGGTCCGCGCGATCGCGGAGTTCCTCCGGGTCGGCCGTCACCGCGCCGATCCGTGCGATCGTGGGCCCCGCGACCTGCGCCGTGTCGAGGCCCCCGAAGTCAACCGCCGCGCCGACCGCCTCCGCGAGGTCGCAGGCGCGCGCCGCAGTCTCGGCGGCGACGGTGCCGGGGCCGGTCACGAGCACCCGGCGCGCGGCGCGGAGGGCCGCGGCGGCACGGCCCACGTCGGCTGCCCCCGCCACCGCCGTGCTCACGACTTCGGCACCACCCAGATGTTGCGGTAGCGCACCGGATTGCCGTGGTTCTGCAGGTGGAGCGGGCCGGTCGTGCCCTCCTCCTTCCGCGGGCCCGCCGGCGTGATCTTCGCCACCGGCACGTCGTCGTGGATCAGCACCCCGTTGTGCCGCACGGTCAGCCGGGCGTCGGCCACCTTGCGGTCGCCCTCGAAGCGCGGCGCCGTGACCTCGACGTCGTACGTCTGCCAGGTGAGCGGCGGCAGGCACATGTTCACCTTGGGCGGCGCGACGGAGTAGAGGCCGCCGCACTCGTTGTTGCGCCCCTCGAGGCCGAAGCTGTCGAGCATCTGCACCTCGTAGGCCCCGAGGAAGTAGGCGCCGCTGTTGCCGCGCGCCTGGCCGCGGTCCTGCGGCTGGTAGGGGAGCCGGAACTCGACGTGCCAGGTCGCGTCGCCGAACGAGTCCTTCGTCGTCGCGCCCTCCATGAGCAGGCCGTCCTCCGTGAGCCGGGGCGAGACGAGCGTCGCGTTCTCGTCGACGGGGCCCGGGCCGTCGCAGATGACCACCGCGCCCGCCGGCGGCTTCGCGCCGAGCGTGGGGCTCTCGCGGGAGACCTTCGGCAGGGTGGCGATCGCGGCGCCAGCGTCGTCGAGCACCACGATCGCACCGCCGCGGATCTCGCCGCGGCGCCTCGTGCCCCCGAGATCCATGCCCTCGAGCGCGACGACGTCGCCACGCCGCTCGCCCGTGCCCCGCACCGTGTCGGGCGGCGTCCATCCGGCACCGGGCAGGCCGCCCGGATAGCCGACCGCGTCGAACTTCCCCTCACCGAGCGCGACGACCTGCACGCCGTACTTCAGGTCGCCGCCGTCCCGCTTCACGGTGCCCGCGTACTCGCCTTGGAATGGGTGGTCCTCGTCGGTGGCCGCCGGATCGGTGAAGACGGGCTTGCCGCTCGGCGCGGCGGTCGCCGGCAGCCAGACGAGGGATGCAACCAGGGCGAAGGCCGCGAACCGGGGGCGACGCATGACGCAGACTCCTCTCGGGGGTCGGGAACGGAGCCCAGAGTATGCCTCACGGGGGGCGGGCCGCGCCCCCCGAAAATTCCCGCGACGCATCACGATCCCCGCACCGCCCGACGTCAGGGCATGCCGGCCGCGACCGCCGGCCGGATCATCCCCGCACCGGCTCGGGCCGGGCGAAGACGAGGCGACCGGCCGAGGTCTGGAGCGTGCTCGTCACCGCGACCGGGACCGTGCGGCCGATCTGCCCGCGGCCGTTCTCCACGACCACCATGGTGCCGTCGTCGAGGTAGCCCACGCCCTGGTCGGGCTCCTCCCCCTGTTTCACGAGCCGCACCGAGAAGGCATCGCCCGGCACGTAGGCCGGCTTGAGCGCCAGCGCCACGTCGTTCACGTTGAGCGCCGGAACCGACCGCACGTCGGCGATCTTCACGAGGTTGGAGTCGTTTGTCACGATCCGGCCGCCGAGCCGGGCGGCGAGCGCCACGACCCGCGACTCGACCGCTGCCGACTCGTCATCTCCCTCGCCCGGTCCGACCACGTCGATCTCGACGGCCGTGCCGGACCGCAGCCGCGCGAGCACGTCGAGACCGCGGCGGCCGCGCGTGCGCCGCTGCCGGTCTCCCGAATCCACCGCCGACTGCAGTTCGTCGAGCACGAACGTCGGCACGACGAACCGGCTGTCGAACACGCCCGCCTCGGCGAGGTCGGCGATCCGCCCGTCGATGATCGCCGCGGCGTCGAGCACGTTGGGCCGCAGGCCGCGGACGTCGCGGGCGAACTCGACGAACGGGATCAGGAAGCGGAAGTCGTCGCGGGTCTGCAGGAGCAGGCTCGTGCAGACGTAGCAGAGGACGGCGCCGAGGACGAGCGGCAGCCACTGCCACACGGCGTCGTTGCGATTGAGGGGCAGCACCGGGGCCAGTGCGAGCATCGCGATGTAGGTGAGGAACACGCCCACGAGCAGGCCGAAGTAGACGGCCGTGATCGTGGTCAGGTTCTTGCGGCGGATCGCGGCGTCGATGCCCATCACCGCCAGGGGCAGGGCCACAATCGCGGCGAGCACGGCGATGGGGGCCCAGTTCGGCGCGTCGCGCAGCGGTTCGGAATTGACGATCAGGACGGCGATGCCGGCCGAGACCGCGAGGAAGATCGCACGGAGGACGATGAGGGCCATGGCAGGCGCGGCTTCCGGCGACACGGGCCGGTCGCGATGTGCGACCGAACCCCCCCAACGATACCACACGGCCCGGCACGCTCCGCGGTGCCGGAGCATCAGGGGGGCCCGAGCCGGGCGGCGCAGTCCCGCTCCAAGAACCGGTCGGTCATGCCGGCGAGGTAGTCGGCCACGCTGCGCCGGATCCCGAACTGCTCCGCGCGGTCGCGGAACCGCCTCGGCATGGCGTCGGAATGCGCGACGTACCATGCGAACAGGCGGGCCAGCCGGGCCTGGGCCGGCCCCCGCACCGCGAGCACGCGGTCGCTGCGGTAGACCCGCGCGAAGAGGAACTTTTCCAGTTCGCGCTTGCCAGCCGCCACCGCCGGCGCGTGGACGACGAGCCGGCCCGGTGGGCCCCCGTCGCCCCCCGTGAACGCGGCCCGCACCCGGGCCACCGAGTCGATGCCGCGGGCGTCGAGGGTGGCCTGCGTCGAGCGCACGAGGTCCGCGATCTGCTCATCGACGATCTCGTGGAGCACGGCATGGCGCAGTGCCGTCCCGGCCAGCCGGCCGTGGTGGTCGGCCACGCGGCGCGCCGCCGCGTTCACGAGCGGCAGTTCGAGCAATTCCTCCATCCCCACGAGGCCGAGTTCGACCGCGTCGTCGGCGTCGTGCGTGTCGTAGGCGATCGAGTCGGCCGCGTCCACGACCTGCGCCTCGAGCAGCGGCGCGGGCGCGGAGCCGTCCTTCTTCCGCACGGCCTGCGCGTCGAGCACCTCGCGCGAGAGGTTGAGGCCCGGGAAGTCCGGGTACCGCACCTCCAGGAACTCCATGATCCGCAGGGCCTGGGCGTTGTGGTTGAAGCCCCCGTCGTCGCGGAGCGCCTCGGCGAGCGTGTCCTCCCCGGCGTGGCCGAGCGGCGGGTGGCCGATGTCGTGCGCGAGCGCGAGCGTCTCCACGAGGTCCTCGTTGAGGCCGAGGGCCCGGGCGAGCGTGCGCGCGATGCTCGTGACCTCGAGCGTGTGCGTGAGCCGGCTGCGGTGGTAGTCGTCGTGGTAGCCGGTGAAGACCTGCGTCTTGTGGGCCAGCCGGCGGAAGGCGGCCGAATGGACGACGCGGTCGCGATCGCGCTGGTAGGGGCTGCGGAACGGATGCGGCGGCTCGGCATGGACGCGGCCGGCGGAGTCGGCGGCGTGCATGGCCCATGGCGCGAGGACGCGCGTCTCGCGGTTGCGCCAGTCGAGCGGTGGCCGCGGCGCGGTCATGGGGATCCGTCCCGCGCCGCGACGAGCTGCACCCAGAGCGCGTCGAGCGCCTGCGGGATCACGCGGGTTCCCGCGACGCTCGCCATGAAGTTCACATCCCCCGGCCAGCGCGGCACGACGTGCCAGTGGAGGTGGCCGGGCACGCCCGCCCCCGCGGCGACCCCGAGGTTGAGCCCGATGTTGAACCCCTCTGCCCGCATGGTCCGCCCGAGGATCCCGCACCATGCGGCCAGCCGCCGCTGCAGGTCGAGGAGCACGTCGTCGGCGAGATCGGCGAGCGTCGCGCGGTGGTCGAGCGGCGCGACGAGCAGGTGGCCGTTGGCGTAGGGGAACCGGTTCGTGAGCACCACGGCGTGCGCCGTCCGCTCGAGCACGCCGAGCGCCCGGTCGTGCTCCGGGCCGGCCGCCGCGGCGCGGCACAGGAAGCAGCCGCGGTCGGCGCCGGCCCGCCACGACCGCGGCTCGGGTTGCGGCTCCGCGGCCTTCGCGCCCTGCACGTAGCCCAGCCGCCACGGCGCCCAGAGGGTGTCGGTCTGCATGGGGAGGAGCCTACCCGAAACGGCGCAGCGGCGCCGCCGGCATGACCATATGATCGGTGGGGGAGCGCGAGCACCGGCGAGGCGACGGCGTGGAATTCAAGGTCGATCTCGACGTCTTCTCGGGTCCGCTGGACCTGCTGCTCTACCTCGTGAAGAAGCACGAGGTGGACGTGACGGCGGTGCCGGTCGCGACGATCGCCACCGAGTTCGTCGCCTACCTCGACGTGCTCACGGAGCTCGCCATCGACCAGGTCGGCGAGTTCGTGGACCTCGCCACCGTGCTGCTCGAGATCAAGGCCCGGGCCCTCGTGCCGCGCCCCGAGGAGACGGCCGAGGAGCCGGCCGAGATGGCCCGCGAGGACCTGGTGCAACGGCTGCTGGAATACAAGCAGTACCGCGACGCCGCCGCCCTGCTCGAGGATCGGGCGCGGCTCTGGGAATCGCGCTCCCCGCGTCTCCCGGTGCCGCAGGAGGCGGCGGCCGATGGGCCGGTCGAGGTGACGATCGGCGACGTCCAGGTGTGGGACCTCGTGGGCGCCATGGCCCGCGTCCTGCGGAAGCGGGAAAAGCGGCGGCCGCGGCAGATCGTCCACGACGACACGCCGCTGGAGGTGCACGCGGCGCGGATCGAGGCGCTCGTCGCGGAGCGGGGCAGGGTGGCGTTCACCGGCCTGTTCGACGACGGGATGCCGCGGTCGCGGGTGGTGGGTATCTTTCTGGCCGTGCTCGAGCTCGTCCGTCGCGGCCGCCTCGCCACCCGGCAGGCGGAGCTGTTCGGCGAGATCTGGCTCGAGCCACGCCCGCCGTCCCCGCCGGATCCCGCATGATCGACAACTCCCCCTACCGCACGCTCGTGCACAAGGGACTCACCGTCGAGGGCTACTCGCGGGCCGCCGTGCAGAGCTGCTGGCGGATCCCCGAGCTGAAGCTGGGCTTCGACCTCGGCGCGCAGCCGTGGGGCTTCATGGCCACGGCCACGTGGTTCGTCACGCACACCCACCTCGACCACATCGCCGCCCTGCCGGTCTACGTGGCCCGCCGGCGGATGATGAAGATGGAGCCGCCCACGATCTGGCTCCCCGAGACCGCCATCGAGCCGGTCGAGAAGCTGCTGCGGGCCGTGAGCCGGCTCGACCGGGGCCGGCTCCCCTGCACGCTCCTGCCGGCGCGGCCGGGGGACGAGATCGAGCTCTCGCGGGAGCACGTGGTCACCGTCTCCTCGACCTGCCACACGATCCCGAGCGTGGGCTACGTGGTCTGGGACCGGCGCCGCAAGCTCAAGCACGAGTACCAGGGGCTCGCCGGCGACAAGATCCGGGACCTCAGGCTCTCCGGCGTGGACGTGACCCACGAGATCCGTGCGCCGCTCGTGGCCTACCTCGGCGACAGCTCGCCGGAGGGCCTCGACCGCTGTCCGGCGATGTTCGAGGCCATGATCCTGATCACGGAACTCACCTTCGTGGCGCACTCGCACCGCAAGGAAAAGATCCACAAGTTCGGCCACATGCACCTCGACGACCTGCTGGCCCGCCGCGACCGCTTCCGCAACGAGGTGGTGATCGCCACGCACTTCTCGACCCGCTACACCGACGACCGCATCCGCCGGATCCTCGCCAAGAAGATCCCCGACATGCTGGACGGAAGACTGAATATTTGGCTGTGACGGGGTGCGCGCACGCGACGGCTTCGGGCTCCCGCCCACTCCCCTCTCCTTCTGGGAGAGGGTGGCCGAAGGCCGGGCGAGGGTGCAGGGACGAATCGGTTGGGGACCAAAGCACCCTCACCCCGGCCCTCTCCCAGAGGGAGAGGGAGATAATGGAGGCAGCCTCGATGAACACCGCGCTCCCCCGCCACGCCTACGTTCACGTGCCGTTCTGCCGGCATCGGTGCGGGTATTGCGATTTTTCGCTGGTCGCCGGTCGGGACGACCTGATCGACCGCTACGCCGCGGCGCTCGCGGTCGAACTGGAGCGCGTGCGCGAGCCCATCGATCTCGACACGCTGTACCTCGGCGGCGGTACGCCGTCGCACCTCGGGCCCGACGGGCTGCGGCGGCTGTTCGACCTCCTGCGCCGAAAACTCGGGCCCGTGGCCGGCGCGGAGGTCTCGATCGAATGCAATCCCGAGGACGTGACGGCCGAACTGGCCGATGCGGCGCGGGCGTGCGGCGTCACGCGGGCGAGCCTCGGTGCGCAGTCGCTCGACGCCGCCACGCTCCGGGCCCTCGACCGCAGCCACACGCCCCACGACGTGCGCCGGGCCGTGGCGATCCTGCGCGATCACGGTCTGGCGGTGAACGTCGATCTCATGACGGCCGCGCCGGGGCAGACGGCCGAGGCCGTCGAGCGCGACCTCGACGCCGTGATCGATCTCGCGCCGGAACACGTCTCGGTCTATTGCCTGACGTGGGAGAAGGGCACGGCGTTCGAGGGCCTGCGGCGGAAGGGCGCGCTCGCCGCGGTGGACGACGGCGTGGAGCGGGCGATGTTCGAGTCGGCGATCGACCGCCTCGCGACGGCCGGCTACGAGCACTACGAGGTCTCGAACTTCGCCCGGCCCGGCCATCGCTGCCGCCACAACGAGGCCTACTGGGACTGCCGCCCCTGGGAGGCCTTCGGACCGGGGGCAGCCCGGTTCGACGGCCGGACGCGGATCACGAACCACCGCAGCCCGGTGACGTGGATGAACAAGGTCCTCGCCGCCGCGGATTTCACCGGCGACGTGGACGCGATGGACGCCGAGGCGGCGGCCCGCGAGCGGCTCGTGGTCGGGCTCCGCCGCCGCGCCGGCGTCCCCCGCCCCGCCGTCCGCGCCCCGCGCCGCCTCCCCCTCGCCCCCCTCGCCGGCCCCGCGATCCAGCGCTGGATCGCACGGGGCCTCGCGACCGACGACGGAACCACGATCCGCCTCACCCGCGCGGGCCTGCTCGTGTCGGACGCGCTGTGGGCCGACGTGCTGCGCTCCTAGCAAAAATCGAGCGGCACCGAACGATCAGCCCTTCTCGATCGCGGCCGTGAGATCGAGGATGGCCTTCTTGCCGTCCGCGAAGTACATGAGCGTGTTGTCGGCGGCGAAGAGGGGGTTGGGGATCCCGGCGAAGCCCGGCGAGAGCGACCGC
The DNA here is from genome assembly GCA_046095965.1 of Planctomycetaceae bacterium. Lineage (GTDB taxonomy): Bacteria > Planctomycetota > Planctomycetia > Pirellulales > UBA1268 > QWPN01. Next base: position 21,037 of record JBJTJO010000236.1, read on the forward strand.
TTCACCACCACGACGGTCCGCGCCTTGTCCACGTCGAGGATCGGCATGCCGGCGATCGGGCTCTTCGGATCGGTGCGGGCGGCGGGGTTCACGACGTCGTTGGCGCCGATCACGATCGCCACGTCGGTCTCCGGAAACGTCGGATTGATGTCGTCCATCTCCCGGAGCTTCTCGTAGGGGATGTCGGCCTCGGCGAGGAGCACGTTCATGTGGCCCGGCATGCGGCCGGCCACGGGGTGGATCGCGTACTCGACCGTCGTGCCCCGCTTCTCGAGGGCGCTCGCGAGTTCGCGGACCGCGTGCTGGGCCTGGGCCACGGCGAGGCCGTAGCCCGGCACGAGCACCACGCGGCTCGCCCCCTCGAGCACCATCGCGATCTCCTCGGCGCTGGCGCTCTTCACCTTGCCGGCGTAGACGTCGTCGGCGTTCGCGACCGCCGTCGTGCCGAGGCCGCCGAAGAGCACGCCCACGAGCGAGCGGTTCATGGCCTGGCACATGATCGCCGTGAGGATGAGCCCGGAGGCGCCGACGAGCGAGCCGGCGATGACGAGCACCGAGTTGTCGATCACGAAACCGGCCGCCGCGGCCGCGAGCCCCGAGTAGCTGTTGAGCAGGCAGATCACGACCGGCATGTCGGCCCCGCCGATCGGCATCGTGAGGGTGCAGCCGAGCGCGCTGCCGACGACGACGAGCGCCCAGAAGAGGAGGTTCGACGACGGACGTGCGCCGCAGGCCCAGATGAGCCCCGCGGTCGCGATCGCGAGGCCGAGGTTGATCCAGTGGCGGTTCGGGTTGGTCCAGGCCTGCTTGAACCGCGGCAACTCCTCGAGCTTCGCGTAGGCGACGAAACTGCCCCAGAAGGTGACGGCGCCGATCAGGCCGGTGAGCGCCGTCGCGATCGCGAACTGGGTCCAGGGCCGGAGGGCGTCGAGGGCGGCGTGCGCCGCGGCGGCATCGACCGACCCGGCCGCGGCCGTCGTGCTCCAGAGTTCCGCGCCGGCCACGAGCGTCGAGGCGGCGCCGCCGAAGCCGTTGAGCAGCGCCACCATCTGCGGCATGCCGGTCATCGGGTATTTGAGGGCCATCGTGGCGCCGATCCCGGCCCCGATCACCGCGGCCACGGCCACGAGCGCGAGCGGCCAGCCGCCGCGGGCCGCGAGCGTCTCCCGGACGTGGGGCTCGAAGCAGGCGGCCGCCAGCGCGATCGCCATGCCGGCGGCGCCGAGGTAGTTGCCGCGCACGGCCGTCCGCGGCCCCGTCATGAGCTTGAAGGCCACGATGAACAGCATCGAGGCCGCGAGGTACGCGAGGTTGATCCAGGCCTGGCTCACGATCACTTCTTCTTCGGTTGGAACATCTCGAGCATGCGGTGCGTGACGACGAAGCCGCCGGCCACGTTGATCATCGCGAGGACGACGGCGAGCAGGCCCAGCAGGTTGCCGAGCCCGAATCCGGACGCGGCGACGCTGGCGGCCACGACGATCGCGCCCACGGCGGTGATCCCGGAGATCGCGTTGGAGCCGCTCGTCAGCGGCGTGTGGAGCCGCTGCGGCACCTTCGTGATCACCTCGAAGCCGACCCACATCGCCAGCAGGAAGACCGTGAGCAGCCGGATGAAGGTGGTGGCCGCGTCCGCGGGGGCGGCGTTGGCGAGCAGCGGCGGAATCAGGCTGGCGGTCATGGCGGCGGTTCCGGAGCAGGCGTCAGGCGGGGGGCGGCGCGGCCGGCTGCCCGAGCGGCGGGAGGCCGGCCCGCTCGCGGACCTTCGGGTGCACGACCTGGCCGCCCCGGGCCACGAGCGTGTCGCGGCAGATCTCGTCGTAGGCCGCGGTGTCCGGCAGGCCGGACTTCACGAGGTGCTGGAGGAACGTGGCGACGTTCTTGGCGTAGAGCTGGCTCGTGTGGAACGGCGCCTCGGCGGGCAGGTTCGTGGGCCCGAGGATCGTCACGCCGTCCACCACGACCGTGTCGTCGGCCGCGGAGCCCTCGCAGTTGCCACCGCGCTCGGCCGCCAGGTCCACGATCACGCTGCCCGGCCTCATGCGGGCGACCATCTCGCGGGTCACGAGCACCGGCGCCTTCTGGCCGGGGATCAGCGCCGTGCAGACCACGATGTCGCTGTCGGCCACGACCTTGCCGAGCAACTCCCGCTGCTTCGCGTAGAACTCCTCGCCCATCGCCTTCGCGTAGCCGCCGGCGGCCTCGCTCGAGCCGGTCTCGAGGGGCAGCTCGACGAACTTGGCGCCGAGGCTCTGCACCTGCTCCTTCACGGCGGGCCGCACGTCGTAGGCGCTGACCTGCGCCCCGAGCCGCTTGGCCGTCGCGATCGCCTGGAGGCCGGCCACGCCTGCACCGAGCACGAGCACCTTCGCGGGCGTGAGCGTGCCGGCAGCGGTGGTCATCATGGGAAGGATGCGCGGCAGGGTGTTCGCGGCGAGGATCACGGCCCGGTAGCCGGCGATGTTGGCCTGGCTGGAGAGGACGTCCATGCTCTGCGCCCGCGTGATCCGCGGCACGAGCTCGAGCGCGAAGAGCGTCGCCCCCCGGTCGGCCGCCTCGCGGCAGGTTTCGGCGTGCGAGAGCGGGTCGCACTGGCCGATCATGACGAGGCCCGGCCGCCGCCGGTCGCGCACCTCGTGCCAGTGCCCGCCGCAGGCGCCGGCCGCGCGGACCGCGAGCACGCAGTCGGCCGCGAAGGCCTCGTCGCGGGAGACGATCCGGGCGCCAGCCGCCCGGTAGGACTCGTCGGAGAAGCCGGCCGCCGCACCGGCGCCCGCCTCGACGAGGATCTCGAGCCCGCCCTTCACGAGCGCGGGCACGACCCCCGGCACGAGGGCCACGCGGCGCTCGCCGGGAAACGTCTCCTTGAGGACGGCCACCTTCATGCTGCGGACTCGGCTGCTCTCGGCGGGGCTGACGGACACGGGCGGGCCAAGTGTGATCGGGGGGGCGCGGGTCCGCAACCCGGCGCCGTCCGGTCACGCCGGAGTGGCACACGGCCGGCCGCGTTTTCGGCCGTGAAATGCGGGCGGCGCTTGCCGACGACCGCCGCCACTGGTAGCCTGCGGGGCTCCCGGAAGCGGCATTCGATCCCTTCCGGGCCGCGACACACGGTCGGTGGACAGGACAGGCAGACAGATGAAGACGTTCATGGCCAAGCCCGGCGAGGTGGAACAGCGGTGGTGGGTCGTCGATGCGACCGGCCATCGCGTCGGCCGCCTGGCGAGCGAGATCGCCGTGGTGCTCATGGGCAAGCACCGCCCGACGTACACGCCGCACGTCGATACCGGCGACCACGTGGTGGTCGTCAATGCCGAGAAGGTCGAGTTCAGTGGCCGGAAGTGGGAGCTGAAGGAGTACCGCTGGTACACGGGCTACCAGGGCCTGAAGACCGAGACCGCCGAGCACCGGCTTGGACGCAGGCCCGAGCTCATCATCGAGGAGGCCGTCCGCCGCATGCTGCCCAAGAGCCGGCTCGGGCGGGTCATGCTCGACAAACTCACGGTCTACGCGGGTGCCGAGCACCCGCACCAGGCGCAGCAGCCCGAGCCGCTGCAGCCGAAGTGCTGATCACCACACCGCCGAACCGACGAGGAACAACGATGGCTGCCGAAGAGGTCGTGCAGGAGCGGGCCCCCAAGTCCGCCCGCCGGGGTCAGGACATCATCGCCACGGGACGCCGCAAGACCGCGGTGGCCCGGGTGCGGCTGCGTGCCGGCGGCGGCACGATCACCGTCAACGGGCGCGATCTCGACGCCTACTTTCCCGCCGTGAAGGACCGGGCCCTCGTGGCCGGCACGCTGGAACAGGTCGGCCGGCGGACGGCCGTGGACGTGGCGATCACGGTGGACGGCGGCGGGCCGACCGGCCAGGCCGGCGCCTGCCGGCTGGGCATCGCGCGGGCGCTCAAGGTGCTGGACGGCGAGCTCGCCGAGGCGCTCCGTCAGGGCGGACTCCTCACCCGCGACGGGCGGATGAAGGAGCGGAAGAAGTACGGCCTCCGCGGGGCCCGCCGCGGCACGCAGTTCAGCAAGCGCTAGTCGCCGGCACGGCCGACGACTGCTGCCTGCCGAGCCATCCTGGCCGGATGCGTCATCCCCTCTCCCTCTGGGAGAGGGCCTGCGTCAATCTCTCCCTCTCCCCCTCGGAGAGGGTCGGGGTGAGGGTGCCTCGGTGGCCATCTGCAACGCCCCCGCACCCTCACCCGGCCTGCGGCCGGCCTCTCCCATATGGAGAGGCGAGTTGGGCAGGCGCGTTCGCGGCAGGCACCGACAGTCAGTGCCGAACTGGACTGCATCGATGGTTTGGCGGGTTGCCCGTGGCTTTCCAGCCCCTACGACCGGATTTTTCGGTCCGGCCGGTCGTGTTTTTCCCTGTCGCGCGACGAAGGGCATACTTGGGGCATCGCGGGCCGCCGCCAGGGGCCGGCTACGCGTGACCGGAGGGCCTCCCATGTCGCACCGTGCCGCGATCCTTGCCGTCGTTCTCGCGATGGCCTCGTTCCTCCCGTGCGCGGCGTCGGCCGCCGATCAGGCCGCGTCGCCGGGCGGCGGTCAGGACGTGCTCGGCGCCGAACAGGCGGGCCTCGCCGAGGTCCGCTACATCCCGAACGACTCGCGGTCGGCGCAGGTGATCGTCACCAACCGCGCCGATCGGCCGCTCACGCTGCGCCTGCCGGCCGCGTTCGCCGGTGTGCCGGTGCTCGCGCAGTTCATGAACAACGGCGGTGGCAACAACAACCAGGCGGGCTTCGGTGCCGGCGGCATCGGCGCCGCGCCTCAGTCCACGGGCGGCGGGGCCCAGAACGCCGGCATGGGCATCGGCGGCGGCGCCGCGGGTGGCGGCGGCAATCCGTTCTGCTGGGTCGCCCGCGAGGTCTATGGCGCACACGACCCGCGGTGGGTCGAGTTCCGCACCTGGATGACCGTGGACGCGCCGCGCTGGCTGCGCGACGGCTACGTGGCGCATGGCGAGGCGTTCGCGGACTGGATCCACGACCGTCCCGTGGCGAAGCAAATCGTGCGGGCTGGCATGGACGCCGCGATCGCCGGCCACGCCGACGCGGTCGGCGGCGGCCAGTTCCAGGTCGGCCCCGCTCAGGCCGACGGCTCGTTCGTGGTGCAGCCCGGCGGGCGGCGGGTCTTCCGCTTCGCCACCGTGTGCCTCGAGCACGGCAAGCCCGAGCCCTCGCCTCGCGTGCCCTACAAGCTCGTGGCCCTCGAGTCCTTCTCGAAGGATCCGCGGCTGCCCGTCGTGATGGCGGCGCTCGCCTCCGGCCAGGTGTCGCAGAAGACGGCGCAGGCCGCGGCCTGGCACCTCGCCAACGGCCTCTCCTGGGAGCAGCTCGCGGCCGAGATGATCGACCACGCCGGCGGCGATCCCGACGAGCCGTTCTTCGGCCCAACCGATCTCGTCGCGGCCCGCGGGCTCGTCGCCGAGGCGGAACGGATCGCGGCCGCCCCGGCCCCGGTTCAGCCGAGTTCTGCGTCCGCCGAGTGAGCCGGTGACGGCCGGCCGGTCACGGCGCCCACGCCGCCGACTCGTTGCCGGCCCGTGACCCGAGTGCCTGCCAGACGGTGGCGTCGATGTCGCCGCTGATGGCATGCACCGACGTGTCCATGAACACGGTGTTCACGATGGCGCCGTGATGGCTGCGTGACGTGACCACGGCCCGCGTCGGGCCCGGCAGCGAGACGCTCTCGCGGATGGAGCAGATGTCCACGTCGTACGTCGTGCCATCCCGCTCGTAAGGCACGACCGTCTGGGGCGGGAAGTTCGTCGTGAAGCCGACGTGCAGGGCCCGGCCGCAGACCCATTCCGTGTGGCCACCGTCGGCCGACCAGGTGCCTCCCCCCATCAACGCCGCGATCTCCCCGGGCGACGCGGGGGCGGAGGCCGGCATGCCGGCGAAGTCCTGCGAACGCGGCGTGAAGGCCTTCACCTCGGCCAGGGCGAGCGTCTTCGTCGTGCCGTCCGAGAAGGCGGCCGCCTTGCGCCTCGTGAAGGGGGTGAAGGCGCCGCTTCCCTCCGCGCGGGTCGCCGGGTCATACACCAGGTACGCGCCGACGTTGAGGCCGTAGTTGAGCGGGAAGTGCTTCGCCGCGCCGCTGCCGTCCAGCACGGGCCGGGCGTTCGGTTCGCTCGGGCAGACGAGCACGTCAACCCGCAACGCGGCCACGCCATTGGGCGGAAACGCATCCTTGTTCACCGGATCGCCGTAGGGCTTCGAGAAGTCGATGCGCTTGAACAACGAATCCCCCTCGAGGAACGGCAGCAGGCACGCCTGCCCGGACCAGGGCGCCAGCCCGCTGCCGCTCACGGCGAGGGCGGACGGCGGGAAGAAACCCTTGGCGGACTCGTGGTTCCAGGCCGCGAGGGCGAGTTGCCGCATGTTGACCTGGCACTGCGTCCGCCGGGCGGCCTCGCGGGCCGACTGAACCGCGGGCAGCAGGAGGCCGAGCAGGGCCGCCACGATGGCGATCACCACGAGCAGTTCGACGAGCGTGAACGCGGTTGGGCGGGCGGTTTTCACGGACGCGGACGACATTTCAGCAGCTCCACATGCGGAAATCAGCAGCTGACGAAACTGAGAATCATTCTCAACTCGTCGGATTTTACCAGTCCGCGGGTGGCCGTCAACCTCGGGTTGCCGGCATGTTCCCCGATGGGGAGGCCGGTGAGGGGGCAGGGCCGGGTCGCCCGTGGGCGGCCGCGCCAGTGGGGGCGCGGCATCATGTACAACGGTGGATCGGCGGCGGTCGGCCGCAGTGGAATTCCTGGAGGGTGCGGCGTGACAGCAGGACAGCCGGGCAGCGGCTCGGGCGACGTGGTCGTCGAGGCCCGCAATCTCTCCAAGACCTACCGCGACTTTTGGGGCCGCAGCAAGAAGGCGGCCCTCAAGCCACTCGACCTCGAGATCCGCCGCGGCGAGATTTTCGGCCTCCTCGGCCCCAACGGGTCGGGCAAGACGACCACCCTGAAGCTGCTCCTGGGCCTGATCTTCCCGACCTCCGGCGAGGCGCGGATCTTCGGCCGCCCGGCCACCGACGTGGCCAAGAACGAGCGGCTCGGCTACCTGCCCGAGGAGTCGTATCTCTACAAGTTCCTTGACGCCGAGGAGACGCTCGACTTCTACGGCAGGCTGTTCGACATGCCCCCGGCGGAGCGGGCCCGGCGGGCCGCGGCGCTCATCGAGATGGTGGGCCTCGAGCGCGACCGCAAGCGGCAGCTGCGCGAGTACTCGAAGGGCATGACCCGGCGGATCGGCGTGGCGCAGGCCCTCATCAACGATCCCGAGCTCGTCCTGCTCGACGAGCCCACCAGCGGCCTCGATCCGATCGGCACGCGCGAGATGAAGGATCTCATCGTCGATCTCAAGGCGCGGGGCAAAACGGTGATCATGTGCTCGCACCTCCTCGCCGACGTCGAGGACGTGTGCGACCGGATCGCCGTCCTCCACCAGGGCGAACTCAAGGAGCTCGGCCGCGTGGACGACCTGCTGCGCGTGAGCGACATGACGCAGATCCGCGCCCGCGGGCTGCCGGCCGCCGCCCGCGAGGAGATCCGCGGCGTGCTCGCGCGGCACGGCGCCGCCGACGTCGAGATCGGCAGCCCGCGGACGACGCTCGAGGAGCTGTTTCTCGAGGTCGTCCGCGACGCCCAGGCCCGGCCCGGCCGGCGGGCCCGCACCGGCGGCGGGCCCGAGGCCGGCGCGCCGCGGGCGGGGTGAGGCCGCGCCATGGTGCTCGAGGACGACATCCCGCGATTCGCCGCCTGGATCGGGCCGGCCCTGCTGCACTTCCTCGCGGCGGCGGCGACGGCCGCCCTGCTGGCGGCGGCGGTTGCCTGGGTCGTGCAGGCGATCGCCTGCGGGCCGCTCGCGGCGGGTGACCGCATCTACCGGGGCATCCTCGCCGGGTGCGGCGACCTGGCGGGCACGTCGCCGCGCCGCGTCTGGGCGCTGGCCCGGCTCGCGATCCAGGAGTCGCTGCGCCGCAACGTGCTCGTGGCGCTCGCCCTGTTCGCTCTGGTGCTCCTGTTCGCGGGCTGGTTCCTCGATCCCGCGAACCCGAATCCGGGCAAGCTCTCGCTGGGCTTCGTGCTCGGCACGACGAACTTTCTCGTCTGCCTCGTGACCCTGCTCCTGGCCGTCTTCAGCCTGCCCGCCGACGTCAAGTCGCGGACGATCCAGACGGTGACCACGAAGCCCGTGCACACGGCCGAGATCGTGCTCGGCCGGATCCTCGGCTTCGCCGCGATCGGCACCTGCCTGCTGGCCGTCATGGGGCTCGCGGGCTGGGCGTTCGTGCTGCGGACGGTCGCCCACGGCCACGTGTTGGCCGCCGAGGACCTCGTGGAGGTCACCGACGCGGAGGGGGCCGTGACGGGCTTCGCGGGGCGCACGGGCCTCGGCCGCAACCACCGCCATCGCGTGACGCTCGACGCGGCGGGCAACGGCGTGGCCGAGACGGAGCAGGGACACCGGCATCGTGTCGCACGCAACGGCGACGGTTCGTTCACCGTCGGGCCGGCCGAGGGGCTGCTCGAGGCCCGGCGGCCGCTCCGGGGCACGCTGCGGTTCCTCGACCGTGACGGGCGGCCAAGCGCCAAAGGCATCAGCGTGGGGGCCGAGTGGGCCTACCGGCAGTACATCGAGGGGGGCACGGCGGCGGCGGCCATCTGGACGTTCTCCGACGTCACGGAGCGGGAGTTTCCCGACGGCCTGCCGCTCGAGATGATCGTGCGGGTGTTCCGCACCCACAAGGGGCGGATCGAGGAGGGCATCCACGGGACGGTGCAGTTGCAGAATCCGGTCACGAAGCTCCGCAGCCAGTCCTTCCCGATCGTCGCCCGGGAGTTCACGATCGAGGCGCTGCGCGTCCCGCGGAAGCTGGAGGCGGTGCTGGCCGACGGCGGCGTCCGCGAGATCGACCTGTTCGCCGACCTCGTGGCCGACGGCCGGGTCGAGGTCTGGCTGCAGTGCCTCGAGCCGGCGCAGTACTACGGCGTGGCGCAGGCCGACTTCTACCTGCGGGCCGGCGACGGCTCCTTCACGGTCAACTTCGCCAAGGGCTGCGTCGGCATCTGGTTCTCGATGGTCGTGGTCACGGCGCTCGGCGTGATGTTCAGCACCTTCCTGGCCGGTCCGGTGGCCCTCATGGCCGCGCTCGCGGTGCTCCTCGTCGGCCACTTCCGCGGCTTCATCGCCCGGCTCTTCGAGAGCCAGGTGACCGGCGACGCCACGCTCCAGCCCGGGGGCGGTCCGATCGAGTCGCTCGTGCGGATGTGCACGCAGGAGAGCATCACCGTCACGTGGGAGCCGACGCCCGCGGCGCAGGTCATCAAGGCGATCGACACGCTGCTGCTCGCGCCCATGCGGCTCGCGGCGAGCGGGTTTCCGTCGCTGGCGGACCTCGGCACGGGTGATTTCGTGGCCGAGGGCTTCGACATCCCGCTCGACCTCGTCGCCGCGCACGCCCTCGAGGCGGCCGGGTTCGTCGCGGTCTTCTGCATCGCGGCCGCCTTCTGCCTCAAGGCCCGGGAGGTGGCGTCATGACCCCCTCGTCCTCGTCCGGTGCCGGGCCGGGCCGGGGCTGGCTGGGCCTGCGGCCCGCCACGCTCGCCTGCCTCGTGGCCATCGCCGTGCTCCTCGTGCCCCTGTCGCTCCTGTCGCAGCCGGCCGACTCGGTGAGCCCCGGCGGCAAGCTCGCCCGGCTGCGGACCGACCACGGCCTGTCGCAGGCCGACCTCGGCTCGATCGACCCGGCGGGCGAGGCGATCCGCTTCGCGACGCTCGGGCTCAAGAACGTGGCGGTGACGCTGCTCTGGGACCGGGCCAACCACTACAAGAAGGTCGAGGACTGGACGAGCCTCTCGGCCACGCTCGAGCAGCTCACGAAGCTGCAACCCAACTTCTACTCGGTCTGGGACTTCCAGGCCCACAACCTCTCCTACAACATCTCGGTCGAGTTCGACGACTACCACGACCGCTACGCCTGGGTGATCAAGGGCATCGAGTTCCTTCGCGACGGGATCTGGCTCAACCGCCGGGAGCCCCGGCTCCTCGGCCGCATGGGATGGTTCCTGGGCCACAAAATCGGCAAGTCGGATGAGAAGAAGCAGTTCCGCCGGCTGTTCAAGGCCGACGACGACTTCCACAAGCGCGACCGGGAAGAACGCACGCTGCCGGAGCGAGACAACTGGCTCGTGGCCCGTGAGAAGTACCTCGCGGGGCAGGAGCTCGTGGACAAGCAGGGCGTGCCGCTCAAGACCACCGCGCTCATCTTCCACAGCGAGCCGATGATGACGGCCATCAATCATGCCCGGGCGCTCGAGGAGGACGGCACGTTCGGCACGCAGGCCCGGGACGCCTGGACGCTCGCCGGCGACGAGATGCGGCGGTTCGCGACGCATGAGATCCCCACGAGCTGGGACGTGCCGATCAGTCTCGGCCGGCGCGAGGAGCAGGAGGCCCTCGCGGCCCAGCGGGCGACGGAGCTCGAAGAGCACCTGCCGGGCGCCTTCGCCGCACTCGCCGAACGCCGCCGCGAGGCGCTCCCCACGGCACAGCGGGCGGCCCTCGACACACCGCCGGCCGAACGGACCGAGGAGCAGCAGCGGCTGGCGGCCGAGGCCGAGGCGGCGGTGCAGGTCACCTGGCTGGAGGTGGCCCGCGAGGCGCCGCCTGAGAAGCGCAAGAAGGCGCTGCGGCTGGCCCGCGAGCACGAGGAGGCCCGGGAGACGGCGACGATCATCGACCGCTATCGCGACATCGTGAACTTCGACTTCTGGCGGGCCACCTGCGAGGCCGAGGTCACGCCGCCCGCGATCGAGTTCCGCGAGCAGGCGTGGGTTGGCGATCGTGAATACCGCGGGGCGCGGCTGCAGGCGGCGAAGGAGGCGTACGAGCGGGCGTTCGCGGCCTGGCGGCAGGTGCTCGACGCCGCCCCGCGGCTCCGCGACGACCAGATCACCGCCGACGACACCGCGGATCTCGTGCGGCGTTACCGAAAGGTGCTCGAGCAGCTCGACGAGCCCTTCCCGAAGTCCTTCATCCTCCAGGACGTGATCGACAAGGCCGCGCCCGTCGAGTGACGGTGGCCGGAGCCGGACACGGCTGGCCTGGGAGACGCGGCCGTGATCATTCCCTCGCTCTCCCTCTGGGAGAGGCCGGCCGCAGGCCGGGTGTGGGTGCAGCGGCAGGTGGCTTGGCGACCAAGGCACCCTCACCCCGGCCCTCTCCCAGAGGGTGCGCGAGGGACGGAGCACGGCGGCGTCTCCCCGGCCCGCCGTGTGCGGCTCCGGCCCCGGCGTGTGCGCCGGCGTGCGAGCCGGCGACCCGCACGAGCGGAACTCCATGAACGACGGCCGGCGGCAGCTCGAGAAACCGCCGAAGCAGCTGCTGCAGCCCGGGGCAGACGCCAGGGTCACGACCGCGAGCTGGTTCTTCTCCGTCTGGAAGAGCTCGAGCAGCCGGTCGAGCGGCATCGTCTCCGGCACGAACAGCGCGCGGTGCAGCATCTTCCGCAGCTCGATCGGCCAGCCCATCCAGGAG
>JBJTJO010000237.1:0-8573 GCA_046095965.1 Planctomycetaceae bacterium
GCATCCCCCCACGCCACCCCCCCGCTACCCCCAAACGCCCCCAGCCGCCACATTTCCCCCTGCCGAGGCCCGCGGGATGACCCGGCGCCGTTGCCACGCTCAACTCGCGGCCGGTCGCGCGGGTTCAGCACGGGTTGAAAACCCGTGCTGAACCCGCGCGTCCGGCTTCAGTCGATGAAGCCGGACAACTCCTCGCTGCGGGCCGGGGCCTGCAGCTTGCGCACGGCCTTGGCCTCGATCTGCCGGATCCGTTCGCGCGTCACCTTGAAGATGTGGCCCACTTCCTCGAGCGTGTAGCTGTAGCCGTCGCCGAGGCCGTAGCGGAGCTTGATGATCTCCCGCTCGCGGTAGGAGAGGCTCTTGAGGACCTTCGCGATCCGGTTGCGGAGCATCTCCTGCGCGGCGCCCACCGCCGGGTTCTCGGCGCCGGTGTCGGGCAGCAGGTCGCCGAAGTGGCTGTCCTCGCTGTTGCCCACCGGGCGGTCGAGGCTGATCGGATAGCGGCTCATCGCCGTCACCCGCCGCGTCTCGTCGACCGGAGTGCCGGCCCGGGCGGCGATCTCCTCGATCGTCGGCTCCCGGCCATATTCCTGCAGCAGCTGACGGGCCACGTTCCGCACGCGGCTCATGGTCTCGACCATGTGCACCGGGATGCGGATCGTGCGGCTCTGGTCGGCCACCGCGCGGGTGATCGCCTGCCGGATCCACCACGTGGCATAGGTGCAGAACTTGAAGCCGCGGCGATACTCGAACTTGTCGACCGCCCGCATCAGGCCGGCGTTACCCTCCTGGATCAGGTCGAGGAACGACAGGCCCCGGTTGCGGTATTTCTTCGCGATCGACACTACGAGCCGCAGGTTGCCCTCCGACAGACCCCGCTTCGCATGCTGATACCGGGCGAAGATGCCCCGGATCTCGTCGACGCGGCGGCGGAGGCTGCGGGGAGTCTCCTGGCAGCTCTTGAGGATCTGGCGGTACTCCTCCACGAACTTCTGTCGCCCCGAGGGGGGCTGCTTCGACTTCTTGTGCGACTCGATCTTTCCGCGGAGTTCCCGGGCCCGTAGCAGGAACCGCTCCAGCGCCGGGATCATCGCCTCGATCCGCTGCGTCCGCAGGCCGAGCTCCTCGATGAGCCGCACGCACCGCTTGCGGCGCCGGCCAAGCCGCGCCCAGGCCTCGCGCCGCTCCGCCATCCGATGCTTCTTCGACAGCGCGATCCGATAGTCGGCCTTGTTCTGCCGGAGGAGCACATCCAGCGTGCGGAGGTTGTGCGGCAGGCGGCCGAGGATCTGATCCTTCTCCAGGCGGTCGGTCACCGACACCTGGACCGTGCGGTCGAACGGCAGTTCCCCCTTGTGCACGCGGACGAGGACGCGGTAGGCCTGCTGGCAGACGTAGTCGCACTCCAGGAGTTTGGCGCGAAACTGGGCCCGCGTGGTCTCGATCTGCCGCGCCAGATGGATCTCCTGCGCCCGGGTGAGCAGCGGGATTTCACCCATCTGCGTGAGGTACATGCGGACCGGATCGTCCGACCAGTTCTCGACCTGCTCGATCAGCGGCTCGTCGGCCTCGCCGGAGGCATCGACTTCCTGCTCGACCTCGGCCTCGATCTCGCCCTCCGGGATGCCCGGGACATCGGCGTCCTCGACGAGGAGCTCGGCGTCGGCCTCCTCGGCGTCGACGACCTTTTCGGTCAGCTCCTCGACCTCCTGGGGATTGGAAACGACGTCGTCCTCGAGTTCATCCAGCAGCGAGTCGTACACAGTCAAACTCCTTCGCGAATCGTTCGATCGGTCCATGGCCAGTGTCCACCCGCCGCGGGTGCCTCCCGCACCAGGGCATCTTTCGAGGCGGAGTCAGTCTGATTCAAGGGGGCCGCAAGTCCAGTGCGGCCGCGGGCCACGGGTCGGCCGCCGCACGCGGTGGCGAGGCGGGGTCGTGACCGCGTTGAAAACCCTGCGCCACGAGGGGCGTATGTCCGAGTTCCGGGACTCTGGGCAAACGAGGCAAGACACACGGTCAAGCAGTGCCATCGTTGGGGGGTTCCCGGGAGGACGCAACATTATGCCGTTGCCGGGTGTGGAGGGCCAGTTTTTTTTCCCCGGAATCCCGATTTTCGGGCCTCCGCCGGAGCCCGGATGGTAAAAAAATCCGTCCGGAGAATCTCTGCCGCGCGACGGAGCCCCGATTGCCTCGGGGCCGATGCCCTGCCGCGGGTCGACACATGGTGACCACCGAACGCTGCTTCACGATTTCGTGCCCCTGCGGAGGCCGGGTCTCCGTGTCCGCCGGACGGGCGGGGGGCCGGGCGCCGTGTCCGGCATGTGGGCGGGACGTGGATGTCCCCCGCTTGCGCGAGTTGGCCGCGCATGCCGACGCCGGCGGCCGCGTCAGCGCCGCGCCCGGGTGGGACGTGCCGCGCGGGATGGCCTTCGCGGGCTGTGCGGTGGCGGCGCTTGCCGCGGGGGCGGCATTGGTCGCCGAACCGCTCGGCGCCGTGATCGTCGGGCGACCGCCGCCGCCACAGGCGATTCGCGACGGCGTCGCCGTGGCGCCGATTGCCGCGGTGCACGCGGCTTACACCCAGGCCACCCAGGCGGGCTTGAACCGCCCGCCGTCGGCCGAGGAGGTGCGGCTGCAGCAGTTCTCGCGGCTCGCCCGGAGCCTCGCCCGCACGCTCTGGTGGCTGGCGGCCGCGGGCGGGCTGGTCGCGGCCGCGGGCTTCGCGCTGCGATCGGCACGCGGCCCCGCGGGGAACGACGGCTCATGAGGGCCGCCTTCATCGAGCGGGTCGGCCCTCCCGATGCGATCGTCGTCGGCGAACTCGCCGATCCGGTGGCCGGCCCACGGCAGGCGCTGGTCCGCGTGCGGGCCAGCGCGGTGAATCCGATCGACACCTACGTCCGCTCGGGCGCCGTGTCGATGCCCCTCCCGTGGCCCTTCGTGGTCGGCTGCGACCTGGCCGGTGAGGTCGTGACGGTGGGCGCCGACGTCGACTCGATCCGGCCGGGCATGCGGGTCTGGGGTTCCAACCAGGGTCTGCTCGGCCGGCAGGGGACTTGTTCCGAGCTGGTCGCCATCGACGAGCGCTGGCTGTATCCAACGCCGGCCGGCGTCGCCGACGTCGATGCCGCGGCGGCGGCGCTGGTGTCGATCACCGCGCATCTGGGCCTCGTCGACGAGGCCCAGGTCCGTCCGGGTGAGACGGTGTTCGTCAACGGCGGCTCCGGCGGGGTGGGCTCGGCGGTCGTGCAGATCGCCGTCGCCCTGGGCGCCCGCGTGATCGCCACCGCCGGCACGCCGGCGAAGCGCGAGGCCGTCGCCCGCCGGGGCGCCGACGTGGTGCTCGACTACGGGGCCCGCGATCTCGTCGCGCAGGTTCGTGCCGCCGCGCCCGGGGGCGTCGACGTCTACTGGGAGACCCAGCGGGATCCGGATTTCGACCGCGCGGTAACGCTGCTGGCCGACCGGGGACGGATCGTCGTGATGGCGGGCCGCGACGCCCGGCCGCCCTTTCCCGTCGGCCCGTTCTACGTCAAGGGCTGCCGACTCATCGGGTTCGCGATGTTCAAGGCCGACGCGGTCAGGCAGGCCGCGGCCGCCGCCGACATCAACCGCTGGCTCCAATCGGGTCGCCTGCGGGTGCCGGTCGACCGCGTGCTGCCGCTCGAACGGACGGCGGAGGCCCATGCGATCCAGGAGGCCGCCACGGTCGGCCGTTCGGGAGCGCTGGCCGGAAAAATCGTGATCGAGCCCTGACGCCCGACCCCGCGGCGTGGTCAGCGGCGGGAGGACTCGCTCCCCTGCTGGCGGTTCGCGGTCGCGGCGGGACGCTGCCACGGGCTGCCGAGAGCCTCGATGCCGGCGGCGATGGCGGTCCACGGCCGCCGGGCGGCTGACGGCGGCGGCTGTTCGCGGGTGGGCTGCGACTGCGGCCGCGTTCGCGACGGTGCGCCGGGCTGCTGCCGTGGCGCGGAGGTTGGGGCGGCCGCCGGCGTGCCACCGCGCCGGGCGTCGACCTGTCCTGCGGGCCGGGGCGTGGCGCGGGGCTTGCCCGCGACGGGCCGTGCCGCGGCGGGTGGGCCCGGCGGCTGGGGCCGCGGAGTGGTGAACGACGTGTCGGCCTGCAGTGCGATCCGCTCGGGAACGACGAGATACTTGCCCGCATCGCCCGCCGGTGGCTGTGCCGTCGGCGTTCCGACCGCGGCAGGCTGCTTGATCACCGACGGCATCGACGCCACGTCGGTGGCCACGGCCTCGGAGACCTCGTCTGCGGCCGCGGCCGCCGGCGTGGGCTGCTGCGGCGCCGCGGCGCCGCTCGCCGCGGGGGACGGAGCGACCGGCGGATCGACCGCCGTGGGGAGCGGCTCGGCCGCGGTCAGCGCCGGCTGAGGCTCGCGATCCGCGCCGCCGTCCGGCATCGCCACCGTCGGCTGCGCCGGCACGGACTCAGGTTCGGGCTCGACGGCGGGCGCGGCCGCGACCACCGCCGCTGCCGCGGCTGGAGCCGGTGCCGGCGTCGCAACGCTCGCACCCGCTGCCGCAGCGGGCGCCGCGGCAGCCGGCGACGAGACAGCCGCCGACGGTGTCCAGAGGTCGCCCGCCGCCGACTCCGTCTGGGCGGTCGCCGCCAACGGATGGGCGGGCACGAACGTCTCGACGGCCGCCGCGGCGTCGACCTGGCTTCCCGAGCGGATCAGTTGCACGGCCAGCAGCGGCTGGCCTTCCCGGATCGCGTGCCGGAGGACGAAGCCCTCGAACGAGTCTCCGGCGCGAAGCGCGGAACTCGGGAGCATCGCCTTCGGCCAGTCCTTGAGGGCCACGTCCCAGACGGTCACCGGCGATCCTTGGGGGAGCGGCCGCAGGGCGACGAAGATCGGCTCGCTCTCCACCTGGGGCCGCCGCTGCGCGAGGTGCACGTCGAGAACGCGATTGACGCCCACCGCCGCCGCGGCCCCCGCCAGGAAAGCCGCCGCGAACACCGTGTACGACTTCGGGCGGAGACGGGGGGACGTGGACTCGGTCGGCGGTGCGGCGGCCATACTTCGCTGGATCCTCGCGGGCACAAGGGCGCTCGTCCCCCTCAAGATCGGCCGGCACACGCCGCCATGGACACCTCCGTCCGGCAGGCCGTCCCGCGTCCGCCAGCATCCCGCGGGTCCGCAGCCGACGCAGCATTCCCCGGCGTCAGGCTCCGCCCACCTTGCCCCAGTCCGCGCGGAGGACCACGCGTGACCCGCGTCAGCGATGGTCAGGGACGTCAGTGCATGGTCAGAGGTGGTCCGTCCTCGTCGGCTGGCCGGGTCTCGGCGAACGCCGGATCGACGGCCCTGGCCAGGGGCCGGATCACCAGCAGCCTCACGGTGCCGCCATCCCGCGAGTGCTCCCGGAGCAGGCCGTCGCCCACGCTCGCCGAAGGCGCTCCGGCGGGCCCGATCACCAGCAGGCCCTCGAGCGGCAGGGTGACGTCGATGCCGAGATAGTCGAGCCGGTGGCGGCGCTGCCCGGTCTCGAGCCGAAATGCCCCGTCCTCGCCGGCCCACGACTTCTCGACGGGCCCGTGCCGGATCTCCGGCACGACCTCCAGCCGAATGCGGCCGTCCGCGGCCGGGTGGGCGTCGAGGGCCAGTTGTGTGGTCGCATCGTGGTAGGTTCCGCCGCTGACGGCGCCGTCCCGCTGCTCGAGGAGCACGAGGCTCGGCAGCCGGGCGGCCGTGACGATCTCGCTGCCACGCCCCGGCAGGAGCTGCAGGCTGCGCCGCGTCGCCGCCGTGTCGCCGCCGTCTTCCGCGGCGGCCGCGGCCAGCCGCGCGGCGACGGCCCCGGGCACATCACCCGTCACGACGCCCACCCGCAGCCCGTTGGCATTCAGCGCCCGGCGGCGCTCGGCGTCGATGGCCTGCTCGTCGACCTGATCCCAGAACCCGTCGGTGAGCGTCTCGTCTTCGGACCCGCAACGGATGAAGAGCACCTCGAACTGCATCGTCCGCGGCGCAGGCTTTGCGGTCGACACGACGGCGTCGTCGGCGCTCGAATCCCGGGTCGCGGCGGCGCCGCCCACGATCGCGCAGCCGCCCGCCGCGGCGAGGAGAGGCAGGAGCAACCACGGCATGGTCGCCGAAGGCGAACGCATCGGAGAAACCGCCGGGGACGCGGGTCGGAGCCTGGGAGAGTGGGGAAGTAATGGAAGGCAGGCGGCCGGTCAACCGCGATCGGGCCGTCGGGAACCCGTGCCGGGAGGCCGCCACGCCCAAGGCTCCGCGAGCGTTCGCCGACCCCCCTCGCCCACCCTCCCGGGTCTGCCGGCTCGTCGCTCAAGCGCACCCAACAACGGGGTCTAGGCCGTCGCCTTCACGGCGTTGGCGAAGATCGCCAGGCCGACGCCGGCCGCGGCCGGGTCGAGGCGGCCGGCCCAGGCGGGATGCTGCGTGGCGTCGATGAACCGCTCCGGGTGCGGCATCAGCCCGAACACCCGTCCGGTCGGGTCGCAGGCGCCAGCCACGTCGCCGCTGGCGCCGTTGGGATTGGTCGTCCGCCCCAGGTCGTCCGCCGCGTAGGTGAGCGGCAGTTGCCCGGCGGCCCGCAGCGCCGGCAGCCGCGCCGGATCCCGGAGCACGAAGCGGCCCTCGCCATGGGCCACGGGCAGCTCGAACTCCGTGAGGCCCTTGAGAAACACGCATGGTCCCGGCGTGCAGGCGAGCCGCACCCAACGGTCGACGAACCGGCCCGAGGCGTTGTGCGCCAGCGCCGCCTCCGGCGGGCCGCCGCCGGCCTCGGCGAGCAGCAGGCCCGTCTGGAGGAGCACCTGGAAGCCGTTGCAGATCCCGAGCACGAGCCCGAATCGGTCGCGGAACCGGAACAGCGCGTCGCCGAGCCGGGTCTTCAGTTCCAGCGCGAGAATCCGACCGCTGGCGATGTCGTCGCCGTAGGAGAAGCCCCCCGGGATGCAGAGGATCTGGAAATCGTCGAGCAGTGCCGGCCGCTCCGCGAGGGCCCGCACATGCACGCGGCGGGCGAGGCCCCCGGCCCGCTCGAAGGCATGGGCCGTCTCATGGTCGCAGTTGGTGCCCGGGGCACGCAGGACGAGGGCGCGGGGCGCGAGCATTCAGGCGTCCTCCCCACGCCACGCGCGGGCGAGTCGCTCGACCGGGAGGCGGGCTGCCGGGCCGGCGTCCGCCGCTCCGCCCGGCGACACGATCTCGAGGTCGGTCGAGGCCGTGACGCCGCCGATCCAGGCCCAGGGGACGCCCTCGAGGCGGCGGGCGAACTCGGCCGCGTGCTCCGGCCGCACCTCGCAGACGAACCGCCCCGGCGTCTCGGCGAAGGCGATGGCGAGGTCGTTGCCGGCGGCGGCCGCCGCGGCCGGCACGTCGGCCAGCGTGATCCGCGCGCCGCGGCTTCCGGCGATCGCCATCTCGGCGACGGCCGTGAGGAGGCCGCCGTCGGAGACGTCGTGGCAGGCCTGCACGAGGCCGCCGCGCACCGCCACGGCGACGCCGCGCACCGCCGCGCGGCAGGCGGCCACGTCGACGGTCGGCACGCCGCCCCCCGACACGCGGCCGGTGAGCGCCAGCTGGCTGCCGGCCATCTCGGTCCGCGTCTCGCCCACGACCGCGAGGCGGTTGCCGGCGGCCTTGAGGTCCGGCGAGACCGCCCGCCGCACGTCGTCGAGCTGCCCCAGCGCCGTCACCAGCAGCGTGGGCGGGATCGAGATCTCGCGGGCGGCGCCGGCCGCGTCGGCGTAGGCGAACACGTTGTTGAGGCTGTCCTTGCCGCTCACGAACGGTGCCGCGAAGGCGACCGCGAGGTCGTGGCAGGCGCGGCAGGCTTCCACGAGCGTGCCGAGCGACTCGGGCCGGCGCGTGTCGCCCCAGCAGAAGTTGTCGAGCAGCGCGATCCGGTCGGGATCCGCGCCGGCGGCGACCACGTTGGCGATCGCCTCCACGATTCCGCCGGCGGCCATCTGGTAGGGATCGAGCCGGCCGAGGTGGTGCCTGAGGCCGACGCCGAGCACGATCCCGCGGTCGCGGCCGAGCACGCCGCGGATCACCGTCCCGTCGGCGGGGCCCGCGCCGGGCCCGAGCAGCGGCTTGAGCACCGAGCAGCCCTGCACCTCGTGGTCGTACTGCCGCACGATCCGCTCCTTGCTCGCCACGTCGGGCAGGGCGAGCACCTCGAGCAGGGCGGCCGCCGGCGCCGGATCGCCCGTGAAGACGAGCGGCGCCGGCGGCCCCGGGGCGTGCCGCGACACCAGCCGCTGCCGCGGGCGGCCCGAGTGGAGGAAGTGGCAGTCGAGGTCGCCGGCCACCCGGCCCTGCCACTTCAGCACGATGCGACCGGCGCCGGTGAAGACGCCGATCGCCGTCGCCTCGACCCCCTCGTCGGCCGCGACCTTCCGCATGGCGGGCCAGTCGGCCGGGGCGACGGCGAGCACCATCCGCTCCTGCGCCTCCGAGATCCAGACCTCGGTGGCCGACAGGCCCTCGTACTTCAGCGGCACCGTGTCGAGGTCGACGTCGGCGCCGACCGTGGCGGCCATCTCGCCGACGGCGCTCGAGAGCCCGCCGGCGCCG
>JBJTJO010000238.1:0-3580 GCA_046095965.1 Planctomycetaceae bacterium
ACGACGGCGTTCGTAGCGATCTGCACCTCGTGGCCGCCACGGATCGGAAGGGCGGCACGGTCGAGACCGCCGTGTGCAGGCCGAGAGCACGCGTGCATCCGCCGCCGGGAGAGTTCCCGGTAGGGAAGACGGACGCGGAGGTGGTCAGGGGCAGCGGGCACCGCGACATGTGGCAGGAAGTGTCGGCGCGAAACGCTTCCGGGCACCCTCGCCCCGGCCCTCTCCCAGAGGGAGAGGGAGAGAGAAGAGACAGCACCCTCACTCAGGCACTCTGCCAGAGGGAGCCGGGCGGAGAGTCGTCACGGGCCTTTGCCGGCGGGCACGAGGGCGAGGAGCGACCGCAGGCTCGCGACGAGCTTGTCCGGGTCGGCGAGCGTGTCGGCGTGGAGTGGCACGACGACCGTCTTCTGGTCCACCACCCGCACGACGCGGCTCTTCTTCGCGGCCGCCTGCCGGAGCCGCTCCATCGCCTCGCGGTCGTGGTGGCCGATCAGGATCATCTCGGGATGCCGCGTGACCGAGTCGATGCCGAGGGCGAGCGCGGCCACCTTCAGCCGCGTGAAGTCAAGCAGGCGGCGGGCCTCGTCGGGGAGCGGGCCGAAGCGGTCACCGAGTTCCGTCGCGAGGTCGTCGATCTGGTTCGTCGCCGTGGCCCGCGAGAGCCGGCGGTAGACGTCGATCTTGGCGCGGAAATCGGCGATGTAGTCGCGCGGCAGCCACGCCGCGCCCGGGAGGTCGAGGTTCACCGGCGGCGGCTCGGCCGGCGGCGTCGAGAGGTTCGAGATGTCGCGGATGCCGAGCATCGGCATGTGGAGCGTTCGTGGGATGGGCGTGGCGGTCATCGTGAGCACGTCCACGCTCGCCCGCATCGCGAGCTCGGTCTTGCCGAAGCCCCGTCGCCACATAGTGATTTCGGCACGGAGCGAATTTTTCAGCGCGACCTCGTGCGTCCTCCTGCGAGCAACAACTGCGTCGAACTCAATCCGTCGGGCTGCGACCGATGAACGCAGGGGCCAGGATAGGTCGTCGATCGCGGCCCCAGGCAATGGCAGTGATCAGTGCCCTCATTCGGCCCGTTCTTCGTCATGAACGTCGGTCCGCCCGCCGTATTGTTCATGATCGCCCCACGCACGTCGTCGTCAGTGTCATTGGCACTCATCACCGTCTCCGACATGAAGATCGTATTGGACAGGCCGTCGAGAAAAGCGGCGGCAGCGTTGCCAGGCTCGCGCCGACAGTCGGCCCGTAGGACAGGCTGAAGCCTGTCCTACGGGGCCCAAAGAAGGCGTTGATTCGGCCCGCTTCCGGGAGGGTACACTTACGCTGTCGCCGCCAGTACAATCCCTTCATTGATTTTGGTACAGGTTTCGATTTGCCAGCTTTTCTGCCGAGAATTGCCGAGTCTTCTGTCGCGTCGCGGCTGGCGACGCACGGTGGCGTTTTGGTCACAGGGGCGAAAGCCACCGGCAAGACGACGCTGGCTCGAAAGTTTGCCGCCTCGGAAGTGCGACTCGACCAGGACCGGGCCGCGCTTGCCGCTGCCCGCGTTGATCCCGCCCTGGTGCTCGATGGCCCGGCGCCGCGACTCATCGACGAATACCAGTTGGTCGAAGGCCTGTGGGAGGCCGTTCGTGGACGGATCGACGATGCCCAAACCAAGGGCCTGTTCCTGCTGACCGGTTCTTCGACTCCCGACGACGCGCTTGTCTTGCACACGGGAGCCCGCCGCATCGCCCCCATCCGCCTGGGCACGATGACGTTCTATGAACGAGGGTTGTCCAGCGGGGCGATGTCACTCGGTTCGCTGCTGGAGTCGCACCCGCTGGGTGTCGTCACGGACCGGATTTCCGTGACGGAAGCCGTCGATGCGATCGTCATCGGCGGCTGGCCGACCAACGTCGGTCTCTCCGCGAGCCTGGCTCTGGAAGCAAACGTCGACTACCTCGACATGATCGTGAATGCCGATGTGCGCAGTATCGACGGGGTTCAACGAGACCCGGACGGCGTGCGGAGAGTGATCGCGTCCTACGCGAGAAACGTCGCCACCGACTGCTCGCTGCGCGCGATCGGTCGGGCGGCCGAGGAGCCGCTTGCCGAGCCGACGCTGCACGACTACATCCGGGCCCTCCGCCGCCTGTTTCTCATCGAGGATCAAGACGCCTGGGCTCCCCGTCTCCGATCCCGCATCCGCCTGGCAGCAACCCCGAAGCGGCACCTCGTCGATCCATCGTTGGCCGTGGCAGCGGTCGGCGCCACGACGAAACGCCTCCTCGGCCCCGAAATCGAGTTGACCGGCTTTCTCTTCGAGTCGCAGGTGACGCACGACATCCGGGTGTATGGCCTTCCTCATCATGCGACGGTGCGATTCTATCGGGACAACAAGGGGCTGGAAGTCGATGCCATTCTCGAAACTCCCGACGGTCTGTGGCTCGGCTTCGAGATGAAACTGGGGTCGAGCCGCATCGACGAGGGCGCCTCGAATCTGTTGGCCATGCGGGGGAAGCTCGCAGCAGACGCGCAGGAGCGTTGCCGCGGTCTGATTGTGGTCGTCGCGGACTCGCCCACGTACCGTCGGCCGGATGGTGTCATCGTGACTTCGATCGCGGCGATCGGGCCGTGAGTTCAAAAAGGGGCTGCAGCTCTTTTCGCGTGCGCGTTTCAGGAGGGCGGGGCCCGAGACGCGGGTCAGCCTTGCGGATTGGCGAGGAGCTCTTCGAGCCGGGGGCGGAGCACGGCGGGGACACGCTGCAGCGTGGCGGCGTCGATCAGGCCAACGTCGATCATGTCGAGCAGATGGACGCGATCCTTGAGTCGAAATGCCGGCTTTGCCCATGGATAGCCCGGTCAATGGCACATCCGCAACGGTTTTCGGGCTGATGAGCCACTTGTGAGCCTCGGTGAGAGCGGCCCAGGCGTCCGGATGCGGTTTCCCGAAACGCCGAAACGCCGCTCACGCCCTGCTGCGATGGCGATTTTCTCACTTCGGCGCAGACCGTCTTCCAGTCCGCCGCTCCCGGGCTTCGATGCCTCGCGTCCGGCACCGGTCAGAGGCTGTGGATGTCGATCACGGGCAGGTCGTCGGGCGACGCTTGGAAGACGTCGCGTTCGCCAGAGGCCTGGACGAGTTCGCCCCCGTCGGTGGGTAGGCCCCGGGCCGGAGAGACGGGCGGAGGCTCGAGCGGTTCGCCAAGATGGGTCAGGATCTTCCGGATCGGTCCCGGTTCCGTGATGAACGCAATCAGCCGAATGTCGCCCCCGCAGTTCGGGCACTCCAGCGGGAACTCCTCTCCCATTCGCGCCATGAGCCTGGCCCAGGCAATCCGTGACGTGTCGTGCGAGCGAGGCCGTTCGTGGATCCGGGCACGCCTTGTATGTGGCGCACGCCTCCAGGCGTGCGAATGTGCTCACCATTCCAGCACCCTCAGCCCTCCCGCCTCCGCCCGCACGGTGCGACGCCCCGCCGGCGGTCCTACCGGCCCGACCGATCAACCAGGCCGATCTGGCCGCGCTCACCGAGCGGGTGCGTCGCCGCGTGATCCGGTGGTTCCGCATGCAGCGCCTGCTCGACGACGCGGCCGCC
>JBJTJO010000239.1:0-7868 GCA_046095965.1 Planctomycetaceae bacterium
ATCCGGTCGAGCAGGAGGGCACCTACCCGCTCCCCGAGGCGCAGCTCGACCGGTTCATGTTCCTGATCGAGCTCGACTACCCGGACGAGGAGGAGGAGGTCGCGATCGCCCGGACGACCACCGGCGAGGCCCCGCCCGCCCTCGACCACGTGATGACCGCCGCCGAGATCATCGACTACCAGACCCTCGTCCGCCGCGTGCCGGTGCCCGACCACATCTATCGGTTCGCCGCCCGGCTCGTCCGCAAGACGAGGCCCAGGGGCGACTCGGCGCCGCCGTGGCTCAAGCCGCTGGTGAGTTGGGGTGCCGGTCCGCGGGCCGTCCAGAACCTGATCCTCGGCGCCAAGTCGCGGGCCGCGCTCGCCGGCAGCTACATGGTGCGGCTGGAGGACGTGGAGGCGGTGGCGGCCCCCGTGCTCACGCACCGCATCATCACCACCTTCGCGGCCCAGGCCGAGGGGATCGACGCCAAGCAGATCGTGGGCCGGCTCGTGAAGGAGACCGTCGCGGAACAGGCGCCGTAGTCCGGCCGCGCCGCGCGGGCGACTGCATGTTCACCGACCGACAGCCACGTTCGTTCCTCGATCCGGCGGTGCTCGCGCGGCTGGCGGCGGTGCCCTTCGTCGCGCGGCGGCCGATGATCGGCACCGTGTCGGGGCGGCACGCCAGCCCCCACCGCGGATCGAGCGTGGAGTTCGCCGAGTACCGCAAGTACGTGCCGGGCGACGACCTCCGCCGGCTCGACTGGCGGGCCTTCGGCCGCTCCGACCGCCACTACGTGAAGGAGTACGAGGCCGACACGAACCTCCGGCTGTGCCTCGTGGTCGACACGTCGGGCTCGATGAACTTCGCCTCGGGCGGGATCACCAAGATCGAGTACGCGCGGCGGATCGCGGCGGCGCTCGGCTACCTCGCCAGCCAGCAGGGGGATGCCGTCGGCATCACCTGCGTCGCCGACGGCGTCGTCCGGTCGCTGCCGCCGCGGCGCAGGCCGGCCCATCTCGGGCTGGTGTTCGATGTCCTCGAGGCGGCGCAGCCCGCCGGGCCGACGCGGCTGCCTGAGGTGCTCCACGAGATCGCCGAGACGACGCGGCAGCGGGCGGTGGTGGCGATCGTCTCGGACCTGTTCTGCGATCCCGAGGCCCTCGCGACGGCCTTCAGCCATCTGAAGTTCCGCCGCCACGACGTGGCCGCCTTCCACCTCCTCGACCCCCAGGAGATCGCCTTCCGGTTTCAGCGGCCGACGCGGTTCCTCGACCTGGAGGGGGGCGGGGCGATCTTCGCCGACCCGCTCGACATCGCCGATCGCTATCACGCCGCGGTCGAGGCCTGGCTCGCGAGCCTGCGTCGCGTGGTGCTCGAATCGGCGATCGACTACCACCGGATCGTCACCGACGAGCCCTACGAGCAGGTGCTGGCGAGGTTCCTCGTGGGCCGCGCGGCCGGAAGGGGCCTGCGATGACGTTCCTCCAGCCCTGGGTGCTCGTCGCGCTGCCGCTGGTGGCGCTGCCCCTGATCATCCACCTGATCAACCAGCGGCGGTTCCAGACGGTGCCCTGGGGAGCGATGCAGTTCCTGCTCGCGGCCAAGGCGCTCTCACGGGGCTACTCGCGGCTCCGGCACTGGCTGATCATGGCGCTGCGGATGCTCGCCGTGGCGGCCGTCATCCTGGCGGTCGGGCGCCCGCTCTCGCAGGGCTGGCTCGCCCTCGCCGCCGGCGGCCGGCCCGACTCGGCGGTCGTGATCCTCGACCGCAGTCCGAGCATGCAGGCCGTGTCCGCCGCCGGTGGCGGCTCGAAGCTCGACACCGGCCGGCGGCAGCTCGCGGCGTCGCTGGCCACGCTCCGGGCCGGCCGCGTCCTGGTGCTCGGCGACCCGGCGCGGGGTCCCGTGGAGGTGGCGGCGCCCGAGGCGATCGCCGACCTGCCCACCGCGGGGCCGTCCGCGGCTCCGGCCGACCTGCCGGCTCTCCTGCAGAGTGCCTATGAGTTCATCCGCGAGCACGCGGCCGGCACGACCGAGATCTGGATCTGCTCCGACCAGCGGGGCAACGACTGGAAGCCCGACGACGGAGGCTGGACGGGCATTCGCGACGCGCTGGCCAAGTTGCCGCAGCAGGTCCGCGTGCAGCTGCTCTCGTATGCCGCGCCGGCCCGCGGCAACGTCGCCGTCCGCGTGCCGAGCGTGCGGCTGGAGACGCTCGGCCGTGATCGGCGGCTCGTGGTCAGCGTGACGGTGTCACGGCAGGAGGACGGCGAGCGGACGACGATTCCGGTGCGGTTCGAGATCGGCGGGATCTCGACGGCGGTCGACGTCGAGCTCGCCGGCCGCGAGGCACTGCTCAAGAACCACGTCATCCCGCTCGCCCGGGCCGCGGCCCCGCGGGGCTACGGAGCGGTCTCGATTCCCGCCGACTCCGACCCCGCCGACAACGAGTTCTTCTTCGTCTACGACGAGCCGCCGCCGCGCCGGTCGCTGGTCGTGGCCGACGACCCGGCCGCCGGCCGCGTGCTGGAGCTCGTGGCGGCGATCGCCCCAGACAAGGGGGCGGCGGTGGTCGATCCCGTGCCCCGGGCCGACCTGGCCGCCGCGGCCTGGGATGTGGCCGCGGCGGTGTTCTGGCAGGGGTCGCTGCCGGAGGGGCGCGAGGTCGAGCTCGTGCAGCGGTTCCTCGACCGTGGCGGCGAGGTCGTGTTCTTCCCGCCGGAGCGGGTCACGGCGGCGGAGTTCGCTGGCTGCTCGTGGACCGGGTGGACGGACCACGCCAAGCCGGTCTCCGCCGAGTCATGGCGGACCGACCAGGATCTGCTCGCCAACACCCTGGCCGGCACCGCGCTGCCGCTCGGCGCGGTCGAGGTGCTCCGGTCGTGCGGCCTCGCGGGGGATCTCGTGCCGCTGGCGTCGCTGCCGAGCGCCGTGCCGCTGGTGGCCCGCTCGAGCCGCGCCGACCGGGTGACGTTCGTGGCCACCACGCCAGCCCCCCGCGACTCGTCGCTGGCCGCGGAGGGCGTCGTGCTCTACGCCCTCGTGCAGCGGGCGATCGACCGCGGCCTGGCGGCGCTGGGGAACGCCCGCCAGGCCGACGCCGGCCCCGCGGCCGCCGGAGTCGCGGCGTCGTGCGGCGGGGCGTGGACCCGGCTGGCCGGTGATCCGGCCGCGCCGTCGACCGAGGCCGGCCTACACGCCGGGGTGTTCTCCTGCGGGGAGCGGCTCGTGGCAGTCAACCGGCCTGGCACCGAGGATTCCGCCGTCACCGTGGCCGACGAGCGGATCGACGGGCTCTTTCGCGGGCTGTCGTTCACGCGGATCACCGGCACGGCCGGCGACACGACGAGCCTCGTGCAGGAGATCTGGCGGGCGTTTCTGATCGCCATGCTGCTCGCGATCATCGGCGAGGGACTCCTGAGCCTGCCGCGGTCCGCGGCGGCCGATCGCGCCACCAGGCGGCCCCGGCCGCTGGAGGCCGCGGCATGAACGAGCAAGCGCTGCGGTTCTTCTCGACGCCGTGGACGATCGGCATCTCGGCGGGGCTCCTCGCGGCGGTGGCCGCGGTTTCGTTCCTGACCTGGCGGCGGAGCGGCTTCGCGGCCGGTACCGGGCTCGTCGAGCTGCTTCGCGTGGCGATCGCCGCGGTCGTCGCCCTGCTCCTCAACCAGCCGGAGTGGGTCGAGGAGTACCGGCCCGACGACAAGCCGGCCGTGGTCGTGCTCCACGACGCCTCGCGGAGCATGGACACCCAGGACGTGGTCGCGACCGCAGGCACCGCCCCGGCCGCGCCGCTGACCCGCCGCGAGGCGGTGAGCCAGCTCGTCGAGGGAGGGTTCTGGAAGCCCCTCGAGGCCCGCTTTCAGGTGGTGGTCGAGCCGGTGGCCGCGGCACCGCCGGGCACCGCGACCGATCTCGCCGAGCCGCTCTCCCGGGCGGCGGAGCGGTTCGCCGCGCTCCGCGCGGTGGTGCTCGCCAGCGACGGCGACTGGAACAAGGGGCGCCCACCGTTCGAAGCCGCGCAGGCGCTGCGGCTCGCGCAGGTGCCCGTCTTCGTGGTGCCCGCTGGCAGCCCCACGAAGCTCCCCGACCTCGAGCTCATGAGCCTCGACTGCCCCACGATGGGAGTGGCAGGCAAGCCGGTCCGCGTGCCCTTCACGGTGGCGTCGTCGCTGCCGACCGAGCGGGTGGTGGTGGCCGCGCTCGCCACGAGCACCGGGGAGAAACTCGTCAAGGAGGTTCGCCTCCCGCCGATGGCGACGGTGACCGACTGGATCTACTGGACGCCGCCGGCCGTGGGCGACTACACCGTCACGCTCTCGATCCCGGTCGAGCCCGGCGAGATCCTCCCCGACAACAACGCCCGCACGGCGCCGATCGCGATCCGCCAGGAGAACCTGAAGGTGCTCGTGGTGGAGAGCGTGCCCCGGTGGGAATACCGCTACCTCCGCAACGCCCTGTCACGTGATCCGGGGGTCGAGGTCTCGTGCCTGTTGTTCCAGCCCGGCCTCTCCAAGCGCGGGGGCGGCACCAAGGACTACATCGGGAAGTTCCCGGCGGGCCTCGACGAGCTCTCGAAGTACGACGTTGTGTTCCTCGGCGACGTGGGCGTGGCCGCGGGGCAGCTCACCGCCGAGGACTGCCGGCTGCTCAAGGGCCTCGTGGAGTACCAGGCGAGCGGCCTGGTGTTCATGCCGGGCTGGCGGCGCGAGCAGGCCTCGCTCGTCGGGACGCCACTGGAGGAGCTCTGCCCCGTGGTGATCGACCCGGCGCGGCCCGACGGGGTGGTGAGCGAGGCGCCGCGACGGCTGGTGCTCACGGAGGCCGGCCGCAGGAGCCTGCTCACCAAGCTCGC
This sequence comes from Planctomycetaceae bacterium, assembly GCA_046095965.1. Lineage (GTDB taxonomy): Bacteria > Planctomycetota > Planctomycetia > Pirellulales > UBA1268 > QWPN01. The sequence goes on from JBJTJO010000239.1 coordinate 4,841, forward strand.
CGACGGCAACGCGGAGAACCTCGCCGTCTGGGAGAGCCTGCCGGGGGGGCAGTGGCATGGCCCCGTGCTCCGCGCCAAGGCGGGCAGCGAGGTGCTCGCGGTGCACGAGGACGCGGCCAACGAATACGGCCGGATTCCGCTGCTCGTCACGCGGACGTTCGGGGCTGGGAAGGTGCTCTACATGGCGACCGACGGCGCCTGGCGGTGGCGGAAGGGAGTCGAGGACAAGTATCACTACAGGTTCTGGGGGCAGGTGGTCCGCTGGATGGCGTACCGCCGCAACATGGCCCGGGGCGAACGGATGAGTCTCTCGTTCGCCCCGGAGCAGCCGCAGCTCGGGCAGACGCTCGCGCTCGATGCCCGCGTGGCGGAGGCGAGCGGCGAGCCGCTCTCGCGGGGCGATGTGACCGCGCGGATCACGGCCCCCTCGGGTGCCGTCGAGACGGTGCGGTTCGCACCGCCGGGGGCCGACGGCGAGTGGGGCGTGTTCGCCGCCACGTTCGCGCCGACGGAGCCGGGGAAGCACGAGCTCGTGCTCGCCTGCAAGGAGACGGGCGACACGCTTGAGGCGGCGGTGTTCGTGCAGGGCTCGGCCGAGGAGGGGATCGGCAAGGCGGCCCGGCCGGAGGTGCTCGCGGAGATCGCGCAGGTGACCAGGGGCAGGGTGGTGCGGCCCGACGAGATCGCCCAACTCGTCGAGTCGCTCGCAGCCCTGCCCGACCCGCCGCCGGCGGTGCGCCGCGTGCAGCTCTGGAGTGACCCGCTCGTGGCGGCGGCGCTCGTGTCGCTCCTGGGTCTGTTCTGGATCGGCCGCAAGCGGCAAGGGCTCGTCTGACGGAAGCGTTAGCCGCGACGAACGGGGAACTAGCGCACATCCGGCGCAACCCGCCGCCGCCACGAGGCACGGCGGCGGCGTGCGGGCTCTCCACGCCTGCGGCAGCGATTTTTCCAGGGTTTTTGCGCGCCGTGCTCGGGTCGCGCGCGGCCGCGACGCACGGCAGCCTTCAAGGGCGGTGGGACGAATCGGGCAACGTGAGGGACGAATCGGGCGCGCGGCGCGACGAGTCGGGGTGTGGTGCGGTTTGACGATGGTCACAGCGGCGGTAGAACGAGCGGAGAGTCGGGTGCGGGGAGTTGTTCAAGCCCTGGCTTTTCGGTTCGCGAGTCGTCACGAAGCAGGAGTCGCTCATGTCCAAAACACTGTCCGTGCAGCCGGTGATGCGGCGTCTGGCCGCAGCACTGGTCGTCGTCTGTGGTGCCGCGACGGCATCCGCGGGAGTCTTCGTCGATCCCTCAGCGCTGGCCACGGGCACGACACCCAGCGGCCTGCAGTGGTCTGCCGTGGCCACGGGCACGGCCCTGCCGATTCGCACGAGCGCCACCAACCCGCTCAACGGCGCACCGGGTGCGGTCGCATACTTCAACCAGTTCACAGGCCAGATCCAGTTCGACCCCAAGGGCCTCAACGTCTCGACGTTCATCATGACGTACACGACGGGCACGGTGAACATCTCGGGCGTGGATCCCGGTCCCTTCCAGTACACCACCGGCACGGGCGCGAACGCCTGGTCTCCCACCACGGGGTCGCCGCGGACGTTTCCCGCCGTGACGGCCGTGACCGGCTTGGATCCGACGACCCAGGCGGCACGGGTGGCCGCACAGGTCGGCCCTCCCCTGGCGGCGAGTCTCGCGAGTTCGGGTGACGTGGGGAACATCGCGAGTGGCACGGGAACCTGGTGGAACCAAGGCTGGGCCTTCCCGTCGGATCTCGTCGTCTCAGGGAGCGTGGCGACGATCGTCCAGGGCAACTTCAAGACGATCGGCCAGGGTGCGAATGCCAACGCCAACATCCTCGGCTACGGCAGCCAGCAGTCGGTGTTCCAGTACACGGTCAGCGGCGTCACCGGCAATCAGGTCGGAGCCGTGATCCCGATACCGGAGCCCGGCACGTTCGCGGCCCTGGGGTCGAGCGGCGTGATCGCCGCCGTCGTCCGCCTGCGACGAAGGCGGCCGTCGAGGCGCCACAGCGGGTAGGCGGAGAGACCCATCGCCTGGGTCTCTGAGGGCCGCCGCGGGGCGGGAGCGCGTCGCCTCCGGCGCGTTCTGGACGGTGACCCGTGCTGGGCGTCATGGGCCTGAAGGGCATGCCGCACCAGGTGTCTGCGGCCTCGCGGGGTACGCCGCATGGATGCGGCCAGATGGCGGCGGTACGATGACGAGACCGGTGATGTGGGCCGGCCGCCGCTGGAGGTCGCCGGCATGTCGGCGCCGCACTCGTCCGATCCGCCGTCCACGCGCCCACCTGCGGCGTGGCTCGCGTTGCCGGACGAGCTCGTCCGCCGGCTGACGGCTTTCCGGAGCCACGTCCGCCGGATTAAGTTGTTCGAAGCGGGCTGCATGGCGGTCGTGGGCGTGGCGGCCGCCGTGCTTGCGGTCTTCTCGCTCGACCGGTTCGGCGAGACGCTGGGCCTCGTGAGGCTGGCGATCCTCGCGGCCGCCCTGGCCGCCTGCCTGGCGGTGCCCTTGGCCGTCCGCCGCTGGGGGCTCGGCCTGGGGGCTCTCGAACAGGTGGCCCGGCTGATCGAGCGACGATTCCCGACGGTGGGCGACGAACTCCTCGGGATCATCGAGATCGTCCGCAGCGGTACCGCCGGCCAAGGCCGGTCGCGGTCGCTCTGCGAGGCGGCGGTCGCCCAGGTGGCCGAGCGGTCGGAGGCGATCGACTTCCACGATGCCATGCCGCCGGCCCGGCCGGTCGGGTGGGCGCTGGCTGCGGCCTTGCCCCTGATCGCGTGCGGAGCGCTGGCCGGCCTCGCACCCGAGGCCGCTGACAACGCCTGGCGGCGATTGCTCCGGCCCTGGGCCGCGGTGGAACGATTCACGTTCGCGCGGGTACGGCCACTGCCCGAGCGGGTCGTCGTGCCGCACGGGGAGCCGGCGACGGTCCGGGTCGCGCTCCGCGACGACACGCGCTGGCGGCCGACCCACGCCCGACTGATGGTCGGCCACCAGCGGCCGATCGTCGCCC
>JBJTJO010000240.1:0-9287 GCA_046095965.1 Planctomycetaceae bacterium
CGCCACCGTCCTCACGCATCCGATCACCCTCCGCGACCTGGAGGACCTGCTCGGACTGCCCGCCGAGGAGCGGTCGAAGGTCTTCGCCGCCGCAGGTGCCGCCAGGGCCTTCGTCACCCTGCCCGTCGGGGTCGGGGCCGCAGCTGTCTCCATCGCAATCCTGCTGCTCGGGTGAGGCAGTCGCCCCAGCCCGTCACCAATCACACGTTCGACACATTTTCGGATTCACAACCACGAAGGAGTTTTTTGGATGTCGCCACTTCCCAGCCCCACGCCGGTTCGCAACGTGATCGTGCGCCTGGTCTTCTCGCCGATCGGCCTGCTGTGCGGCTTCGTCGTGCTGCTCATCACGACCTGTCCCAGCGCCCGCGGCGAGGACTCGTTCGGGAGCTTCGGCACGCACGACGGCCTGCGATCCTCCGTGGTCGATCTGTCCCGGATCGAAGTCGCCCCGCCGGCGGCCCGTCCGGTGCCGGCGATCGGCCGGTCCACTCGCTTCGACCGCGCCCCGGCTTCGCTGGCCCGGTCGGCCACCCCGATGGAGCGGCAACTCCGCGACCGCGGTGCCGCCCCGGTCGATGCGACAGCCGTCGCGGGTGCGGCTGCCCCCGTGTCGCCGCTCGTGAATCCGCTGACGAACGACGCCTCGTCGGCTCCGGCGGTCAGTCTCACGCCGATGACGGGGCCGGCGGTCGGCATCCGTCCGCAGGTGCCGCGTCCGGGCCGCTGAATTTTCCGCGGGTTACCCGGCGACGCACGTCACGGGGTCGGGCTGCCTGAACGTCCCGGATCCTTCACCCATGCCCTGCAGCCGACTGGGCAGCGTCGCCCGTACGCCGCAGGCGGCGCGTCATGCTGGCCGCGCCGGCGGCAGCGTGCGGTTCGTGCTGGGAGCCTGGATCGCGATCGCGTGGGGCGACTTCGCGCCGGCACAGAATGACTGGCAGTTCCCGGATCCGTACTTCGGCATCCTGGAGATCGAGAAGTCGGCTCCACGACCGCCCGTGGTCCGGCGGTCACGCCCCGAGTTCCAACCGGCACCACAACCGGCACCCTCGCGCGGGCGGCATCTGCGGGCGCGGAGGCGTCATGGGCCGCACGCGCCGTACCGGTGACCGCCTGCCGCTCGGGGCTGCGGCACTGATCGCCTGGCTCGTCTGCCACGCCGCGCCCACCGCCGTGGCGGGGGAATCCGCGATCATCGGCGGTGACGTGACCGGGAATCCTCCCGCCTTCCTCGTCCCCGTGAACGACGCGGTCGGTGCCACGCAATTCTACGCCTTCGGCTTCTTCGGCACCCGCGCGATCGTCACGAACATCGAGGCGGGCTCGATCTGGAACCTCCACGAGTCGCTCGCCGGCCGCGTGTCGCAGTTCATCGCCGACCCTGCAATCGTCGCGTCGGGCACGACGCAGCTCGGGCAGTTCGACTTCCACGCCACCGCGGTCGGCCAGGCGATCGGCGGCCAGGGCAACTGGACCTACCTCCAGGCGGGCATCGCGCCGACCGCGCAGCTCTGGTCGGGGGCGATCGCGACGTCGTGGGGCCCGCCACCGGCGCCCGGGTATTTCAGCACGAGTTTTTCAGTCAGCGACGAGAGTTTCCTCTACCCCTACGTCACGGCGATGCGGACCGGTCTGGTCGTCGGCTCGGGCACCGTGCGAACGAACATCGTCAACAGCAGCTGGGGCTACGAGGACCCGGCGGGCAGGGACCCCGGGACGATCGCCATCGACGCGCTCGCGAAGGAGAACAACGTGCTCGTCGTCATGTCGGCGGGCAACGAAGGCCCGGCCGCCGGCACGGTCGGTGGCCCGGCCAGCGGCTACAACGGCCTCTCGGTGGCGGCCACGATGACGGGCACGGTCGCGCCCTACACGCCGTGGTATGCGTCCGTGGCGGACTTCTCCAGTCGCGGCCCGGGGGACTTCTTCAACCCGGTCACGTCATCGACGGTGGCCGGCGTTCGGGCGACCGTGGACATCGCGGCCCCCGGCGACCAATTGGCCCTCGCGGCCTACATCGGCCACACGGGCGGCAACGCCACCGGCACCAACGCCAACGCCGGCGCGACCGACCTCTACTTCATCGGCATCGCGGGCACGAGCTTCGCGGCGCCGATCGTGGCGGGCGGCGCCGCGCTCATGGTCGATGCGGCTCAGTTCGTCGCGCCGGCCGTGCCGTTCACGAGCGGCGAGATGCTCGACGCCCGCGTGATCAAGGCCGTGCTCATGACGAGCGCCACGGCCCCCGCCGGCTGGAACAACGGCCAGGCGGGCGCGGGGGGCGTGATCACGACCACGCAGGCACTCGATGCCGCCACCGGGGCGGGACTGCTCGACCTCGCCACGGCCTACCGCGTCTACGTCGGCGACCCGCTCGTCATCGACAACACCCTGATCGTCGGCCAGAACAGCACCCTGGGCATCCTCGGCTCCGGCGGCGGCTCCGGCCTCGAGCTCCGGGGCTGGGACCTCGGCAGCGTCCTCGGCCAGACCGGCGGGGGGCCGGGCACCGCGAACACCTACGCCTTCGCTCAGCCCCTCTGGGCGGGCTTCAACCAGATCACGGCGACGCTCACCTGGTTCGCGGACCGCACGCTCGGCGACACGCTCGACTCGGCCCTCGATACGGCGCTCGCCAATCTCACCCTGCAACTGATCCGCACCGACGCGCCCGGTGGCGAGAAGCTGATCGCCCAGTCGATCGCCCCCTACGGCACGACCGAGTTCCTGCGGCTCTACGTTCCGGAGAGCGGCACGTACGCCCTGCGGGTCCTGGGCCTCGACCCGGTCTACAACACCACCGGCTCGGCGCTGACGACCGACTACGGCCTTGCCTGGGTGATCGTCCCCGAACCCTCGACCTGGTGCCTCCTCGCCGGCGCACCCCTGTTCCTACTTCTCGTGCCACGCCGCCGGATTCGCCTCATGAAGGCACAATCACTCGCATCGCGGTGACGCTCATGCGACGCCTCAGCCCGACCGCTGAACGAGGGAGGGGCTGCCCATCCCCTCGAGACGGCGTAGACGGCCAGCGCAGACAGCGACCAATCCGCCTTCGGCGGATCGGTGCCCGCGGAGCGCAGACGTCTCCGAGCGAGCGAAGGTCAGGATGACCGTAGCAAGCGTCCGGCGAGAGGGTGTGGGCAGCCCCGACCGGCCCACCGGCCGGCCGTCACCAGCGTGCCTCGACGGCCATGCCGCCGAGGTCCGCCATCGGCAGCGGCACGACCCTCACCTCCATGTCCGCAAAATGCATCTCCGTCGCACTCACCGCCCGCGAGCTCGCCCAGGCCAGGTACCAGCCCAGGAAGACCTGCGACGGGAAGTGGGCATTGTCGGTCATCCGTGAAAAACCCACGAACGTCGAGCAGACGTAAAGGGTGCCCTTGAGCAGCGGGCTCTCCACCATGTCGGCCGCGGCGAGGAACGGGATCGCGCCCACGAAGGCATGGCCGCTGACGCCGTTGTTGTCGGCGAAGGAGTGCCACTGGCTGCCGGCCTGCTCCGCGGGACGCGAGGCGCCGGTGGCCCATTGCAGCGCGTAGAGCGGTGGCGCACCCACGACGAACATGCGCAACGTCCGCGAGCCCCACTCGCCGACGACGTCGCCTGCCGCGTTGCCCTCGAAGATCAACCCCGTGACGGCTGCCGCACCGAAGATGGGAAGGGCGTACTTTCCCTCGCCGATGACCTTGCAATCGGAGAAGAACGTGCCGAACTGCGTGGGCTCGACACCCCGCTGCCAGGCACCCTGCATGGTCGTGTCGAAGCCCGTGTTGGCCATGAGCGCCCCGGCGCCGAACGCCGCGGTCAGGCAGACGAGACCCTCGCACGAGTAGAAGTTGCGGTAGTCCTCGAGCACCTTGAAGCCGAAGCGGGCGGCTCGCGGGAACCGGCTCCCGGCCCAGGGAGGCTCGGGCGACCCGGGCACCGCGAACGTCTCGCGATCGAGCGCCGGCAGGGGCACGACCGGGTCGATGGTGGGCGAGACCACGGCGGCCAGCCGAAGCGTCACGTCGTCTGGTGCGGGCTGCGTCAGCCATCCGGCGGCGGGTTCGACACCGCCTTCGGCCGCCCCGAGCGACTGGGTCTCGACCGCGGCATCGAGCCAGGCGCCGCGGCCGTCCGGGAGCACCTGCACGACGAGCCGCTGCCGCCGCGGCGGCCACGTGGCGGAAGGCGTGTCCGGTGGCTCGACCCACGCCGACTCGAGCAGGCCCGCGCGGGGCGGGGCGCGGAGGAAGTCCGGCTCGACGACCCGCACGACCGGCCAGTCGGCGGCGACGGCAGCGACGGTGCGTTGCCAGAGTGCCGCGCCGTCGGTCGCCGGCAGGAAGACGCCCGTGCCCTGATCTGGCGTGCCCGAATCTGTCGAGACCTGATCTGGTGAGACCTGCGCCGACGGGATCCGTTCTGTCGGAATCGGGACGACCGGAGCGGCGCCGCCTGCGCTGCCGGCGCAGGTCGCCGCGCCCAGCACCAAGGCCAGCGCACAGGCCGGGTGCAGGCCGGGCCGGGGCCGGCCGGGGATGATCGCGACGCTGGGGGTGCGCGGGAGCGGGACCATGGCTGGGGGCGGACTGTCCCAGCCGCTCATGGCATCCACAAGCCGGCTTTCCTCCGCCGCGCGCGGCGGATCGGCGACCACGGCAAGCCGGGCTGGCTGGGCGGCGGCCCCGCGCGCGTCAGCTCTCGCCGGGGCCGGACGGCGCGCCCGCCGGGACGACCGAGTCCACGTAGACCTCCACCTGCTGGCCCACGAACAGGGGCGGCATCCCGGCAGGATCGAACTCGTAGATCACCTGGAGCACCCGCGTATCGACCCGTTCGGTGGTCTCCCCGGTGAGCGACCTCTTGGGCACCACGAAAGGCTCGATGCGCACGAACTCGAGCGGGTAGCGTTGCTGCAGGTTTCCGCGCGGCACCGCCACGGCCGGCGCCCCGGCACGGAACCGCGGGATGTCGAACTCGTCCACGTCCACCCGGACGTGGAGCCGCTCGATGTCGCCGAGGATCACGAGCGGCTGCCCGGCCGGCGCGCCCACGAACTCGCCGGGCCGGACATCGACCTTGAGCACCCGTCCCGCCACGAGCGCCCGCACGACGAGCCGGTCGATCTCCACCTCGATTTTGTCCATCTCGGCCTGCGCGCGCGACACGGCCGCCCCCGCCACGTCGCGGTCGTATTCCCACGAGCCCGCCTCGAGCAGATCGAGGTCGGCCGCGGCCCGGTCGAGCCCCGCCTGGGCCCCCGCCAGGGCCTCGCGCCGCGCGATCAGTTCCTGCTCGGTCGTCACGCGGCGGGCGAAGGTCTCCTCCGCCCGGGCGAGGGCGTCGCGCTCACGCGCCACGGCCGCCCGGGCCTCGGCGACGGCGGCCGCCTGCACGGGGATCTTCTCCTTCCGCGGCTCGGCCTGGAGGCGGACGAACTCGCTCTTCGACTGCGACACGGCCGCCCGTTTCACGGCGAGTTCCCCCCTCAGCGCACGGTCGTCGAGCCGGAACAGCGGATCGCCGGGCTGGACCTGGTCGTCCACCTTGACGACGACCTCGACGACCACGCCCGCGGTCGGCGAGCCCACCGCGATGTTCTCCGTGCGGGCCTCGACGACGCCCGCCGCGGCCAACGCGTCGCCGAAGGGGTTCCGCGCCGGGGCGATCGGCGGCGGCGGGTTGTGGGTCACCGGCCGCGTCGTCCAGACGTACCAGCCGGCGAACCCGAGGAGGCCGAGCGCCGCGACCGGCAGCACGCCCTGGACGACGATATCCGCCGCCGTCCGGCGCCGCGCGAGCCGGCGCCCCGGCGCCGGGGAGGGGGCGACGGATGCGGCGGAAGGCGAAGGACCCATGGCCGGTATCGTAGTGGACATCCGGGCCGTCAGCCACTCGCGGCGGGCCGCGTGCCGCGGCGCGGCCCCGACTCCACCGCGTCGATCCGCCCGTCCTCCATCGACGCGATCCGGTGGGCGAACGAGTAGACGCGGGCGTCGTGCGTGACCACGATCACCGCTCTGCCCGGCTGCACGGCGATCCGCTGGATCAGCTCCATCGTGATCCGGCCATTCTCCGCGTCGAGCGCGCTCGTCGGCTCGTCGCAGACGAGCAGCCGCGGATCGTGGACGAGCGCCCGCGCGATCGCCACCCGCTGCTGCTGGCCGCCGGAGAGCTCGCTCGGCAGGTTCGCGAGCCGGTCGCCGAGGCCGAGCCGGTCGAGCACCTCGGCGGCGGCGGCCACGGCGTCGGACCGCCTCCAGCCGGCGATGAGCAGCGGCACGGCCGCGTTCTCCGCGGCGGTGAGCGCCGGCAGGAGGTTGAACTGCTGGAACACGAAGCCCACGTTGTCGCGGCGAAACCGCACCTTGCGGCCGTTGCCCATGGCCACGAGGTCCTGCCCGAGCACCACGACGGCGCCCGCCGTGGGCTCGAGCGTGCCGGCGACGATCGACACGAGCGTCGTCTTCCCGCAGCCGCTCGGCCCCACGAGCATGAGCAGCTCGCCGTAAGGGACGTCGAGGTCCACGCCGCGGAGGGCGCGGGTCAGGGCCCCGTCGGCCCCGAAGTCCTTCGTGACCCCGCGGCAGCGGACGGCCAGGGTGTCATCAAGGATGGTGCCGCTCATGGGATCCTCAGCCGCGGAACACGATGGCGGGATCGACGACAAGCACCTTGCGGATCGACACGAGGCTCGCGAGCAGGACGATCACGAACACGGCCGCCGCGGTGATCGCCAGCACCTGCCAGGGCATGAAGAACGAGAGCCGCGTGAACTGCCGCGAGGCGAAGCCGAACAGGGCGGCCAGCCCCACGCCCGTGCCGTAGCCGACGAGCCCCACCTGGAGCGCCTGCCCGAGCACCATGAGGAGGATCGTCCAGTTGCTCGTGCCCATCGCCTTCAAGGCGCCGAACTGGCGAATGTTCTCCACGGTGAACAGGTAGAAGGTCTGCCCGGCGATCGCGGTGCCCACGAGGAATCCGAGGAGCACGGTGATCCCGAAGTTCACGGGGATGCCGGTCTTGGCCAGGTAGTAGCGGAGCGTCTTCCAGATGAACTGTTCGCGGGTCAGGGCCTGGAGTCCGGTCCGCTCCTCGATCCGCCGGCAGGCCTCCGCGGCGCCCACGCCCGCGTCCGGCTCGGCGAGCACGAACGACAGCACCTTCCGCTCCGCCGGCGCGAACTGCACGGCCTGGCTGTAGCGGGTGTAGCAGATCGGAAAGCTCTGGAACGTGCGGCTGGCCCGCGTGACGCCCACGACGACGGCCCGCCGATCGTTCATCTCGAAGACGCGGCCGAGCCGGAAGGGCTCGCCCGGCCAGATCCGCCGGTAGCCCGCGTCGTCCATGATCACGGCGTCGGGCTTTCGCAGGTCGGCGATCGACCCGACGATCAGGCGCTCGGGCGCCCCCACGAGCGTGGCGTCGTCGAGGCCGAGGAGGATCATCTGCTCGTAGGATCCCTCCTCGAGCCGCGCCCGCCCGAGCCCCTTGTAGAACCGCACCGCCCAGGCCACCCCCGGCACGCCCTTGACGCGGAAGAGCTCGGTGTCGGCCAGCGGCTTGATGTCGTCCACGAACTGCACGTTGCGGTCCATGACCCAGATGTCGGGCCCCTCGACGTCGCGGATCTGGCTCACCGTGAGCGACATGAGGCCGCAGAAGATCGAGGCCTGCTGGGCGATGAGGAGCGCGGCGAACACGACGCCGAACACGATGCCCAGGTACTTCGCCCGGTTGCCGACCAGCATCTTCCAGGCGATCCAGAGCATGGCGCCGCGTTCCGCTAGGAGGCTCGGGACCCGGCCCACTCGTGGAGGAGCGCCACCTGGCGGCCGAAGTCCTGGTCGGCCACGCCGAGCGGGCTCTTGAAGAAGCAGGCCAGCCAGTCGAGCGCCCCGCGCTCGCCGCCGCGGTGGGCCCGCTCGACGAGCCGGAAGAGATCGAGCACCAGCGGCGCCGCGAGGATCGAGTCGCAGCCCTGCCAGGTGAACTGGAGCGTCATCGGCGTGCCGAGGAAGCCCCTGAAGTGGACGTGATCCCAGGCCGTCTTCCAGTCGCCAAGGCTCCGGATGTATTCGATCGACACGTGCGTCTGCGGCGGGTAGCCCAGGATGCTCGCGAGCAGGTGATCCTTGCTCTTCACCTTCGCGGCCTTGTTCCGCGGGTCGTCGAGCACCTGGCCGTCCATGTTGCCGAAGATGTTGTGGCCCACCCAGCTCATGACCTCGAGGTTGCGGGCCGCGAACATCGGCGCGAGCACGCTCTTGAGCAGCGTCTCGCCCGTCTTGCCGTCGCAGCCGGCGTGGGCGATCCCGCGGTCGAGCGCCAGCCGCTGGAGGGCCGCGGGGGTGGCGCCCGTCGAGGGGGTGAAGTTCACGTACGACGCGCCGGCCTCGGCGGCCGCGAGGAAGTAGAGGCTGCTCGTGGGCAGCGGGCACCGCGCGGCGTCGTCGAGGAGCGGCTCGATCTCGGCGAAGTCGCGCGGGATCGGCAGCGCGGGGGGCGGCTCGGTCGAGGCGACGTTGACCACGACCACGTGCCGCAGCCGCTCGGCCTTGGCGAAGGCCTCGATGTCGTGCCGCACGCGGGCCACTGCCGCACGCGGTGACTCGACCACGACCGCGCCAGGCAGGTCGGCAAGGCCGCCGATCCGTTCGCCCGAGGCCACGATCGTGCCGGGCCGCAGCCGCGCCTCGACCTCGGCGAGGAACGGCGCCGCGGCGTCGAGAATCTCCGGCGTGATCGCCCGGCTCTCGGTCCACATCCTCCGGGCCTCGGCGGCGAGGGATCCGGCGCGGATGTCGTGGCCGCCGACGACGATGTCGGAGTAGTCCACGAGACCGAGACGGTCGAAGGGCGCGCGGGCCGTCACGAGCCCCACGGGCTCGACGGCCCCGGCGCGGAGTCCCGCGAGCCCGGTCACGAGCGTCGTGGCCACGCCCCCCTTGGCACCGACCAGCCACAGACCGACGCGGGTGGGATCCATCTGCAGGTGAGTCTCGCGGAAGCGGGGCCAGGTCCGAAGCCAATCTTATCCGCGGCCCGGGCCGGTCAACCGCGACGCGGGCGACCGCGGGCCTCTGCTATCCTGACCCCCTGTCTGTGCCGCTTGAAAGGAAGCGCCGTGCCGGGCCCCACCGAGACCGCCGCCGCAGCTGCCGACGCCGCCCGCGTCGATGACCCGCGGATCGCGGAGGTGCTCACGCGGTGGTGGGGCTTCGACCGGCTGCGGCCGCTCCAGGCGGAGGCCATCGAGGCGGCCCTCGCGGGCCGGGACTCGCTCGTCG
>JBJTJO010000241.1:0-6298 GCA_046095965.1 Planctomycetaceae bacterium
AGGAGGCCGTCGCCGGCGCCGCGGTCGGCATGGTGGGCCAGGATCTCTACCGCGCCGAGCGGAAGCGGACGCCGTTCGGCACGACCGCGTGGCTCAACGCCCCGGCCGACGTCGTGGCCAACGGGGCCGTGATCGCCGCGGGGGTGAACCTCGCGCGGCGGCTGGTGAACGAGTCCCCGGACCACATCTATCCCGAATCGTTCGCCGACGAGGCCGCCGCGGTCGCGGGCCGGTCGGGTCTCGAGATCGAGATCTGGGACGAGGATCGCCTGCGTCGCGAGCGCTGCCACGCCCTGCTCGCCGTCGGCCGGGGCAGCGCGCGGCCGCCGCGGCTCGTGACGCTGCGCCACCGGGGGGGCAAGGGTCGCGCCGCCGACGCCCTGCCCGACCTCGCCCTCGTCGGCAAGGGCGTGACCTTCGACTCCGGGGGGCTGTCGCTGAAACCCTCCGAGTCGATGCTCACGATGAAGATGGACATGTCGGGGGGTGCCGCGGTGCTCGCCGCGATCGCGACGATCGCGACCCTGGAGCTTCCCATCGACGTGGTGGCCGCGATCGGCCTCGTCGAGAACATGACCGGCCCCGCGGCCTACAAGCTCGGCGACGTGATCACCGCGCGGAGCGGCACCACGATCGAGGTCCACAACACCGACGCCGAGGGCCGGATCGTGCTGGCCGACGTGCTCGACGTGGTCCGGGGGATGAAGCCCGGGCGGATCGTCGATCTCGCCACGCTCACGGGGGCGTGCATGGTGGCGCTGGGGCACGACGTGGCGGGCCTGTTCACGAACGACCAGCCCTGGTGCGACCGTGTCGCCGCCGCGGCCCGGGCCGTCGGCGAGCCGGTCTGGCAGCTGCCCATGTACCCCGAGTACGACGAGCAGATCGCGAGCGACGTGGCCGACATCAAGAACGTCGGCGACGGCCGCTGGGGGGGCGCGATCACGGCCGCCAAGTTCCTGGAGCGGTTCGTGGGGGGCATCCCCTGGACCCACGTGGACATCGCCGGCCCCGCCTTCGCGGAAAAGCCGAAGCCCTGGAGCGACGGCGGCGGCACCGGCTGCATGGTGCGGGCACTCGTCGAACTCGCCCGCGCGGGGTGATGGCCGACACGGCCCTTGCCACCTTCGCCCAGGCTGCCCGGCTTCGCGGCGGCCGGCGCGGGTGCGACGGCCGCCTCAAGCCGCATGGTCGGCGCGGTCGATCCCTCCCCTCATGCTCCGCGTTCATGCGCCGTCCCACGTCGAAGCCGCCCGCGCCTGCGACCTCTGCGGAGGGACCGAGGCCGAGACCATCGCCACGCGCGACCGCGACGGTGCGCCGCTCGAGACGGTGATCTGCTCGACCTGCGGACTCGTCTCGCATGCCGACGTGCCGACCGACGAGCAGCTGGCCGCCTTCTACGCCTCCGAATACCGCGAGCAGTACCACGGCGAGCACGTGCCGAGCCCCCGGCGGGTCGTCCGCGCGTGGCGCAACGGCGGCCGCCTGCTCGGCCTCGTCGCCCCGCTCCTCGAGCCGGGCGCCACGGTGTTCGAGATCGGCGCCGGCATCGGCTGCACGGTGAAGCGATTCGAACTCGCCGGGTTCGACGCCCGGGGCATCGAGCCGCACGACGGGTTCCAGCAGTTCTCGCGGACCCGGCTCCGCGCCCGCGTCACCCACGCCGCGATCGGCGACGTCCCGCTCGACCGGTCGCTCGACGCCGTCCTGCTGGTCCACGTGATCGAGCACTTCGGCTCGCCGCGGAACGCGCTCGAGCGGATCCACGGCATGCTCCGCCGCGACGGCACGCTGTACGTCGAGTGCCCCAACGTCGGGGCGCCGTTCACCGTGCGGAGCCGCCTCTTCCACCGCGCGCACACGTTCAACTTCACGACCTCGAGCCTGACCATGCTCGCCCGGAGCTGCGGCTTCGAGCCGACACGGGTCTTCCACGCCCCCCGCGGCTGCAACCTCGAGATCGCGTTCCGCAAGGCCGAGCCGCAGCCCGTCGTCGTGGACCCCGGGAACCGCGCCGCGACGCTCGCCGCGCTCGAGTCGGCCACACCGCTCCGGCACAACCTGCGGCCGGGCTACCTGGCTTCACGGTCGCGTCAGGTCATCCGCTACCTGCGCGAGCACCTCACCGCGGCCCGGGAGGTCGAGGCCATCCTGCGGACGTGCGCCACGACGCCGCTGCCCGATGCCGAGCCGTCGCGCACCCGGCGGGCGGCGTAGCCTCCTCGGCCGCGTTCAGTTCCCCGCGACGCCGGGGATCGCCACGGGAAACACCTCGTTGGCGTCGGTCTCGCGATCGAGGATCGTCCGGGCCGCGGCAATCGCCTCCGGCCGCTCCGCGGCGAGATCGGTGGTCTCGCGAGGGTCCCGCGCGAGATCGTAAACCTCCCAGTCGCCGGAACGCTTCGTCGCCAGGCCGCGGCGCAGCACCTTCACGTCGCCGCTCCGCACGGCCACCTGGCCGCCGTCCTCGGGAAACACCCAGACGAACGGCCGCCGTGCGTCGAGCGTCCGGGCCGCGCCCGTCAGCAGCGGCCAGAGGTTGACGCCGTCGAGCCCGGCGGGCGCCGGCAGCCCCGCCGCGGCGCAGAGCGTGGGGAAGAGGTCGGCGAAGTGCCCCGGCACGTCGCACACCGCTCCGGCCGGGATCGTGCCCGGCAGGCGGGCGATGAACGGCACCCGGATGCCCCCCTCGTAGACGCTTCCCTTGCCGCCGCGGAGCCCGGCGGTGCTCGCGAAAAAGTCCTGGTCCACGCCCCCCGCGGACGTCGGTCCGTTGTCGCTCGTGAACAGCACGAGCGTGCGATCGGCGACGCCGGCCCGCTCCAGGGCCGCGAGGATGCGGCCGACGTGGTCGTCGAGCTCGGCGATCATGGCCGCGTAGCCGGCCCGCGGCCGCGGGTGCGGCAGGTAGCCCTTGTGCCCCCGGTAGGGCTCCCGGCCATCGTCCCACTCGCGCGGGAACCGGGCCACCGTCTCCGGCGGCGGGTGCATCGCGAGGTGTGGCTCGGTGAACGGGAGGTAGAGAAGGAACGGCCCGCCACCATGGTCGGCGATGAACCGCCCGGCCTCGGCGACGATCGGCCGCGAGGCGTAGGTCTCGCCGACGTATCGCGCCGCATCGACGTCGCCGGTGACGGGCTTGGTGTGCCCCGACACCGGGTCCGCGTTGAGTGGCACCCGTTCCGCGTTGCGCCAGAGCGTCGCGGGATAGAAGCTGTGGGCGACGGCCTGGCAGTTGTAGCCGAAGAACAGGTCGAAGCCCTTGGCGTTTGGGTCGCCCGTGCTGCCCACCGGCCCGAGGCCCCACTTGCCCATCGCGCCGGTGGCATACCCCGCCTCGCGGAACACCTGCGGGAAGGTCCGGGCCGCCGCCGAGAGCGGATGCTGTCCCTCCGCAAACTCCGGGAACAGCACCCTGGCCTGCTGGTTGGCACGGATCTCGGCGTGGCCCGTGTGCCGACCGGTCATGAGCACGCACCGCGCCGGCGCGCAGACCGGGGCCCCGGAATAGAACTGGGTGAACCGCATGCCCGCGGCGGCGAGCCGGTCGATGTGCGGGGTGGGGATCCTCACCTGGCCGTAGCAACCGAGATCGCCCCAGCCGAGATCGTCGGCGACGACCAGCACGACGTTCAGGGGCGCCACGTCGGCCGCCGCCACGGTCCGCGTGATGGCGAGGGCGGTGAGGGCGAGCAACGAGGCGCGCAGCGACATTCGCGACATGGCTCACCGGCCGCTACAGGAGCGTGTTCAACTCGTCCACGAGTTCGCCGAACCGCGTCAGGGCGGTCGCCACGGGCTCGGGCTTCTCCAGGTCCACGCCCGCATCGCGGAGCAGGTCGAGCGGCCACTTCGACGAGCCCCCCTTCAGGAATCCGAAGTAGGCGTCGAGCGCGCCCGGCACGCCCTCGGCCACCCGCTTCGCGAGCGTGATCGCGGCCGAAAGGCCCGTGGCGTACTTGTAGACGTAGAACGCGTTGTAGAAGTGCGGGATCCGCAGGCATTCCAGCTCGAGCTCGTCGTCGAGGGCGAAGTTCGGCCCGAAGTAGGCGTCGAGCAGCCCGCGGTAGATTTCGCGGAAACGCTCCAGCGTCAGCGGCTCGCCCGCCTCGGCCGAGGCGTGGCTCTTCCGCTCGAACTCCGCGAACATCGTCTGGCGCACGATCGTGGAGCGGATCGAGTCGATCTCCCGGGCCAGGATCGCCGCGCGCTCCTGATTCGTCTTCGCGCGGGCCAGCAGCAGCCTTGCGAGGAGCTGCTCGTTGAAGGTGCTCGCCACCTCGGCCACGAAGATCGAGTAGCCGGCGTAGTGGAAGGGCTGGGCCTCCGCCGAGTAGCGCGTGTGCATCGAGTGGCCCGCCTCGTGGGCGAGCGTGAAGACGTGCTCGATGGCCTCCTCCTGGAAGTTCATGAGGATGTAGGGATCGGAGTCGTAGGTGCCCGAGCTGAAGGCGCCCGACCGCTTGCCGACGTTGGGATACCGGTCGCACCAGCGGCCCCGCAGGCCCTTCTCCAGCCGCGTGCAGTAGTCCTTCCCGAGCGGCACGAGCGCCTCCATGATCACCGCCACCGCCTGGTCCCAGGTGTGCCGCTGCTCGAGCTCCGGCACGAGCGGCACGTAGCAGTCGTAGTGGTGGATCTCGTCGAGCCCGAGCACCCGCTTCCGGAGGGCGTAGTAGCGGTGGACGGCGGGAAGGTGGGCCCGCACCGCCGCGATCAGCTGGTCGTAGACCGCCAGCGGCACGTTGTCGTCGAACAGCGCCGCCGCGACCGCCGTGGGATGGTTCCGCACGCGGGCGTCGTAGATGTCGCGCTCGTTGGAGCCCGTGAGCGTGGCGGCCAGCGTGTTCGCGTGGCCCTGGTACTGGGCGTAGAACTGGTGGAACGCCGTCCGCCGCACCGCGGGCACCGTGTCGTGGAGGAGCGTCGTGAACGTCGCGTTCGAGAGCTCGACCTGCTCCCCCTTCCCGTTCGTGACGGTCCCGAACTTCAGGTCGGCGTCGGTGAGCTGCCGGAACGCCTCCGCGGCCGTGCCGGCGAACGTGCCCTGCATGGCCAGCAGCTTCTCCTCCGCCTCCGAGAGCACGTGCGGCCGCGTGCGCACGAGCCGTTCGAGCAGGAGCCGCCAGGGCGCGAGCACCGGGAGCTTCATCCAGGCCGCGAGCGTGTCGGCGGGGATCGCGAGGATCTCCGGGGTGATGAAGCTCGCCTGCTCGGCGGCCCGCGTGGCGAGGTGCTGGAAGCGGCCCATCATCCGCTGGGCGGCGGCGGCGCCGACGTCCTCGCTCACCCGCAGGCTGGCGTAGGTGCCGAGCCGGTCGGCCTCGCGGTCAAACGCGGCATCGTGCTCGAGGCACTCGGCGAGCCGCTCGGGGGACGTGCCTAGCGTCCCCTGGTAGGCGGCGATCTGCGGGATCCGCTCCTCCCAGATCGCGAGCGACTCGTCCCACGCGGCATCCGACGCGCAGAGCGTCGCGAGGTCCCACGTGTCCCTGGCGGGCACGTCCTTGCGGGCGGGCAGTTTATCCACGGCATGCTCCTCGAAGTGAACCGGATTACTGTAGCCGCAGCGCGGCACGCGACGACATGCGGGCCGGCTCACAGTCTCCAGACCGCGCTGCCCCAGGCAAGGCCGCCGCCGAAGCCGCAGATCACGACCGTGCTCCCCGGGCCGACCCGGCCCGCCTTCCACGCCTCATCGAGCGCCAGCGGGATCGAGCCGCTCGAGGTGTTGCCATAGCGGTCGAGGTTCATGAACACCTTGTCCGCCGGCAGGCCGAGCGCCCCCCGAACCCCCTCGATGATCCGGGCGTTGGCCTGGTGGAGCACGAACAGGTCCACGTGCTCGAACGGCACCCCCGAGCGATCCACGACCTGGCGGATGTTGTCCTCGGCGAGGCGGATGGCCCACTTGAACACGGCGCGGCCGTCCATCTGCATGAACTGCTCGCGGCGGGCTAGGCCCTCGGGCGTCACCGGCCGCCGCGAGCCGCTCATCGGGCAGGCGAGCAGCCCGGCGCCGCGGCCGTCGGAGCCGAGCGCGTAGGCGAGCAGGCCCCGCTCCCGTCCCGAAGCATCCGCCTCGGCCGGCTCGAGCAGCACCGCGCCGGCACCGTCGCCGAACAGCGGCCAGGTCTTGATGTCCTCCGGATCGACGAGCCGGGAGTTGGCATCGGCGCCGCGGTGCCGCCCCGCGTGGTCACCAACGCCGACCTCGCCCGACTCGGCTGCGACCCGGAGTGGATCGTCGCCCGGTCGGGCATCCACGAGCGGCGGCACGTCGACGACGGCACGG
>JBJTJO010000242.1:0-4055 GCA_046095965.1 Planctomycetaceae bacterium
TGCCACCCCCGCCGCCCACCCATGACGCTCCTCGCTCGCGGATCCGCGGCGCTGCTTCGGACGCTCGTCGTCGCGGCGACCTTGCTCATGGCGGCCCGCGCCGCCGACGCCCCGCCCTCCGGCCCGGGCATCGTGGCCGGCGACGAGAAGCCCGCCGTTGATGGGCCCGTCGTCCGCATCCCCGGCGGCTGGATGGTGCCCTACGACGAGACGATCCCCGCGCTCGGCGGCGACCCCGTCACGTTCCGGATGATCCCCGTGCCCGGCGGCACGTTCCGCATGGGCTCGGCCGCCGACGAGGCGGGGAGAAGCATCGACGAGGGGCCGACCTTCGAGGTGGTCGTGCGGCCCCTCTGGGTCGGCCGCTGCGAGGTCACCTGGGGCGAGTTCAAGGCCTACATGGGCACCTGCGAGATCTTCGGGAAGATGCAGCGGGCGGGCATCCGGCCGGTGACGCCCGACAACCAGATCGACGCGGTCACGGCGCCGTCGGTCCTCTACGACCCCTCGACGACGTTCACCAACGGCGAGGACGACGACCTGCCCGCCGCGACGATGTCCCAGTTCACCGCCCGGCAGTACACGAAGTGGCTCAGCGGCCTGACGGGCCGCTTCTACCGCATCCCCTCCGAGGCCGAGTGGGAACACGCCTGCCGCGGGGGCACCCAGACGCCGTGGAGCGTCGGCGCCGACGCCCTCGCCGATGTGGCCTGGTTCGCCGACAACGCCGACGACACGACCCACGCGGTGGGGGGCAAGCGGCCCAACGCCTTCGGCCTCCACGACATGCACGGCAACGTGGCCGAGTGGGTGGTGGACGAGCTCGTCGCCGGCGGCTACGCGAAGCCCGCCGCGCTGCCGCAGCCGGTGGCGGCGGCGGCGGCCATCCAGTGGCCGGAACGGCTCTACCCGCGCGTGGTCCGCGGCGGCGCCTACGCCGACGAGGCCACCGAGTGCCGCAGTGCCGCCCGGCGCGGCTCCGTGGACGACGGCGGCACGGAGGACGATCCTGACTGGCGGCAGGAGGACCCCAACCTGCCGCGGAGCCCGTGGTGGTACACCGAGGCGCCGGCCCTCGGCGTGGGCATGCGGGTCGTGCGACCGCTCGACGAGATGGACGCGGCCGGGCGGCAGCGCTGGTGGAACGCCGACGTCGAGAGCATCAGCGACCACGTCCGGCGACGACTCGATGTCGATGGCAAGGGAAGCGAAGGGATCGTCGATCCCACACTGCCCGAGGAGCTCAGGGCCCGGGGCATCATCGAGTGAGCTGGTCGGCGGAGACGCGAGTGACGATGCGAGCAGTGACCGGATTGCGTCTCGTCTGCCTCGGCGTGGCCCTGGCCGCCGCGCTGCCGGCCACGGCCCAGGACTGGCCCGACTGGCGCGGGCCGGGAGAGGACCGCCGCGCCGCCGGCCCGACCCCGGTCACCACGTTCGACGCCGAGACCGGCGAGAACGTGCTCTGGAAAAATGCCGAGGCGGGCGGCATCTCGACGCCGGTGATCATGGGGGGCCGGCTCTACACGCTCGTGCGCCACGCGCCCGGCACGACCGAGGAGGCCGAGAAGGTGCTCTGCCTCGACGCGCTGACAGGCGCGAAGCTCTGGGAGAACGTGTTCAACGTCTATCTCTCCGACGTGCCGGCCGAGCGGGTCGGCTGGTCGGCGGTCGTGGCCGACCCCGCCACGAACACGGTCTTCGCCCACGGCGTGTGCGGGGCCTTCACGGCGATCGACGCCGCCACCGGGAAGACGAAGTGGCGGCGGTCGCTCCACGAGGAGTTCGGGTTCCTCTCGACCTATGGCGGCCGCACGAACGTGCCGGTCGTGTTCGAGGACCTCGTCATCGCCAGCGCCGTCGTCACCGGCTGGGGCGACACCGCCCGGCCCGCCCACCGCTTCCTGGGGATGGATGTCGCCACCGGCGAGGTCCGCTGGATGAACGGCACGAAGGAACTCCCCGAGGACACGACGTACAGCACGCCCTCGATCGCCACGCTCGGCGGCCAGGCGGCCCTCGTCTTCGGCTCGAGCGACGGTGCGGTGTGGAACTTCCAGCCGCGGACGGGCAAGGCCCAGTGGTTCCGGCGGCTCTCGCGCCGCGGGCTCAACGTGGCGCCGCTCGTCGCCGGCGACACGGTCTACATGTCGCAGGCCGAGGAGAACCTCGACAACACGACGATGGGCACGGCGCTCGCCTTCAAGGCCACCGGCATCGGCGACATCACCGACACGACGGCCCTCTGGCAGCGGAAGGGCGTGATGGACGGCCGGGCGATGCCCGTGATCCTCGGCGACCGCGTCTACTTCACCGACGACGGCGCCAAGGTCTTTGCCTTCGACGCGCGGACCGGGGAGCCGGTCGGCAAGCCGGTGAAGCTGCTGGGCACGATCGTCCGCGGCAGCCCGCTCGTGGTCGATGGCAAGATCTGGGTCTGTTCCACGAGCGGCTGGCACGTCCTCGAGCCGACCGCCGACGGTCTCAAGGTGATCGGGAAGCAGCGGCTGCCGGCGGACGACGAGGTGACGGCCTCGCCCATCGCGTGGAACGGCCTTCTCTATCTCACCACCGGCGCGCGACTCTACTGCCTCGGCACGAAGCCGGCCGCCGTCGCCGCCACGACGCAACGGCGACCCGCGGCCGTCTCGGCGGCGACGCAGGCCACCCCGGGCGAGCCGGTCTGGGTGCAGGTCGTGCCCGCCGAGGCCCAGGTCGCCGCGGGCGCGACCGTCACGTTCAAGGCGCGGCTCTTCGACGCCGGCGGGCGATTCGTGAAGGAGTCGCCCGCGGAGTTTTCCGCAACGGCCGGTGCGGTGACGAAGGACGGTGTCTACACGGCGCCGGCCGGCACCCACGCGGCGGCGATCGTGACCGCGAAGGTCGGCGCGCTCGAGGGCAAGGCCCGGGTCCGCTCGATGCCGCCGCTCCCCTGGACGTTCGACTTCGAGGACGTCCCGCTCGCCGCCGACCCGAAATCGGGCGTCGTGAAGGGGGAGCCGCCGCTGCCCTGGATCGGGATGCGCTACCGCCACGTCGTCCGCGAGGTGGACGGCTCGAAGTGCCTCGTGAAGATCACGACCATCCCCAAGGGCACGCGGAGCCAGGGCTGGATCGGGCCGATCGACCTCCACGACTATTGTGTCCGCGCCGACTTCCGCGCGCGGGAGACGGGCGTGGAGAAGCCCGGCCCGCCGGCCGCCGGCGCCCCGCAGGCCGCGGCCACCGACGCCGACGCCTTCGCGCAGAAGTTCGGATCGGCGGCGGCGCTCGAGAAGGCGCGGCTGCCGGACATGGGGCTCATCGCCCAGCGTTACACGCTCGACCTCATGGGCGCGAGCCAGCAACTCCAGCTGCGGTCGTGGCCTCCGCAGGTGGCGACGCACTTCTCGAAGACGATCCCCTTCGCCTGGGAGGCGGGACGCTGGTACACGCTCAAGCTCGAGGCCCGCACCCGCGGCGGGGCGGCCGTGCTCAAGGGCAAGGTCTGGCCGCGGGGCGACCAGGAGCCCCAGGCCTGGACGATCGAGGCCGTCCACGAGACGGGCAACCTCCAGGGCAGCCCCGGCTTCTTCGGCCAGTCGAAGGACTCCGAGATCTACATCGACAACGTCTCCGTGGAGGCCGTGGGATCATGAGGCGACGCATGCTCGAGCACGTGACAGTCGCAGGCAC
Organism: Planctomycetaceae bacterium; assembly: GCA_046095965.1. GTDB lineage: Bacteria > Planctomycetota > Planctomycetia > Pirellulales > UBA1268 > QWPN01. Next base: position 3,676 of record JBJTJO010000242.1, read on the forward strand.
CCTCACCCCAGCCCTCTCCCCGAGGGAGAGGGAGTCTGCGATGTCTCGCCTCTCCCTCTGGGAGAGGCCGGCCGCAGGCCGGGTGAGGGTGCTGCTGCCGCTTTTTCTGCTCGCCCTCGCCCCGGTCGCGGCCCGGGCGGCCGACTGGAACCAGTGGGGTGGATCGCCGCAACGGAACAACGTGCCCGTCGCGACCAACCTGCCGACGGAGTGGAAGCCCGGCGAGTTCGACCCCGACACCGGCGACTGGAAGCCCGAGACGAGCGAGAACGTCGCTTGGGTGGCCCGGCTCGGCAGCCAGTCCTACGGCAACCCGGTGGTCGCGGGCGGCAAGGCCTACGTCGGCACGAACAACGGCCAGGGCTGGCTCACGCGCTATC
>JBJTJO010000243.1:0-10696 GCA_046095965.1 Planctomycetaceae bacterium
CCGCGAAGGTCGGGCTCGGCGACCTGGCCCGGGGAGGTCGCGGCCAGCTCCTCCGCGCTCGTGTCCCTGCCCCGCATGTCGCGCGACTTCTGCTGACGATCCTGCATTACGCAGATTACCAATCCGCGGCTACGTTCCGGGGTCGGTGCAGACTGGCAGTCTGCACCCGGGGGCCCACCCCCCCACTCCGCCGCGGCCAATCAACGTCGCTCACCACTATCCCACCCGCATGCTGGTCGCAACCGGGTGCAGGTTGAACAACCTGCACCTACACCGGACATGCGACGCCACCTCCGCGCCGCAACGGCACACTCCGCACTTCACTGCCTCCGCGGAGCGCGTCGGTGCAGACTGGCAGTCTGCACACCGTGGCCCACCACCCACCTCCGCCGCGGCCGGACCGGATCGCAGCTCGCATTCCGCGCGCTCACACTTGGGCCTTCCCGGCCCTTGCCCTACAACTCTCGCCATGAGCGCCGCCGTCACGTCCACCGATCTTCCCCTCGGGCCGCCCGTCCGCGGAAAGGTTCGCGACTGCTACCGCTTCACGTCGCCCGCCTTCGGCGACGCGCTGCTCATCGTGAGCACCGACCGGATCAGCGCCTTCGACTGGATCCTGCCCACACCGATCTCCGACAAGGGGAAGGTGCTCACCGCGATCTCGCGGTTCTGGTTCGACCTGCTCGCGAGCGGCCCCGCGCCCATCGCCCACCACCTGCTCACGACCGACGTCGATGCGATGGGTCTGCCCGCGGACATCGACCTCGCGCCGCTCCGCGGCCGCACGATGCTCGTGCGGCGGGCCGAGGTGATCCCGTTCGAGTGCGTCGTCCGCGGCTGGCTCGCCGGCTCCGGGCTCGCCGAATATCGCCGCTCGGGCACCGTCTGCGGCGTGCCGCTGCCGCCAGGCCTCGAGGCCGGCGCGCGGCTCCCCGCGCCGATCTTCACGCCGGCCACGAAGGCCGCGAGCGGCCACGACGAGAACGTCTCCTTCGACACCATGGCCGCCGCGATCGGCCCGACCCTCGCCGCCGAGCTCCGCGACAGGAGCCTCGAGGTCTACCGCAGGGGCGCCGAGCACGCGGCCGCGCGGGGCATCGTGCTCGCTGACACGAAGTTCGAGTGGGGCCGATTGCCGGACGGCTCGGTGATCCTCGTGGACGAGGTGCTCACCCCCGACAGTTCCCGCTTCTGGCCGGCGGCCGACGCCGGGAAAGGCCGCGTGCCCGATTCGTTCGACAAGCAGTTCGTCCGCGACTGGCTGGAGTCGAGCGGCTGGGACAAGGCGAGCCCGCCGCCGGACCTGCCCGCCGCCGTCGTGGCGAAGACCCGCGACAAATACCTCGAAGCCTGCCGCCTGCTCACGAGCCACCTGCCGTAGCCGAGCGCCGGCACCGCCGCCCCGAGCCACGTGCCGATGTCCCCCGGCGGGCCGTCGAGGTCACTCGTCGGCGTCGCAGCCTGGCTTGCCAACGCAGGGCACCAGGGCATGATTCTCGTGGGGTTTTCGTCGATCCGGCGCTGCATCCCCGTGGTGCGCACTATCGTATGTCGATCGGCTCCCCCATGGCATCGCGATCCAACGGTCTCCTCGGAAACGCCCCATGATCCGCGATCTGTGCTGGCTCCTCCTCGCCTGTTCCGCCGCGATGGCGGCCGAATCCCGTTCCGAGCAGGCCGCGGCGCTCGTGCGCGACGTGCGGGTGCCGGAGGGCTTCACGGCCACGATCTTCGCCACGCCGGCCCAGGCCAACTATCCGGTATTCGTCGCGGCAACCCCCGACGGCACGCTCTTCGTGTCGAGCGACGGCAACGGCTCGCTCGGCCGCGACCCGGACCGGGGCCGCATCCTCCGGCTCCGCGACACCGACGGTGACGGCGCGGCCGACGAGGTGAAGACGTTCGTGACCAGCCTCGACAGCCCGCGCGGGATCGTCTGGGTGGACGGCCGGCTCGTCGTGCTCCATCCGCCACACGTCACGGCCTTCGCCGATGCCGACCGCGACGGCGTGGCCGACGACCAGGCCGGCCACCGGCTCGTGTCGGGCATCGCCTTCGACTATTCGCAGCGGCCCGCGGACCACACGTCCAACGGGCTCACGCTCGCCATCGATGGCTGGATCTACGCCGCGATCGGCGACTTCGGCTTCATGGCCGCGGAGGGCAACGATGGCCGCACGGTGCAGCTTCGCGGCGGCGGCGTGGTGCGGTTCCGGCCCGACGGATCGGGGCTCGACCTCTTCGCCCGCGGCACCCGCAACACCCTCGAGGTGGCGGTGGGGCCGCTGCTCGACATGATCACCCGCGACAACACCAACGACGGCGGCGGCTGGAACGTGCGGCTGCACGCCTTCACCGGCCTCGAGGATCACGGCTATCCGCGCCGCTACATGCACTTCGCCGACGAGATCGTGGCCCCGCTGGCCGACTACGGCGGCGGTTCGGGCACCGGCGGCTGCTGGATCGACGAACCCTGGATGCCGACGGCGTTCAACGACGCGCCGTTCACCTGCGACTGGGGCAGGGGCGAGATCTACCGGCATCCACTCGCGGCCCGCGGGGCCGGCTTCGAGGCGCAGCAGGAGCCCTTCATCGGCATCACCCGGCCGACCGACCTCGACGTCGATGCGATCGGCAACTGCTATGTGGCGAGCTGGCGCGGGGGCAATTTCACCTGGCAGGGCCCGGACGTGGGCTTCATCGCCCGCGTGCGGCCCACGGCCGCGGCGGCGATCTCCTGCCCCGATTGCATGACGGCCTCGACCGGGGAACTCCTCGAGGTGCTCGCCGGCCCGAGCCACCGGCTCCGGCTGGAGGCGCAGCGGGCGCTGCTCGCGCGCGGGCTCGTGCCCGAAGCGTCGGCCGCACTGGAGGGCCTGGCGGCTGACGCCCAGGCGCGGCAGGCCACCCGCGTGGCGGCGGTGTTCACGCTCGCGCTCGGGAAGCAATCGGCCGCGGTGCCGGTGCTCGCCCAGCTGACGGCCGACCCGACGATCGCGGCCTGGGCCGTGCGGGCGCTGGGCGATCTGGCCGCCGGCGGCGGCGACGTGCCGCTCGCTGTGCTCGGGCCCCCACTCGCATCGACCGATCCCCGCACCCGCAAGGAAGCCGTCGTGGCGTTGGTCCGCACGGGGCGGGCCGAGGCAGCGGCCCGCATCCTGCCCGTGGCTGCCGATGCCGACCCGATCGTGGCTCACACCGCAGTCGAGGGGGCCGTGCGGCTGGCCACGCTCGATCCGCAGGCCGTGATCACGGCCTGCGGCAGCATCCTCGATGCCCGAGGGACGTCACCGGCGGTGCATCGCGCCGCCGCCCGCGTGCTCGGCGAAGTGCATGCGGAGGCGGCGGCCGATGCGGTGATCGCGCGGCTTGCCACCGCCACCGATGCCGCGAAACGGGGCGACCTCGCCTGGGCCGCGGCGCGGCTGTGGCGGCGCGAGTCGGCCTGGAAGGGAGACAGCTGGGGCACGCGGCCCGACACCCGCGGGCCGTACTACGCGATGGAGGTGTGGAACGCATCACCACGGCTCCGCGACGCCCTCGTGGCCGCGGTCGCGACGACGCCCGTCGCCGAACTGCCGGGCCTCGCCCGCACGCTCGGGCTTCATCGGTTCGATGCCGAGGCGACGCTCGCGGCCCTGCGGGATCGGGAAGGATCGATGCCCGCCGTCGTGACGTTCCTCGAACTGTCCGATGCGACTCCGCCCGACGACCTCGTCGCGGGCATTGGTGCGGCCGCCGCCGCGGCCGACGCGCCGCCGAATGGGCGGCTGGGTGCGATCCGCCTGCTCGCCCGCAGCGCGTCGCCACGTGCCATCCGGCCGCTCTTCGATGCCGTGCTCGCGGTCGAGGCCGCGTCCCTGCCTGCCAACCTCGTGGCGGAGGCCCGGACGGCCGCTCGCGGGAGCCGGGCCGCCGCGCTCGACCCCGCCGCGGTCGAGGACGCGGCCGATGCGGGGCCGGGCCAGCGCGGCCTTGCTGACGACGTGCTTCTGGCCGTGGCCGGGGCGAGCGCCGCCAAGAGCAGCGTCCGTGGCGATGCGGCGGCGCGGCTCGCCGCCGCATGGGATCGCGACCCCGGGCGCAGGCTCGCGCTCGTCGCAGCCAGCGTGCGGACGGGGTCGCGGGTGCTGGCGCTGAACCTCGTGGCGGCGGCCGAGCAGCAGGCGGATGCCACCCTCGCCAAGGCCGCGGCCGAGGCGCTCGCGAAACTCGGCATCGATCCGGTGAAGATGCGGGAGATCGCGGCCGACATGGGACCGAAGATCGCCGCGCGCAAGATCGACGAGGTGCTGAAACTCATCGACGAGCGGCGGGGCGACCGGGCCGTGGGCGCGGAGCTGTTCGTGTCGCTCAAGTGCGTGTCGTGCCACGCCGCCGGCGTGGATAGCGCCGGCCTGGGGCCGTCGCTCGCCAACGCGGCCGGAATCTACAACCGCCGGCAGCTCGCCGAGAGCGTGCTCCTGCCCAACAAGTCGATCGCCCAGGGCTTCGCGACCACGGTGCTCGCGCTTGACGACGGCCGGTCGCTCATCGGCTTCGTGACGAGCGAGGCCGCCGACGCGCTTTCGCTCCGCGACGGCCAGGGCGTGGAGCACAGGATCCCCAAGGAGTCGATCGAGGAACGGAAGAAGCTTCCCTCGAGCGTGATGCCCGAGGGGCTGGCGGCGGACCTCACGCTCGGCCAGTTTGCGAGCCTCATCGACTACGTGGAATCGCTGGCCGTGGCGCCAGGGACGGCAGCGCCATGACGGCCCGGCGTTGAGCGAATCATCGACCGGATCATGGCCCGGCCCCTCCGGCCGCGCCCCGGGGGAGGATGGTCACGACGGGCCGTGCGGCCGAGGTTCTGGCCTAGGGGGCCGCCCACGGCGGAACTACACTCGTCCCGTTGGCCGTGCGGCCGCTTTCTGCCCGTTCACCCCCCTGCACATCCCATGCTCCGCTACTGGACCGCCGGCGAATCGCACGGACCTGCCCTCGTGGCCCTCGTGGACGGTTTTCCCGCGGGGCTCGCGGTGGATGCCGCCGCGATCGACGGCGAACTCCGCCGCCGGCAGGGGGGCTACGGTCGCGGTGGACGGCAGCGGATCGAGACCGACACCGTCACGTTTCTCTCCGGCCTCTGGAAGGGCGTCACGCTCGGCAGCCCGCTGGCGCTCGAGGTGATCAACAAGGACGCCAAGCTCGAGCGGCTCGAGGAGGTCGAGCGGCCGCGGCCCGGCCACGTGGACCTCGCCGGCGCGGTCAAGCACCTCGGCGGCGTCCGCGCGGTCCTGGAACGCGCGCGCGCCCGCGAGACGGCGGCCCGCGGCGCCGCGGGCGCGCTGGCCCGCCAGCTGCTCGCCGTCTTCGGCATCGAGGTGGCCGGCGGGGTGACCGAGCTCGGCGGCGTCGTGCTCGGCGGCCGGGAAGGCGCGATCCCCGAACTCCGCGCGATCCGCGACGCGAGTGCGATCTACTCGCTGCATCCCGAGAAGGATCCCGCGGTCACGGCCCTCATCGACACCGTCGGCAAGGAGGGGGACACGCTCGGTGGCATCGCGGAGGTCCGCGTGGAAGGCCTGCCGATCGGCCTCGGCACCCACGCCCAGTGGGACCGCAAGCTCGACGGCCGGCTCGCGCAGGCCGTGATGGCCGTGCAGGCGATCAAGGGAGTCGAGATCGGCATGGGCTTCGAGTCCGCCCGCCGCCGCGGGTCCGAGGTGCACGACCCGATCCACTACGACGCCGCCACCCGCGGCGGCCCACAACTCGGCTTCACACGGCCCACGAACAACGCCGGCGGCCTCGAGGCCGGCACGACGAACGGCCAGCCGCTCGTGGTGAAGGCCGCGATGAAGCCGATCGCCACGCTCCGCAAGCCGCTCGAGTCGGTGAATCTCCGCTCGAAGGCGCCCGAGGAGGCGGCCTACGAGCGGAGCGACGTCTGCGCCGTGAGCGCCTGCAGCGTGATCGTCGAGAACGTCGTCGCGTTCGAGGTGGCGGCGGCGCTCGTGGACCAGGTCGGGGGCGACAGCGTCGAGGAGATGCGGGCCCGCTGGAACCTCTACCACGACCTCGCCCGGAGCCGGTAGCGGATCGGGCCACGGACGGCCGCACGCAGCGAAACCACGTCGCACGCCGGAAAACGACGCCCCACGCTGGGACACACGGATGTTCATCCCCCGCTCGGCCCGCCGCATCCGCTTCGCACGCGCCGCCTTCGTGCTCGTCGGGCTGCTGCCCTGCGCCGCGCTCGTGGGCTGGGCCGTTCACCGGCACTCGGCCACGCACCGCGACGCGATCCGGTGCGAATGGGAGCAGGCCCTCGGCCTGCCGATCGCCATCGCGTCGGTCGAGCACCCGCTGCCCGGCTCCGTCCGCGCCCGCGGCTGCGCGCTCGCGGCCGCCGACGGCCGGCCCGCGTTCACCGTGTCTGCGGTGGACGTGGAGACGTCGCCCACCGAGGTGCGGCTGCGGATCGGCTCGCTGGGCTGCGATCCGGCCGGCGCCGCGGTCCTCGCCGGCCTGGCCGGCGAGTGGCTCTGGCGCGGGGCGCGGTTCCGCCGCGACGTGGTCGTCGACGTGGCCGACTTCGCGTGGGAGGTGCCCGGCGCGGGAGGCCACGCGACACGGCAGCCGCTGGGCGCGATCCGCATCGAGTGCGTCACGCAGGCCGGGGCCCGTGCGCTCCGCGTGGTCCGGCGGCACGCCGACGACGGCGCCGACGAGGTGCGGATCGTGCGGACCGGCGGCGACGGCACGGGGAGCGATCGCGTCGTTATCGAGGCCTCGGGCGCGGAGCCGGTGCCATGGGCGATCGTCGCCGCGGTCGCGGCGCGGGGGCCGGTCGCCGCCCTGCCGTTCGGTGTTGCGGCCGCGGCGCACGGCCGGCTCGCGGCGACATGCGTGGATGGCTGCTGGTCCGGCACCGCGTCGGGACGGGTCGAGCGCGTCGATCTCGCCGCCTGCACCGCGCCCCTCCACGCCGGCGCGACCGGCACGATGGACATTCCCGTGCACGGCATCGAATGGCGCGACGGGCGACTCACCGCGGCCCGATTCGCCTGCGAGGCGGGGGCCGGCCACGCGGACCGGCGCCTGCTCGAGGCCCTCGTGACGACGCTGGGGTGCCGGGCCGGCGCGGCCTACGTCGGCCCGACGCCCGACGTCGCATCGGCCTTCGACGCGGCCGGATGCGAGGTGCGGATCGACGGCCGCGGCATCGAGTTGGCCGGAACGCCACGGCTCGGCGGGGCGCTCGCGGTGGTGGCCGGTCGGCCGCTGCTCGAGGCCCCGGCGGGAGTCGTGCCCCCCGAGCGGCTCGCCTGGCTGCTCGCGCCCTCGGGCGCGGTCTACGTGCCCTCGTCCGGCCCGGGCTCGTGGCTCATGTCAGTCCTTCCCGCGGGGGGAGAGCCGGCCGACCGCACGCCCCGCGTCGGCCGGACAGCCGCCGGCGGAGGTTTTTGACCGTTTTTTGACGCGGAGCAGACTGAAAAACGGCGGCGGTCGCGCTGGCAAACCGGCGCGGAGCGGTCACAGTATCGTGCCGACGTCGTTGCCCCACGGAAACCCCACGCCATGACGCCCACCGATGCCCTCGCAGAACTCTCCGAACTCGACGCCACCGACGTGACCGCGCCCGATGCGGCCGCGATTCGTCGCGCAGCCGCGCCCGAACCGCGGCACGACGGGCCCCGCGCGGGCTGGTCCAATCTCGACTGGCCGGTCGTGATCTGGATCGGCGGCGTCCACCTCGCGGCGCTGGCCGCGCCGTTCTTCTTCACCTGGTCGGGGCTCGCGATCTGCCTCGTCCTCTACTGGGTGACAGGCGGCCTCGGCGTCTGCCTCGGCTATCACCGGCTCCTCACCCACGGGAGCTTCAAGACCTACCGGCCCGTGCGGTTCGTCTTCGAGTTCCTCGGCGGCATCTCCGGCGAGGGCTCGGCGCTCGACTGGGTGGCCAACCACCGCAAGCACCACGTGTTTAGCGACCACGACGGCGACCCGCACACGCCCCGGGACGGCGGCCTGTGGGCCCACATGCTCTGGCTGTTCCCGAGCCACACGGCCGAGGAACTGGCGGCCCACCGCAAGCGTTGGGCGCCCGACCTCGCCAAGGACCCCGGCGTCCATTTCCTCCACCAGACGTTCCTGCTCTGGCACTTCCTCATCGGCGCGGCCCTGCTCGCGTCCGGCTGGCTCCTCCATGACCGCTTCACCGGCATCTCCTGGCTGGTCTGGGGCCTCGCGGTGCGGATGGTGATCGTGTTCCACGTCACCTGGTTCGTGAACTCGGCGACCCACATGTGGGGCTACCGCAACTACGACAGCGACGACGACTCGACGAACCTGTGGTGGGTCGGGCTGCTCGCCTTCGGCGAGGGCTGGCACAACAACCACCACGCCCACCAGCGGATGGCCGCCCACGGTCACAAGTGGTGGGAATTCGACCCCACCTACTGGGTCATCCTGGCGCTGGAAAAGCTCGGCCTGGCCTGGGACGTGGTCCACACGCCCGAGGGCACGGGCCGCTCCCGTCGCGGCGGGAAAGCCTGACCAGTTGCAATTCCCGGAGGCTCCGCTAGACTCCCGCGGGTAGAAACCTCGTTCCAACAATCGACGCCGCCCGTGGACGGGTGGCCTTTCGGCTGATGACGCTCACGAAAGACCGGAAAAAGGAGTTGATCGGTGCCCACCGGCGGGGAACCGCCGACACCGGGTCCGCCGAGATCCAGATCGCCCTGCTCACGGGGCGGATCACCGAACTCACGGATCACTTCAAGAAGCACTCGAAAGACTTCGCCAGCCGTCGCGGCCTGCTCAGGATGGTGAGCCGCCGCCGCCGGCTTCTGGATTATCTCAAGCGCGTCGCTCCGCAGCGGTATCTCGACATCATCAGGAAACTCGAGATCCGCAAGTAAGCGGCCCCGGCCACGGAAGTGGCCGGCCCGTTGCGGACGAAGACCGCGGTCGGCGTCGGTTGGTGCAGGTCTCCCCGCAGGGCGGGCGCAGGCGGCACGGAGTGGTTTCGGCGGGACACCGTCGTCCCGTGACCGACAAACCGTGTCCAGTCGTCGGCCCGGTGCCGAGATGGACGACCTCAGACTCCGGAATTCCACGATCACCCGACTTTCACGACAGACTTTCACGACAAAGGAACACGACCATGAAACATCGCGTTGAACGCACCATCGGCGGGCAGACCCTGGCGATCGAGACCGGATTCCTCGCCAAGCAGGCGGCGGGCAGCGTGCTCGTGAGCCACGGCGACACCGTCGTGCTCGTGGCCACGGCCACCGGCGCCCCTCGGCCCGGCATCGACTTCTTCCCCCTCACCTGCGACTACCGCGAGCGGGTCGCCGCGGCGGGCAAGTTCCCCGGCGGCTTCCTCAAGCGGGAAGGCCGGCCCACGCTCAAGGAGACGCTCACGAGCCGGCTCATCGACCGGCCCATCCGCCCACTCTTCCCCGAGGGCTTCTTCGACGAGGTCCAGGTGCAGGCCAACGTGCTGGCCGCCGACCGGCAGAATGATCCCGACATCCTCGCGATGATCGGGGCGTCGGCGGCCCTCTGCATCTCGCCGCTGCCGTTCCGCGGACCGCTGGGCAGCGTGCGGCTGGCCCAGATCGACGGGCAGTTCGTGCCCTTCCCCACGCAGGACCAACTCGAGGAGAGCGACCTCGACCTCGTGGTGTCGGGCAGCCCCACCGCCGTCCTCATGATCGAGGGCTTCGCCCGCGAGATGCCCGAGGACCGGATGTTCCAGGCGCTCACCGAGGCCCACCGCATCATCCGCACGATCTGCGAGATGCAGGAGGAGCTCGTCCGCGTGGCGGGCAAGCCGAAGAAGGAGTACGTCCTCGCCGACTACTCGCACCTCCGGGCCACGCTCACGAGCGGCTACCTCGCCGACCTCAAGGCGGCCAAGGCGATCGCCGGCAAGCACGACCGTGGCCAGGCCGTGAAGGCCCTCCGCGAGAAGGCCAAGGCCCAGGTCGCCCCGACCGAGCCGGCCTTCGGTTTCAAGCCAGGCGAGGCGGGGGGCATCAGCGACGCCGACTTCGCCCATGTCTGGCACGCGCTCGAGGAGCAGGCCGTCCGCGAGAACATCCTCGAGGGCAGGCGGCCCGACGGCCGTGACTACAACTCGCTCCGCCCCCTGCACTGCGAGGTGGATCTCCTGCCCCGCGTGCACGGCTCGGCTCTCTTTCAGCGCGGCGAGACGCAGGCCCTCGTGACGATCACGCTCGGCACCGGCCGGGACGAGCAGCGGGTGGACGGCCTCATCGACGAGTACTCGAAGAAGTTCATGCTCGACTACTACTTTCCGTCCTACTCGGTGGGCGAATGCCGGCCGATCCGCGGTCCGGGACGGCGCGAGATGGGCCACGGAGCCCTCGCCGAGCGGAGCGTGAAGCCGGTGCTGCCCGATCCGGACGTGTTTCCCTACACGATCCGCGTGATCTCCGACATCCTCGAGTCGAACGGCTCGAGCTCGAGGGCGAGCGTCTGCGGCGCCACCCTCGGCCTCATGGCCGCGGGAGTGCCGATCTCCCATCCCGTCGCCGGCATCTCGGTGGGCCTCGTGAAGCAGTCCGAGGACAAGTGGGTGCTCCTCACCGACATCATCGGTGACGAGGACCACTACGGCGACATGGACTTCAAGATCGCCGGCTCGCAGAACGGCATCACGGGCATCCAGCTCGACCTC